>JAXJTT010000053.1:0-8160 GCA_036309445.1 Ruminococcus sp. | reverse complement strand
ATTTTACTGAGCTTAATTGTCTTTCCTCTGAAAACTTCCAAAGTTATAACCGCAAGAATATTATACATAGGTATAATTACAGTCACAAGCACGGCTGTCATTGTTAAGCTTTCACTTCCGAAAATATTTGCAACAATCGGCATACCGAGAACAACAAAATTACTTCTATACAAAGCCTGAATCATCGCACCCCTGCTTTTGTTGTTCTTTTCAACTGCAAGCGTAAAACCAAGCGATGAAAAATAAAGTATCAGAACGGCAATAACAGCAAACCCCAGTAAAAACGGATTGAATACTGCAGAGAAATCCGAACCATACACGTTGTTGAACATAAGAAAAGGAAAAAACACATTGAACACAATTTTATTCAGTGTCGGCAGGTGTTCTTCCTTAATTATCTTAATTTTCCGCACAAAAAAGCCGATTATAAGCATAATGAACATCGGCAGAACAGCATTTACTGCAATAAAAAAATTCTCCATATTCCCCACCTTAATTTTTTGAATTATTCCTTAAAAGCATACCACAAAACCTTTATTTTTTCAATAAACGTCATATATAAACAAATTTCCAAAATCATATATAACAATAAGATTGAAAAAAATCTGTATTTGTGATAAAATTAAACATATGACTAATACAATATGAAAGGGTATGAGAACTTGAAAAAATGTGATTACTGTGCCAAGGAAATTACATATTTTGAGCAATACTGCGATGAAGAATGTCACGCAAACGCTAATAAATATTATGAAAGAATAGAGAAATTCGGCACTGTATTTAGTGCAATCAACACTATATGTGTTTTTGGTATACCTGTTGGTATGTTTTTGTTTTCTTTTTTAGATACAATAGGAATGATTTTATCTTTTTCAAGCTGTGTAATTCTGGGAATTATGCTTTTACTGCTACCTTTCCCTACCGAAAATATGATTTCAAAGCATAAAATCAAAAAGGCTGTACGTATCACAAGATACATAGGCATTGCTGTTATTGCACTCGGCTTTGCAATTCTGTTATTTATGATTATGTTTGCTTCTTAAACTATAAAAATTTGTTTTGAATAATTTTAAAAAATGTGTCAACACTATTTACAACAAACATAAAGGAGGATTTTTATGCTTGATAAAATAGCGTTGACACTTCTCATTATCGGAGGAATCAACTGGGGCTGTATCGGTATTTTCCAGTTTGACCTTGTAGCCTGGATTTTTGGCGGTCAGACTGGCATTATCAGCAGAGTTGTTTACATTCTCGTTGCACTTGCCGCAATCTGGTGTATCTCTCTGCTTTTTAGAGAAACAGAAACCGAAACAGCCGTTATGACCGACGGACGATAGTATAATTTAACTCAAAATCCCCTATGACATATTGCAGTCATAGGGGATTTTTCAGCATTTAAGCTTACTTGAAGAGTTTATGTAAATTTTATCAATGTGAATAACAAGCACCAGCTTATCATCAAGCTCTCTTACATTTTCTCGGACAAGTGAAATTATTTCTTTATCTGAATAGCAGAATTTATGCGGAATCACGAGATCAAAAATAACATTTGTATGAGTGTTGCCCTTAACTATTCTGAAATCGTGAATACTGAGAGATGCGTCAATATCCAGAATTATTTTCTCAATGCTTTCTCTAAGCTCTACTGTGTAATCATCGTCAGCAGCAATAGGATCCATATGAATGGTTGCTTCGCAGTTAAATTTGCATTGAAGCTGTTTTTCAATAAGGTCGATTGCATCGTGAGCCTTTAAAATATCTTCATCCTGCGGTACTTCAGCGTGTAAGGAAATTATACATCTTCCCGGACCATAATCGTGAACAAGTAAGTCGTGAATACCGACAACCATTTCGTTTTCTAGCACTGTATCTCTGATTTCATCTACAAACTCTTGCTCAGGAGGATTTCCCAAAAGTGGTGAAAGACTGTCTTTAAAAGTTGAAATACCTGCCGCAAAAATGAAAACAGCCACAGCACAGCCAAGATAACCGTCGATATTAATGTTTGTAATCTTAGAAATCATAAGACCGATAAGCACCAACGAAGTAGCGATAGAGTCTGTAAGAGAGTCCATTGAAGTAGCTTTGAGCGTATTTGAAGAAATTTTCTTTGACAAATTTCTGTTAAAGAAAAACATCCACAGCTTAACAAATACAGACGCAATCAGGATACATACAGATACAACAGAAAGTGAGGTTTGTGCCTCAGGCTGAAAAATCTTTTGCACTGAGCTTTTAAAAAGTTCAAAACCTACAAGAAAAATCACGACCGAGATTGCCATTCCTGCTACATATTCATATCTGCCGTGACCATACGGATGCTCGTCATCAGCAGGTCGGCTTGCAAGCTTGAATCCCAGAAAAGTTACAACAGAGCTTCCTGCATCAGAAAGGTTATTGAATGCATCTGCAACAATAGAAACTGAGGATGAAAAGATACCTGCAATAAGCTTAGCAAGAAACAGAAAAAGATTTAATACTATTCCCGTTATACCCGACATATTACCATATGCAGTACGCACATCGGGATTTTTCACATTTTCGCTATCCTTAATAAACATACGAACTAAAAGCTTTGTCAATAAAAACACCACGCATAAAAAACTTGTATTACAAAAAATACCATATAACACATAGGTTAGTCAAGAGAAACAGCACCCCTTGCCGTAAATTTTACGACAAGGGGTGTGTCAGGATTTAATATAGAAAATATGAATTATTCTTCGTCAACCTTTGCTTTCTCGATAACCTTAGCGGCAACATTTGCCGGAGCATCTTCGTACTTTTCAAAAGCAAACTCAAAGCTGCCTCTGCCCTGTGTTACCTGTCTGAGATATGTTGCAAAATCGTCCATTTCAGCCATTGGCACTTCGCCTTCAACAACCTGCATACCACTGTCAGCCGCAGGAGTCATACCCAATACTCTGCCTCGACGCTTATTAACCTCGCCCATTACGTCACCCATATTTGCATCAGGTAATGTAACCTTGAGGTAACCGATCGGCTCAAGTAATGTAGGAGAAGCATTTGGAATACCGTTCTTATAAGCCATACTTGCGGCAGTCTTGAATGACATTTCTGATGAGTCAACAGGATGATATGAACCATCATAAAGTGTAGCCTTGATACCTACCATCGGGTAGCCTGCAAGCACGCCCTTCTTGATAGAATCACGCAGACCCTTTTCAACTGCTGGGAAGAAGTTCTTAGGAACCGCACCGCCAACTACACGTTCTGCAAATTCTAAACCTTCACTCTCACATGGCTCAAACTCAATCCACACATCACCAAACTGACCGTGACCGCCAGACTGCTTTTTGTATCTGCCCTGTGCTGATACCTTTTTGCGGATAGTCTCACGATACGCAATTTTCTGCTTCTGGAGCTTTGCTTCAACATTGAATTTTGCTTTAAGCTTTGAAATAACAACATCAAGATGCTGTTCACCAAGACCAGAAACGAGCATTTCGTGTGTTTCGTGATTTGTTACAAACTTAATTGTCGGGTCTTCTTCTGCAAGTTTTGCAAGACCCTGAGCAACCTTATCCTCGTCACCCTTAGTTGCAGGATAAATTGCCATTGTATATGAAGATACAGGATAATCGATTCCATCGAGAACAACTTTTCTAAGTGGTGAACAAAGTGTGTCACCTGTCTTAACATTTGCAAGCTTTGGAATAGCACCGATGTCACCTGCACCGATATAATCTGTTTCAATCTGTTTTTTGCCTCTTACAGTCAATACTTTACTGATTCTTTCCTGAGCACCTGTACGCATATTTACAAGAGGAGCATCAGGGGTGATTTTACCTGATACAACCTTAACATATGAAAGCTTACCGATGAATGGGTCAACAACTGTCTTGAATACAAAAGCAGCCGCAGCAGCATTTTCGTTTACAGCCACTTCAACAGGCTCACCATCAACATCAACTGCAATTTCATCACTCTTATCAGCCGCAGATGGTGCAAGCCATACAAGGCTGTTGAGGAACTGGTCGAATGCAAAAGTATTGTGAGCATCACCGCAGAAAACAGGACAAATTGTACCTTCTTTTACACCCTTACTTACACCAAGGATAATTTCCTCAGGTGTGAACTCCTCACCCATGATGAACTTATCAAGAAGCTCCTCGCTTGTTTCGGCAACAGCCTCTTTGATAGCTTCACGTAAGCCCTCAAGTCTGTTACCCATATCAGGTAATGGAGTCTGAGAAACAGTGCCGTCTGTTTCATATTTATACGCCTTATAATCGAAAAGGTTTACGTATGTATTAGCCTGACCGTCAACAATGTAAGGTACAACAACAGGACATACAGAAGGACCGAATGTAGCCTTGAGGCTCTCAAATACACGATAGAATCGTGAGCTTTCGTCACAAAGACCATTAACAAAGAAAATTTTTGTAAGACCTGCTTTAGTAGCAGCCTTTACAGCCTTTTCTGTACCTACATTGACACCGTCTTTACCTGAAACAACAATCAAAGCTGAATCAGCAGCACGCATACCTTCTGATACACCGCCTTCAAAGTCAAAAAGGCCGGGAGTATCGATAATATTGATTTTTGTATTTTTCCATTCAATAGGAGCTACTGAAGTAAGAATTGAAGTTTGTCTCTTGATTTCTTCACTGTCGTAGTCAAGAACTGTATTGCCGTCTGCAATATTTCCGAGTCTCTCGGAAGCCTTCGCAAGATATATCATAGACTCGGCAACTGATGTCTTACCACAGCCACCGTGACCTGCAAGAGCAATATTCAATATTTTTTTTGCGTTATACTGTTTCAATTTAAAAATCTCCCTTCGGGTTTATATATATGCAAATTTAGCGTTTTTTACAATTCCGTTTAAACTTACCTGTTAATTATAGCATATTTGTATAAAACTTACAATAGAAATACCCCCGAAATATAAAAAAGAACTCCTTGCCCAATAGGACAAGGAGTTAATTGTGCATATTGCTTATTTGTTTTATTTTTAAGACTTCATTACATTAAAATCCTAAACACTTTTTGTGCATATCAACCAATCACTTAAGAACAGCACCCTTAGCACCTGATGTAACAAGCTTTGCATAACGAGCAAGATAACCTGTTGTAATCTTTGGCTCACGTGGCTGCCACTCAGCTTTTCTCTTAGCAAGTTCTTCGTCAGAAACAAGTAAGTTGATAGTATTTGCATTGATATCAATTTCAATCATATCGCCCTCGTGAACAAGTGCGATTGGACCGCCCTCAGCAGCCTCAGGAGAAACGTGACCGATTGATGCACCTCTTGTTGCACCTGAGAAACGTCCGTCTGTGATAAGAGCAACTGTGCTGCCTAAGCCTCTGCCCATAATAGCAGAAGTCGGATTGAGCATCTCTCTCATACCAGGGCCACCCTTTGGACCTTCGTAACGGATAACAACTACGTCGCCTTCCTTAATCTGGTCGCCCATAATAGCAGCCATAGCATCTTCTTCGCAATCGAATACTCTTGCAGTACCCTTATGATGCATCATTTCCTCTGCTACTGCACTTCTCTTTACAACACAGCCATCAGGAGCAAGATTACCCTTAAGCACAGCGATACCACCTGTTTTGCTGTATGGATTTTCAACTGTACGAATAACTTCAGTATTCTTATTCTTGCACATAGCGATATTCTCGCCAACTGTCTTACCTGTAACAGTAATGCAGTCTGTATGTAAAAGACCTAACTTATTAACTTCGTTCATAACAGCGTATACACCGCCAGCCTCATTAAGGTCTTCCATATAGTGGTGACCTGCAGGAGCAAGGTGACAGATATTAGGAACCTTTGCACTGATTTTGTTTGCAATGTCAAGGTCGATTTCAATACCTGCATCATGAGCAATAGCAGGAAGGTGAAGCATACTGTTTGTACTGCAACCAAGAGCCATATCTATTGTAAGTGCATTTTCAAATGCCTCTTTTGTCATAATATCTCTTGGGCGGATGTTCTGTTTGAGAACTTCCATAATCTGCATACCTGCTTTTTTAGCAAGTCTGATTCTCTCTGAATATACAGCAGGAATTGTACCGTTTCCACGTAAGCCCATACCAAGAACTTCTGTAAGACAGTTCATTGAGTTTGCAGTATACATACCTGAGCAAGAACCGCAGGTAGGACAGATTTTCTCCTCATACTCTGCAAGCTCTTCGTCAGTAATCTTACCTGCCGCATGAGCACCAACAGCCTCAAATGAAGATGAAAGACTTGACTTGCAGCCATTAATCTTACCTGCAAGCATAGGACCGCCACTTACAAAAATTGTAGGAATATTAAGTCTTGCAGCAGCCATAAGAAGACCCGGAACGTTCTTGTCACAGTTTGGAATCATAACCAAAGCATCGAAACCGTGTGCCAACGCCATACACTCAGTTGAGTCAGCAATAAGGTCACGTGTAACCAGTGAATATTTCATACCCTGATGACCCATAGCAATACCGTCACAAACAGCGATTGCAGGGAATACGATTGGAGTACCGCCAGCCATTGCTACACCGAGCTTTACAGCTTCTGTAATCTTATCAATGTTGATATGACCGGGTACAATCTCGTTAAATGAGCTTACAATACCGATAAGCGGCTTGCTCTGCTCCTCGGCTGTAAGACCGAGTGAATTAAATAATGTTCTGTGTGGTGAATTAGTTACACCATATTTTATAGCGTCACTTTTCATATATAACATCCTTTCTGAGAATAAAATGCTTTTATAATAATACGACTCTGTGTAATTGCCGTACATTACCCTATATTTTAACACAATATCACCATAAAATCAATAAGAGACGATATTTTTATCTTCTGCTGAAAGATTTTTACAGATTACATTTTTATAGAACTAAAAATCAGGCTGTCTCACTTCAAATTTAAGTGAAACAGCCACCATAAACATTACCTAACTATAAACTGGTTTTAAAAGCTGACCTGATATAAGCATTTTCTATAATTTATATTGTTATAACACCTGAGCTATCTTTAAAAGTATTTGCTTCAACATTCAGAAGCTTTGTATCTATGCAATATTGAGCAATCGGCACTACTTCAAGAGTCTCAAAATAGTAACCTTTTAAAACTACATAGTTTTCGTATACATCTACAATGTAGCCTCCACGTATTGCAGAATCGTTTTTCTGCAATTTTCCGTCAACAGATATTCTACTACCTGAACTAGACGGAAGGCCTATAGACTTAAATCCTTTTTTCATTGAATAGTTTGCATACGAATACTTTTCCTGCTCTTTAAAATCCAGATGTGAATGACCGTGAAAGAGAATTGCGTTTTTGTAGTGCTTCATTATATTCACAAGCGTTGCTTCAAGCTCATACCAGTAAGCATTGTGGATATTTTCAGGATTACCGCTGTCGTCACTCAGCGTTAAATGTTCGAACACAAAACAGCGTTTGTCTCTGTTTGCTTCGAGAGTTTCATAAAGACATTGAAGCTCTTTAATCCACTCTTCTTTTCTAACATACATCGTACCACCGGGCTGACCGATGAAAATAAAAACATCGTTGCCGTGCGTGTATGTGTAGTACAAATCACGACCTGTATATTCTTTCAGTTCAGTAAGATTTTCCATAATGGATTTATTATAACTCTCGTGATTTCCGCAAATACCGTGCATTGGTAAGTTTGGGTGTGACTCAATAACGCTTTTGTATTCAGTCATTTGCAACAGATACATCTCCGTGTCGGTCTTGTTATACCAGAATCCGATGTTAGTAATGTCTCCTGCATGACAACAGAAAGCACAACCCTGATTTTCAAAGAAGGTCATTTCTTCGCTGAGATATGTTCCGTTTTTTCCGATGCCGTCAAGGTGCAAGTCTGATAGCAAGCCGAAAGAATAGAGTTTTTCGCCCACATTCGGAAACTTTAAATTACCGAGTGGTACACCCAAAACTCTTTTGTTGTTGCTGTCATAGACTCCAATATACTTTGCACCCTGTGGTGCTGTATTTTCAGGTATGAAATTGGGGTATGTATAACTCATAACATCACCTCTTATTCAATTGCCTGATTGCGAGTGATAATAACATTTTCTGCTGTGGTTGTAAGTGTGCCATAAAAACGGATACTCTTACAAGCAGAATAAGCAATTGTAAACTGGTTATAATCTCCTTCTACTACTATCGAACTAAAT
>JAXJTT010000052.1:0-1684 GCA_036309445.1 Ruminococcus sp. | reverse complement strand
ATATTTAGGGGTATAGCTCAGTTGGTAGAGCAGCGGTCTCCAAAACCGCGTGCCGAGGGTTCAAGTCCTTCTGCCCCTGCCAAATCCAGTCCTCAGAAATGGCTTATCTAAGCCGTTTCTGAGGTTTTTTCTTTTCTTGCTCGATTCCCGGTTTCCTGTGAGATTTGATGTTTCCACCACTTTTCCACCACTTTGGTCATCATCAGGTGTTTACTTGGTGTTTGTTTTTGATGTTTGCAATGGTATAAAACTGGTAGAATCAGCCTGCTTTTAAGTTGTTTGCAATTGCCATTTTTGAAGTCTTGTCAATATGAGCATAAAATTTTAAAGTCGTTGTTGAGCTACTATGACCTAACCATTCGGCAACCTGAACAGTCGTAAAGCCATCATTTAGCAGATTACTTGCTACACTATGCCGTAAATCGTGAAATCTTATTTGAGGAAACTCATTCTGCTTTTTTATGAGAAGATGGAATTTCTTTGTTAGGTAATTGGGAGTAAGTTCTTTTCCATTATCAAAAGTACATACATAATCACTTTCGATATACCCTGTTTTCAGAAATTCCCTATTTCTCTCCTGACGCTCTTTCTGTTCAAGAAGGAGCTGTTTTACTTTCGGTATCATAGGTAGAGTACGGTTACTGCTTTCTGTTTTCGTTTCGGATGTATAGTTTGACTGTCCACTAATCTCTTTGGTGCTTTGCTGTAATGTTTCCCTGATCCATATTGTTTCATTTTCAAAATCTATGTTGTGCCATTTTAATCCCAGCACCTCACTTCTTCTGAAACCATACACCGTACAAAGATAAGTTGGTAGAAAAATGCTCGTATCTTTCAGATAATTCAAAAGCTGCTTTATTTGCTCCTTATTCAAAAACTCCGCTTTAAAGCTATTAGTTTGCTTCGGCGTTTTTGCAGCGGTGGCTGGGTTTATTGTTATCAATCCTTTTTCAACAGCGTCAGAAAGAGCTTTTGAAATATTTTGATGATGGTGCTTAATTGTTGTAACTGAAACAACACCAATCTTAGACTTGTAGTATTCGGTGAGTTGGAAGGGTTTTAAATCTTGAAGCTCAACACCTAATTTCTCGAAATAAGGAATAATATGGTTTTCCATATTTCCCTTATAACTACGATAGGTGTTCGGTCTTATCTCAGGCTGGATACTTATAAGCCACTTTTTGAAATAGTCAGCAACCTTTATGTTAGAGTAAAAACTGAGGTTCTTATTATCATACTCAACACAGAGTTGCTTCAATATTTGTTCAGCCTTGCGCTTATTGTTCTTGACTGTAAGCCCTGTTGCGTGAGATTTTTGAATCCTCTTGCCCGTACTATCATAGAGATTTAGAACAGCATAATAACGTCCGTTTTTTTGTCTTAAATATCCTGTGGTCGGCATATTCTCTCTCCTTTCTTAATTGACCAGCCGACCAATAATCATCATCTCAATTATATCAATATTGATCGGCTTTTACAATTATGCGATTACGTTATCACGGAAATAGTACATCAATAACGCTCTGCTTCGGAATAATATACTTTCTACCAATTCTCACTGACCGCAGAGTGCCTTCTTGCAGCATTGAATAAACGGCTGATCTTCCAACTCCCAGCATTTTCATAACGTCTTGAATTGAAACTATATCACCGTACTCCTCAAACATAGTAGGAATCTGCTGCT
>JAXJTT010000051.1:0-14998 GCA_036309445.1 Ruminococcus sp. | reverse complement strand
TCCTGATCTGGCTATGTCATATAATAATTTAGGTGTTTCTTATGCTGATAAAGGTGATATTGATAATGCTATTGAGAATTATAATAAAGCACTAAAAATACGTGAGGAAGTATTGCCGGAAAATCATCCTAAGTTGGCATCAACATATAATAATTTAGGTGCGGCTTACAGTGATAAAGGTGATATTGATAAGGCTATTGAGCATTATAATAAAGCACTTAAAATATATGATGAAGTATTGCCGGAAAATCATCCCGACTTGGCATCAACATATAATAATTTAGGTGCTGCTTATGATGATAAAGGGGCTTTGAATAAGGCTATTGAGCATTATAATAAAGCACTTAAAATATATGATGAAGTATTGCCGGAAAATCATCCTGATTTGGCTATGACATATAATAATTTAGGTGTTGCTTACGATGATAAAGGTGATTTTGATAGTGCTATTAAACTTTATCAAAAGGCACTTGCTATATTTAAAATAGCTTTACCGAATACTCATCCGTATACAAAAGGAACATATAAAAATATTATAATAGCATTTTTCGAAAATGGCGATGAGGAGAACGCTCAAAAATATTATGAAGAAATGATAAATTTCTGCAAATAATCTAAATGCTTACTCAGCAAAAGTAATTTTCGAACTACTTTTGCTGAGTAGTTTTATGCGTGCTTGTGTTGAGGTTTACCTGCAAAAATATTACAGTCTTTTGTGTGCGATTAAGCTACATAAAGCAAAGGTTTCAATATTATAAAATAGAACAAATGTTTTAACTTTGTAACAATTTCAGTCGGAAAAGGTTACAAGTAATCCTTCTGAGTCCTTTGAAACAAGGCTTTTAGCAGTGTTTCAGAGGGCTTTTTTGCGTTGAATTTGCTAAAAAGGAAAATAAAAACTTCACTTCGTCAGTTTGGTTTCAAATTTGAAAACATTACAGATTTTTAGTGAAAAAAATTTCATTTTGAATTTAAATGCTATTGCATTTTAGTGGCTGATGGGGTATAATAAGGGAAAATCGTGTCATTAGGTGTCAATAGGTGCCTTAAAAGACCAATTTTTGAAGAATTTGGAACTTTACGGAGGTGGGCAGAGTGTTTTCCGGTACATCAAATCATTCGATTGATGCTAAAGGCAGAATTGTGTTGCCCGCAAAATTCCGTGAAGAGCTGGGCGAGACTTTCTACATAGCTCAGGGATTTGGCACCCCTTGTATTCAGGCTATGTCCAAGGAAGTTTTTGAGCAGTTCAGTGCCCAGATTATGCAGTTGCCGGCAAACAAGGCTATGCTTTTGCAGTATACCTTCACAGCTACAGCGGTTGAGGTATCACCAAATGCACAGGGCAGAGTGCTTCTCCCTCAGACTCTCAGAGAAAACTCAAAGCTTGACAGCGATGCTCTTGTTATCGGACTTAACAACAGAATAGAAATCTGGAGCAAAACCGTTTTTGAAGATTATGTAAATTCTCAGAAAGAGCAGCTTGCCGACGCAGTTGCAAGTCTTTCGTTTGTATAAGGAGGACATTATGGAATTTTCACATATTCCGGTTCTTCTTGAGGAAACAATTGAAGGGCTTGATATTAAAGAAAATGGCATTTATGTCGACGGCACAGCCGGTGGCGGTGGCCACAGCTCGGAGATTTTAAAAAGGCTTACAACAGGTAAGTTGATATCACTTGATCAGGATCCCGATGCAATCCAGACGCTCACAAAGCGTTTCAGTAATAATGAAAATTCAATAATAATCAAATCAAACTTTGCTGATATTGCTCAGGTTCTCACACAAAGAGGTGTAGGAAGACTTGACGGTGTGTTGTTTGATATAGGCGTTTCGTCACACCAGCTCGATACAGCAGAAAGAGGTTTTTCGTTTCACGAAGATGCACCTCTCGATATGCGTATGAGCCAAAGCGGTACTACGGCGGCTGATCTTGTAAACACCCTGCCTCTTTCAGAGCTTAAGAGAATTATCTATACTTACGGCGAAGAAAAATTTGCAGATTCTATTGCAAAAGGCATTATAAGAGCCAGAGAAGAAAAGCCGATCGAAACTACTCTGGAGCTTGCTGAAATTATCAAAGACAATGTTCCTCAGAGAGTACGACGAGAGGGACACCCTGCAAGAAAAACTTTTCAGGCAATCAGAATTGCGGTAAATGATGAGCTTGGTGTGCTTGAAAAAGGACTCGATGGTGCTTTTGAATTGCTCGGTAGCGGCGGAAGGCTGGCAGTTATTACCTTCCATTCGCTTGAAGACAGAATCGTAAAACAAAAGATGGCTTCGTGGTGTAAAGGTTGCACATGCCCCAGTGATTTTCCTGTCTGTGTTTGTGGAAATAAGCCGAAGGCAAGGCTTATTACAAGAAAACCTGTTTGTGCAAATGAGACAGAATTGGAATTTAATCCTAGGGCGAGGAGTGCAAAGTTGAGAATATGCGAAAAAATATAGTTTTTTTCTTCTGAGACTATAGACAAACGCAGTATTTTGTAGTAAAATATAACAAAGTTGTAAATGTGATTACAACTACAAGCTATTGTGGTAAAAACGGTTGTAATAACTATATATACATAAAAACTTAGTTATAATCGAGGCTTATTGGAAATTAGGCATAAAAAGTTCTTAAAAAATATTGTAACTTTTTGCTTATACAGAAAAATAAGCCTGTTGTGTGTTTTATAAAATGATTTCGGAAAGGCACAAGGTGTATACTATGGCATATACAAATTCAAGTGCAGCTTACAATTTAGATCTCTTTGACGATGCTTCTACAGCATCTGCTTTACCTCAGCGTAAAGAAACAGAGAAAAAGGCAGACAAAGTTGCTCATAAAAATAAAAAAGTAAAAAAGGTTCTTACTCTTCCTGAGGAGGAACTCTATAAGAACAGACGTCGTAAGCGTAATCCTTTCAAGATTGCAGTCGGCACAATTGGCGGTGCGGTTGTAGCTTTGGTAATCGCAACAATTATCGTAGGTCAGGTTCAGCTTACTGAGCTTAACCAGCAGATTATCAACGCAAAGGAAACACTTTCTGACAGCCAGAGTATTTACACACAGACAGAAATGGCTTTACAGGCAGAACTCACTACTGCCGAAATCGAAAACTATGCGGAAAATCAGCTTGGTATGACCAAAGCATCAAATACACAAAAGGAGTTTGTAACTCTCTCGGGAGGCGACAAGGCTGAAGTAACTTCTCCGAAGGATGAAAACATTTTCACTCAGTTTGTCAGCTCACTTCAGAATCTTTGGTCATAACATACGCAGCAACTTAATAGATATGTTATGAGGGAATGGAGAGTTAAGACTGCGTCTTGACTCTTTTTTCAACATTATGCGTAATATAAACGCTACATATAAGAAATAAACAGCTTTTGATTATATGGAAAGGAGCAGTTTTTCGTTGGGTATTGGCAGAAACAAGAATAAAGGCAGAGAAAAAGGTCCTAACCAGCGTTTAAGACAGCGTACCGCTATAATAATTGTAATCATACTTTTGTTTGGTTTCGGTGCGGCTATCACAAGACTCGGATACCTTACAACAGTGCAGAGTGCTCAGCTTCAGGAGGCGGCTGTTGACCAGCAGCTCAAAGATACCGAGCTTCCTGCAAAGCGTGGAACTATATATGACTCAAAAGGAAAAGTTCTTGCAGAAAGTGCCTCAGTATGGCAGGTTGTAATGGCTCCGAAGTATTTTGAAACAGACGAGCAGAGAGAAGTTGTGGCAGAGGGGTTGTCTTCAATCCTCGGGCTTGAAAAAAGCGACCTTCTTGAAAAAACAAAAGAAGACAGCTATTATGTTGTTGTAAAAAGAAAAATAGAATCTGAGGCAAGAACAAAGATTCTTGAGTTTATAAAGAAAATACAGGAAGAGTACGACTGCAACAGCTACACTGTTCAGTTGCTTGATGACTACAAGCGTTACTATCCTAATAATGAGCTTGCTTCCTGCGTAATCGGTTTTACAGGAAGTGACGAGCAGGGTCTTGAGGGAATTGAGTACGAATATGACGATTACCTCAGAGGCACACCGGGTCGAATTGTAACGGCTAAAAATTCACTCGGCACAGAAATGCCGTTCCAGTATGAGCAGAATGTAGATGCTGAAAACGGTAACAATCTTTATCTCACAATTGATGCAACGGTTCAGTCAATCTGTGAGAAATATATGGCAGATGCTATACTCAATTACAATATCTTAAACCGTGGCGTATGTATTGCGATGGACGTAAACACAGGTGCTATTCTCGCAATGGTAACTTCTGATGGTTACGACCTTAACGACCCTTATAAGCTTACGGATTCAGCAAGGGCAAAAATTCTTGCTCTCCCTGAAAACGAAAGGGCAGAGGCTGAGAGTGCGGCTTTGTCTGCAATGTGGAGAAACAAAGCAGTTGCAGATACATATGAGCCTGGTTCGGTATTTAAAATCTGCACAGCTTCAATGGCTCTCGAAGAAGGCTTGATACACGATAACACAAGCTTCTTCTGCGGCGGTTCAATGACAATTGCCGATGCTGCCCCGATTCACTGTCACGCAACAGAGGGTCACGGCACACAGTCATTTACAGAAATTATCTGTCACTCCTGCAACCCTGGTTTTATGCAGATAGGACAGAAGCTTGGTATAAAGAAATTCACACAGTATTATGAAGGTTTCGGTTTCAGCGAAAGAACAGGTATTGACCTTCCGGGTGAAGCTGACGACCAGTACTTTGCAGATATGGGTGAAGTTGACCTTGCGGTTGCATCTTTCGGTCAGAACTTCAAAATCACTCCTATTCAGATGATTACAGCCTGCTCTGCTGTTGCAAACGGCGGATATGTGCTTGAACCTCACGTTGTTTCAAAAATTACAGATTCCGAAGGTAATGTAGTAAAGAGCGTTGAGAAGAAAGTAAAAAGACAGATTGTATCAAGTGTTACTTCCGAAAAAATGAGCTCAATTCTTGAGTTCAACTCAACATCATCAGGCAGAAGTGCCGGTTATGTTGCGGGCTATAAAGTAGGCGGTAAAACAGGTACTTCCGAGAAAAAGGGTATCACAGAAAAGCAGAGTCAGTTCAAAGAGGACTACATCGCTTCATTCTGCGGATTTGCTCCTGCTGATGACCCACAGATTGCAATGCTTGTGTTCTTTGATACTCCTGACGGTGATGTATACTATGGTTCACAGATTGCGGCTCCTGTATTTGTGGATATTATGTCTGAGGTACTTCCATACCTTGATATAAGAACAGACTATACAGAAGAAGAACTTGAGTTTGTTGATGTTGCCGTAGGCTCTTATACAGGTCTTCCTGTTGCAGAGGCTGAGTCACTTGCCAACGCTGACGGCTTCACAGTAACAATCAAGGGTGAAGGCGATACAGTATTGTCACAGATACCGTCTGCATCTTCAAGTGCACCAAACGGAGCAAACATTGTGCTTTACACAGACAATGCAAGTAAGACAGAAACCGTAGAGGTTCCTGACCTCTCAATCGGTTACACAGTATCAGAAGTCAATTCTGTTGCAAGTGCATACGGACTTAACGTAAGCCTTGTGGGTGCATCAAGCTCAAGCAGCGTGATAAGTGCTTCGCAGGATATAGCACCGGGCATGATGGTGCCTGAGGGTACGGTAATAACCGTCAAGTTTGTATCTTCTGTGAGTGTAAGCGACTAAATGTGAAAATCTTACTACACTTCAATGGTGTTCGTAATAAAATAAAATCACTGCGGCGGCTAGCCGTATGAAAGGAACGGTAATTATGGTATATGGAATCTGGACATTTGTTGCGGCATTGGTGGCTTTTATAATTTCCGCAACGCTCGGAGGATATATGATTCCAAAGCTCAGGAAGCTTCATTTTGGTCAGACTATTCTCGAAGAAGGTCCGAACTGGCACAAAAGCAAGCAGGGAACTCCGATTATGGGCGGACTTATGTTTATAGCCGGAACTGTGCTTGTAACCGTAATAAGCACAATCGTATATCTCTTAATCGGCAAAAATTTCATTGACCTCTATATCGCTGATATGGGCAGAGAGACAGTAACAATCTTTGCAGGTCTTTTCCTTGCTCTTGCAAATGCTATGATAGGCTTTGTTGATGACTATACAAAGGTTGCAAAAAAGCGCAACCTTGGACTTACTGCAAAGCAGAAGCTTGTGCTTCAGTTTTCAGCCGCAATTGTTTATGTTGTAATTCTTGCAATTTTTGGTTGTGGCACAGAAACAACCATTCCTTTCCTCGGCAGAGTTGACCTTGGATTTTTCTACTATATCATCTCTGCGATAGTAATTGTTGGTATGGTAAATGCCGTAAACCTCACAGACGGTGTAGACGGACTTAATGGTTCAGTAACATTCTTCTTCTGCCTTGTGTTTATGGTAATTGCTTGTATGACAAGTGCGTTGGGTGTAACTGCAATGAGTGCTGCTGCGGCAGGTGCTTGCCTCGGCTTCCTCTTGTGGAACTTCCACCCTGCAAAAATCTTTATGGGCGATACAGGCTCACTCTTCCTTGGCGGCTTGGTTTGTGCATTGGCTTTTGCAGTAGATATGCCTATACTTCTTTTACCGGTAGGTATCATCTATCTTTGCGAAATGTTCTCTGTTATTCTTCAGGTTGGCTATTTCAAGGCTACAAAGGGCAAAAGACTTTTCAAGATGAGCCCTATTCATCACCACTTTGAAATGTGCGGTTGGGGCGAAGTTAAAATTGTTACAGTGTTCAGCATTGTAACAGTTATCTTCGGAATTATCGCTGTGTTACTTGCATATTTTGGTGTAGTGGCAGTTTAATCTTAATTTATATTGTGTATAAACAGGGCAACATCGTTTTTTCGGTGTTGCCCGAGAAATCTGTATAGGAGGACTGATTTATGGCTCCGTATCAGAAAATGATGCTCAAAGCTGACATTAACAGAATTTATGATGAAAAGGTAGCTGAAAAGAAAACTGCAAGAAAATCAGCAAAATCCCGAAACAGCAGACGTCCTCAGAAGAAAAAGAACGGCTGGTTTGCAATCGGAATGGGTATTGACCTGCCTTTCTGCATAATAATTCTTGTGCTTCTTACAATCGGTATTATTATGATGTTCTCAGCAAGTTATCCTGTAGCATATTACGAAGAAGGCGACAGCTACTATTTCCTTAAAAGACAGCTTATATTTGCGGCTATCGGTATTGCCGGTATGTTCGGAATTTCGTTTTTTAACTACAACAAGCTCCATAAGCTTGCACCGCTGATTATGGTTGTTGCTTACGGTTTCCTTGCAATAGTTCTTTTTCTTCCTGCTACAAACGGTATCAAGCGTTGGATTCCGTTTGGTCCGTTCAATATTCAGCCTTCAGAGATTGCAAAGTTTGCGATAATTCTTTTCTTTGCTCATTGGTGCAGTAAATATTACAATAAAATGCAGTTTGCAAAATACAGTGTTCTCCCCGGTGTTTTGATTTTCGGCTCGGTTGCTTTGCTTCTGTTCCTTGAGCCTCATTACTCAGGTATCGTTATCATTGCAATGCTCACTGTACTTATGCTCTATATGGGCGGAATGAGAACAAGTTACCTCATCGCAGGTGGCGTGATAATCGGTGTGCTTGTAGTTTTCCTTGCACTTACAGGTGGACTTACATATGCTATGACCCGAATGGACGGTTGGGGACAGTCGCTTATCTATACTACCGAAGATATGTGGCAGACAACATGGCAGACAAGAAACTCACTTTATGCAATCGGTTCAGGCGGTCTTTGGGGACTCGGTCTTGGTCAGTCAAGACAGAAATATCTCTATCTTCCTGAGCCACAGAACGACTTTATTTTCGCAATTGTAGTTGAGGAGCTTGGTTTTATCGGAGCAACCCTCATACTTTTGATTTTTGCACTTCTCATCTGGAGAGGAATAACTCTTTCTCTGCGTGCAAAAGATACTTTTGGTAAGCTTCTGGGAATTGGTCTTACTTCTCAGATTGGCTTGCAGGTAATTCTCAATATTCTCGTTATCACAGACTGGTTGCCTAACACAGGTATCAGCTTGCCGTTTTTCAGTTACGGTGGTAGTTCGCTCATTATGCTTCTGATGCAGATGGGACTTGTGCTTTCAGTTTCAAGAACGGCTAATATAGAAAGAAAGTAAGCGGAGGCGTATTTATGAAAGTTCTGCTCGCAGGCGGAGGTACCGCCGGACATATCAATCCTGCACTTGCTATCGCCGGATATATTAAAGAAAGAAAACCCGACACACAGTTCCTTTTTGTGGGCAACAAGGGCGGAATGGAAGAAACTCTTGTTTCTCAGGCGGGTTATGATATGAAGCTTATAGTAATAAGCGGATTTTCAAGAAAAATCTCTCCAAAGGGATTTGTTGACAACGTAAAAACCGTCAAGAGAACAATATCTTCTTCTATTGACGCTAAAAAGATTATAAAGGACTTTGACCCTGATATCTGCATCGGTACAGGCGGTTATGTATCAGGTCCTGTGATACGTGCGGCGGCAAAGCTCAAGATACCTACTATTGTTCATGAGCAGAATGCTTACCCGGGTATCACAAACAAAATGCTTGCAAAGCTTGTTGATAAAGTTATGCTTGCAGTACCCGATGCCAAAAAACATTTTGACAAAAAAGCGGATTTTGCCGTTACAGGTAATCCGATAAGAGGAAAAATCCTTACAGCAAACAAGGAAGAAGCAAGGAAAAAGCTTGGTCTTGACGAAAGACCGGTAGTTCTTTCTTTTGGCGGAAGCCTTGGTGCAAGAAAAGTAAATGAGGCTGTTTCAGGCTTGGTTGCAAGAAGCGGTAAGGACGGCAAATATCAGCACATTCACGCTTACGGCAAGTTTGGTCATTGGTTCCCTGATCTTGTAAAAGAAAAGGGTACAGACATTTCAAAGTGTGATAATCTTGATGTACGAGATTTTATCAACGATATGGATGTTTGTATGGCGGCGGCTGACCTTGTAATCTGCCGTGCAGGTGCAATCACATTAAGTGAAGTTCAGGCGATGGGTAAGCCTGCAATCCTTATTCCGTCACCGAATGTTGCTGAAAATCACCAGTATCACAACGCAATGGCACTTGTAAACGCAGGTGCGGCTGATATAATCGAAGAAAAAGATTTGACAGAGGAGCTTTTGATAAGCAAGGCAGATGCTCTGCTTTCAAATCCTCAGAAAATGGCTGAATTTGAAAAAAATGCAAGAAAGACTGCAATTATCGATGCAAATGATAGAATTTACTCGGTAATAAAAAATGTTCTCGGATTTGTGTGACAGTAGCACAAAAAAACACTCCGAGCATAGAATGTAAAGTAATTTTACGTTGGTAAATCCGATGTATCTTATATTACGTTGCATGAGAGGGTGTTAGTGTGTCTGTACTTCTTGTTACGGGAAAAAATAAGCTTTCGGGAGAAACAGATGTTCAGGGAGCCAAAAACAGTGCCTTGCCGATTATTGCGGCAACCGTGCTGACAAAGGGCGAAAATGTACTCTATAATTGTCCTGCATTGTCCGATGTTGAAGTGTCTTCACAGATTCTCAGATATCTGGGTTGTGAGGTCAGAAGATACAATAATACGATGTTGATTTCTGCTGACAATATCAACAAAAGCGATGTTCCTGATGTGCTTATGCGAAAAACAAGAAGTTCAATCGTCTTTCTCGGAGCAATCCTTGCACGCACAGGAGAGGCGAAGCTCTCTTTCCCAGGTGGCTGTGAATTAGGTCCACGTCCGATAGATATGCACCTCAAAGCTCTTGAGCAGATGGGTGCAGAGATTGAGGAAAAACACGGAGTCATCAGCTGTAAGGCTCCACAGGGCCTCACAGGTGCCAAGATTGCACTTTCGTTTCCAAGTGTGGGTGCAACCGAGGATATTATGATAGCCGCATGCCTTGCAAACGGCACAACCACAATAATAAATGCGGCACGAGAGCCTGAGATATGCGACCTTGCCGATTACCTCAACGACTGCGGTGCAAAAGTATACGGAGCAGGTGAGGGTGTAATTGTAATTGACGGAGTTAAAAATCTCAGGGGAGTTAATCATACGATAATTCCTGACCGAATAGTTGCGGCAACGCTTATGTCTGCGGCGGCTGTTACAGGCTCTCAGATTATTTTAAACGGAGTAATACAAAGTCACCTCGGTTCGGTTATCCCCGTACTTGAGGAGGCTGGTTGTAATATCAGATGCAACGGCACTACGCTTTGCATTGAAGGACCGAAAAAACTTTCGTCTTTCAGAATGGTGCGTACAATGCCGTATCCCGGTTTCCCTACAGATGCACAGGCGGTGCTTATGGCGGTAGCTTGTCTTGCAAAGGGAACAACAGTGTTTGTTGAAAATATTTTTGAAAGCAGATACAGACACACCACAGAGCTTTCACGTATGGGAGCTAAAATAAAAACAGAGGGAAAGGTAGCTGTTGTCGAGGGAGTAAGTTCTTTGTACGGAGCAACTGTTGATGCAACCGACTTAAGGGGCGGTGCGGCATTGGTTGTTGCGGCTCTTGCGGCTGACGGAGTTACCGAGATAAGAAAAGTATGTTACCTTGAGAGAGGTTATGAATCTATAGAATTGATGCTAAGCTCACTTGGAGCAGATATAAAGAAGGTATAGGAAGTAGTATGAAGGGAGGATATGTGTGGCAGAAGATAAAGTTAAGGAGCTTTCTAAAAAGGAACGCAGAAGTCTTGAAAAAGAGCGAAAAAAAGCGATGAAAGAGGCTCAGAAGTTCCATAAGGAAGAAGAGAAAAAAGAAAAGAAAGCAGACAAAAAGGCTGAAAAAGCAACTGAAAAAAAGGTTGAAAAGAAACCTGAACCTAAGCCTGAAAAGCCTGAAACAGCGGAAAAGGAAAAAACCTCCGAAAAGCAAAAAAAGTCACACAGCAAGATAGAGCAGAAGCTTAAGGAGAAGGTAAAAATCCAGAAGGATGACCAGAACCTGAGTAAAGAAGAACGCTTTATCAAGCAAAGTGAGAAAAAAATTCAGAATTTACAGCCAAAAGCTTACGATGACGGCTTCTATGTTGACGAATATGGTGAGCGTGAGAAGCAAAAGCGTGTGGCTAAGGCTATAAGAGAAAAAGAAAACGAAAAGGTAAAGCGTATCAAAAAACCGCTTACCCCAAAGCAGATAGATACACGCAGGATAATTATTTCCTGTGTAACCTGTGCGGTGGTAGTTGCAATTGCTGTTACACTTTCACTTACGGTTCTTTTCAAAACAGAGAAAATTCAGGTTGAGGGCGATGAGTATTATTCTAAAGAAGAAATAATAGCGTTAAGTAATGTTGTTCCTCAGCAAAATATATTTATTGCGACTTTTACCGCAACACCCGAAAAAATCAAAGATAAGCTTCCGTTTGTTGAGGAAGCACGTGTTGAATTTGTTATTCCCGATACAGTAAAAATAAAAATTACAGACGCAGTGCCTTCCTATATAGTAAACCATAAAGGAAAACGTCTGCTGGTAAGCTCAAAAGGCAGAATACTTGAGGAAGTTACAACAAATAATTATAATCTTCCACAGCTTGATTGTAACGACATAGCAACCGCAGAAGTCGGCAAATATATCACTTTTACTGATAATAATATGCCCGTAATTTTAGAGCAGATTTCACACTGTATCAATGAGAACAAATTTGAAAACATCACGGGAATTGATGTTGTTGATACAGCAAAAATCAGTATAGTTTATGATAACAGAATCAAAATAATTCTGGGATTGCCTGAGGATATCAACTACAAAATCCGTACAGCTATGATTATCATAAATGAAAAGCTTGACCCGAATAATCTTGGTATGATAGGAGGCACACTTGATGTATCATCCTGCAATACATCAAAGGCTTCACGATTTGACCCTAATGCAACCTTACCTACAGTAGCACCTACAACACCATCAGGTGTGGTTGCCCCAAGTGCGGCAAGCTCAGCTACACAAGGAACAACGGTTGACCCGAGATTGCCGTCAAATTATTTTGGTTTTGATACTGACGGTGACGGAATTGACGATTGCTTCGATACTGACGGAGATGGTTACGCTGATGTTTACGGAACACTTGACCTGCTTTTCGGTACACTTCCGCAGGAAACTCAAGCAACAACTTCAACTCAGTTGTCAACACAGGGCAACAATCAATCTCAGCAAGTACCGACTGCAGATCAAAACTCAGGGTTACCTGACGGTTATACAGGTTTTGACCTTGACGGAGACGGTGCTTATGATTGCTACGATACCGACGGTGACGGCTATGCCGACGTGTACGGCTCCCTTGAGCCTGATGAGGAAGATGAGTATATTGAACAAGATGACTCATCGGATTCAGACAGCGGTCAGGGAATAGACCACGAAACAGGCTACACAGGTTTTGACCTTGATGGTGACGGCACATACGATTGCTACGACACCGACGGTGACGGTTACGCTGATTTATTTTGATGTTTAATATACATAATTGAAAAATTGTGTTGTAAAACAGCAAAAGAAGAGTGTTATATTCAAAAAAAACACGCAAAAGCATTGATATTTTTGCGAAAGTGTGTTAATATATGAAGTATAATTGTGCTTAATACGTTTTAATGCTTATAAAATGAAGCAAGAAGTAATAAGGAGGATGTTTCAATGGCTTTTGAATTGGAATTGGAAAATGAGTATATGCCTAAAATTAAGGTAATAGGTGTCGGCGGCGGCGGCGGAAACGCTGTAAACCGCATGGTTACAATGAATGTAAGAAATGTTGAATTTATCGCAGTAAACACAGATGAGCACGTGCTCAGACTCTCAAAGGCTTCACAGAAGATTCAGATTGGCGAGAAGCTCACAAAGGGTAAGGGTGCTGGTTCAAAGCCTGAAATCGGTAAGGACGCTGCTGAAGAAAGCATGGACGAAATTGCAGCATTACTTAAGGATACTGATATGGTATTCGTTACAGCCGGTATGGGCGGCGGTACAGGTACAGGTGCGGCTCCTGTTGTTGCTAAGATTGCAAAAGATATGGGTATCCTCACTGTAGGTGTTGTTACAAAGCCTTTCGCATTTGAAGGTAAGAGAAGAATGGTTCAGGCTGAGCAGGGTATTGCAGAGCTTTCTGCTTGCGTTGACTCACTCATCATTGTTCCTAACGAGAGACTTAAGTATGTTTCTGAAACAAGCATCACTCTCCAGAACGCATTTGCTATCGCTGATGATGTTCTCAGACAGGGTGTTCAGAGTATTTCAGACCTCATCCTTCTCCCTGGTCTTGTAAACCTCGACTTTGCAGACGTTACATCAGTTATGAAGGACGCTGGCTACGCTCATATGGGTATGGGCAGTGCTACAGGTAAGGATAAGGCTACAGTTGCTGCTGATAAGGCTATTTCAAGCCCACTTCTCGAGACTTCAATCGACGGTGCAAAGGGTCTTATCATCAACATCACAGCTTCTGCTGATATCAGCCTTGACGATATCGACGCTGCTTCAACAATCATTAAGGATAAGGTTTCAGACGATGCAAACATCATCTGGGGTGCTGTTATCGACGATAAGATGGAAGATTCAATCAGCGTTACTGTTATTGCTACAGGCTTCAATGCTGAGGGTCAGGTTGCTGAGAAGAAACTCGTAGGCGACTCTGTAATCGAGGAGAAGAAGACTTCTTCAACATCAAACTCAAAGAAAGACGTTACAGACGATGATGACGATACTTTCTATGATATTATGTCAATCTTCAATAAATAATTTTTAAAATTATCACAGCCGTTCCTGTTTTGGAACGGCTGTGTTTTGATTTATAGGAAATTTTGTGTTTCGGTAGGGTACAAAAGTTTAGTATTATATGTTTTTCTCTGCTCGGATTGGATGCAACGTCATGTTGCAATCAAGTTGTAGCATTGTTTTCACGTGGACACATCTTCCCCTCAACGTCAGTGTAATAATCACCTTTGAGAAGTATCTGACTTATCGGCACAATTTCGTATCCCTCATTTTGTATTGCTTCAATTACCATTGGCAGAGCTTCGGGTGTGTTTTTTGCACCGTTATGCAAAAGAATAATACTGCCGTTTTTGATTTTTGAGGTTATGTTTTTGGTAATCTGTGTTGCACTCGGGTCTTTCCAGTCAAGGGAGTCAACACTAGATATAAAAGTAAAGATTTTTATAAAATACAAAAAACTCATACTTTTATTTTATACTTTATGTTTTTCTGATTGCTCAATACAGTAATTAAAGAAGCACTCAAGATTTGTTTGTTTGGATTCTTCAAGTGTTTTTGACATCTTTTTGAGTTCATCTACCTTACTTTCGATGTATGGTGGTTTAGGAATATCAAACACTTTTTTATATCCTGTTACTTTTTCTTTATCTTTGAATTTTTTAGGTATTATCTTACATTTATATAGAACTTCTTCCATATCAGAAATTGCATAAATCGGTACGACATAGTCCTTTAAAGCATAACCATTAAACAAACTACCGTCTATGTAACATTCTTTTATTTTTTCTGTACAGTCATCAGTATCCATAAGG
Organism: Ruminococcus sp.; assembly: GCA_036309445.1. Lineage (GTDB taxonomy): Bacteria > Bacillota > Clostridia > Oscillospirales > Acutalibacteraceae > Ruminococcoides. Next base: position 492 of record JAXJTT010000051.1, on the reverse strand, counting down.
GTGAAAATTTTAAAATCATTTAAAATTTTACCCTTTGATACATTAATGTGAATATCTTTATTTCTATTCAATGATAAAACATTTTTAAAATTGGTTTCTAACTCATGAACTAAACCATTTATTTGAATACTTGTTTTTCTTTTGTGAATATGAATCGGCAGTTTTAAACATGCTCTAACATGTTTTGCGATAATTTCTTCGGAATCTCCGTGTGCAACTACAATCGCACATGTGAAATGTGGTTGATGGTTTTTATATGCCATATTAATCCTCCACGTTCACAAAATTGTATATATCTTGTGAATAATATATATCAGAATTATATGGTATTCCTCCGAAAACACCATTCAAATATAATCGTCTACTGTTATGAGAAGTTTGTATTCTAATATCATAATCAGATATGCAACGAGCCTCCTTGTTACCATTATAGTCAGAATAAATAACATAAGCAGACTTAGGGTCTAAATCTTCTAATAACAGAGTGTTGTG
>JAXJTT010000050.1:0-2271 GCA_036309445.1 Ruminococcus sp. | reverse complement strand
CAAACAGGCTGCTTGCTAAGATTCTTCATTAAGAATATTTATCACAACATTTTCGTTTCTTTCAGCGTCCGCCAATCTTGGCGGGCGTTATTTTTTTGAAAAAATTTTGAAGCCAGACTTAAAAAATGACGGCTCCCACTGGGTACAAGTGAATGGGTTAATAATCAACTTGTTGTATTGTACAAAAACCAAGCGACGGTTTTGTGCAAGGTTACAAATCATAAAAATACACCCGTAAAAACACCCATTGCCACTCCTTACTTAATGAAAGGAGTACAAAATTTTTATAAATATTTTTGCAATGTGACTTAAAAAACAACCTCTCCCATTGGGTATAGGTGAAAGGGGTATTTTTGAAAACTGAATATTGCACAAAAACAAAGTGATGAATTTGTGCAAGTCAACAAAGTTATGAGAGTTGCCCTTAAAAATAGGTCTTCCCACTCCATACATAATGGAGGGATTTTCAAAAAAATTTTCAAAATTACTTCAAAAACCGTCTCTCCCAGTGGGTACAAGTGAAAGGGAATTATTAAAAGAAAGGAACGAATATGATGAACATCAAGTTTATAAAACTGCCGAAGGCTCTCTTTGAGGGTACATATACAGAGCTGTCATCGGAAGGAAAGCTACTCTATGCTCTGTTGCTTGATCGGAGCTTACTATCCGAAAAGAATAGTCTGACCGATGATAACGGGAGAGTAATAGTTTACTTCACCAACAGTGAGGTTTGTGACAAACTCAAATGCAGCCACGACAAGGCGACTAAGCTCTTTCGTGAACTTGAACGCTTCAAGTTGATATGCAGACATAAGCAAGGCAAAGGCAAACCTGATTTGATTTACGTCCGGCAGATTGCTCGCAGCGAATATTCCGCAGTCAATATTGCTGATGATCAGGATTCAGGAATGCGGCAAATCAGCGTTACAGAGTGCGGAAAAGCCGCAGGAAATAATACTGATTATAGTAATACTGAATTGAGTAATACCAATCTATCTATCCGCTATGATGAGATGGAAGATGAGATCAAATACCAAATTGAATATGATGTTTTGTCAGAGCGCAGTTACGGTGGAATTCTTGACGAAATCGTGAGCCTGATTACAGATACATATTGTTCAGGCGACGATTATGTATGGATTGCCAAGCGGAAAATACCCATACAAACAGTCCGAAAACGGCTGTCAAAGCTCACCGCCGAGCATATTGAATATGTTATCGGCTCACTCGAAAAAAACACAACCGAAATAAAAAATATGAGAGCTTATCTGCTGACAGCCCTCTACAATTCAATCGACACATTAGAAGCCGACGGCTTGTACGGCAACTGAGGAGGGATAATATGAACGAGACAATTAAATTTTTGAACACAAAACAAGTTGCCGAAGCTCTCGGCTGCAGTCTGCCGACAGCGAGAGGCATTATGATGAGAGCCGATTTTCCTTTGGTGAGAGTTGGCAAAAATTTCAAGGTGAGCGAACAGGCGTTCATCGAATGGAGTAAAACAAGAAGAGTTTAATAAAGAAAAAAATTTATCAATTTAAAGTGTGAAAGCCTATTGACTCTGAATCAAATCTGAGCTATCATATTTACAGTCAGATTACGATTCAGTGTCTTTAGGCGGAAAGGACGGAAAATGAAAACTAAAGGCACGAAAAACAAAAGAATGAAACTTCCGCACGGAGACGGTTCAATATACTTTATAGAAAGCCGCAACCGCTATGCAGGACAGGTTACGCTGACGATTGACGGCGATAAGCTCCGCAAAACCGTATACGGCAAGACAGAGAAAGAGGTCAAGGATAAAATCCGAGAGCTTCATATTCAGGCTCAGGCGGGTAACCTTCACAACCCGAAGAAGCCAAAGCCAATGACCATTTATGACCTCGCCGACAAAATGATCGAGGAACAGCTTATGCTGAACGAAATCAGGCAGAGTAGCTATGACCGCAAGAAATCCACATTAAAAATGCTCTCTGCAATCTCTGATATGGAGATTAAAGCTGTAACAGAAGAAGATGTAATTGCTTTCTTTTCGGGCTGTTTGGACTATTCACAATCCTGCATCAACAAGATGTATCAGCTCCTCGGCGCTGTATTCAACAAGGCTATCCGCAAAGGTATTATTGAGATAAGCCCTATGTGCGATATGAAACGCCCTAAATCAAAGCAAAAGAAAATCCCTGTCAGAGCACTGACTATCGATGAGCAGATAAAGCTGTTGCACATTCTTAAAACCGAGGATATTCTTTACAGCGAGATAATGCTGCT
>JAXJTT010000049.1:0-2751 GCA_036309445.1 Ruminococcus sp. | reverse complement strand
TCTTGTAAATGTTGCTTATAACGCTACAAACTCAACTGTTATTATTCTTGATAACTCTATCACAGGTATGACAGGTCATCAGCAGAATCCTACTACAGGCTACAACATCAAGGGTGATCCTGCGGCTAAGGTTAATCTTGAAGAGCTTTGCAAGGCTCTCGGTATCAACAGAGTAAGAGTTGTTGACCCATATGACCTGCAGGCTTGCGAAACAGCAGTTAAGGAAGAGCTTGCAGTTGAAGAGCCATCAGTAATCATTTCACGTCGTCCTTGCGTATTGTTAAAGTCTGTAAAGGCACAGCCGGCATTGAATGTTGATACTGATAAATGTAAGTCATGTAAGCGTTGTATGAAGTTAGGTTGTCCGGCTATCAGCCTCAAGGACGGCAAAGCTAAGATTGATACTACACTTTGCGTAGGCTGTGGCGTATGTAAGCAGCTCTGTGCATTTGATGCTATAGTTTAAGGAGGAGTAAAAAATGGATACAAAAAGTATTATGATTGTCGGCGTAGGCGGACAGGGTAGTTTGCTTGCATCAAAGCTCCTCGGTCGTCTGCTTATGGACGAAGGATATGATGTTAAAGTAAGTGAAGTACATGGTATGAGCCAGCGTGGCGGTTCTGTTGTTACTTATGTAAGATTTGGTGACAAGGTTTATTCACCTGTTGTTACAGAGGGCGAAGCAGACATTATCATTGCTTTTGAAAAACTCGAAGCAGGCAGATACGCAAAGTATCTTAAGAAAGACGGAACTATTGTTGTAAACACACAGCAGATTGACCCTATGCCTGTAATTATCGGTGCAGCGGAATATCCTACTGAAATCCTTTCTGAAATTTCAGCAAAGGGTCTCAAGGTTGAAGAAATGGATGCCCTTTCTCTTGCAATTCAGGCAGGCACTCCAAAGGCTGTAAACATTGTACTTATGGGTAAAGCTGCTAAGTATTTTGATATCCCATACGAGAGATGGATAAACGCAATCGAAAACACAGTAGCTCCAAAGTTTGTCGAAATGAATAAAGTTGCTTTTGAATTGGGCTACAACAACTAATTTGCAAAATTTTAATGAAGAAGGCGATCAAATGCAGAATTACTATCAGAAAGACATTGAAACAATGCCTGTAGAAGAGCTTAAGAAGCTTCAGTCAGAAAAACTTGTGAAGCAGGTTAAGCACGTTTATGAAAATGTTCCTTATTATCGTGAAAAAATGGATGAAAAGGGTGTTACTCCTGATGATATCAAGGGTATCGAAGACCTTTACAAGCTTCCGTTTTTATCAAAGGCAGACCTTCGTGATGCTTATCCATATGGTCTTTTAGGTAAGCCTTTAAGCGAGTGTGTGCGTATTCACTCTACATCAGGTACAACAGGACGCAGAGTTGTAGCCTTCTACACTCAGCACGATGTAGACTTGTGGGAAGACTGCTGTGCGAGAGCTATTGTAGCGGCAGGCGGCACAAAGGAAGATGTTTGTCAGGTTGCTTACGGTTACGGTCTTTTCACAGGTGGTGCAGGTCTTCACGGTGGTTCTCATAAGGTTGGTTGTCTTACTCTTCCTATGTCTTCAGGTAACACCGACAGACAGATTCAGTTTATGCAGGACCTTGGTGCTACAATTCTTTGCTGCACACCTTCATACGCTGCATATATCGGCGAAACACTTGAGGAAAACGGTATAAAGCCTGAGGAGCTTACTCTTAAAGCAGGCATATTCGGTGCCGAGCCTTGGACAGAAGAAATGCGTCAGGGCATTGAAAAAGCACTTGGCATCAAGGCATATGATATATATGGTCTTACTGAAACATCAGGTCCTGGTGTTGCTTTTGAATGTAGCGAGCAGAACGGTATGCACATCAACGAAGACCATTTCTTAGCGGAAATTATCGACCCTGACACAGGCGAAGTTTTACCTGAGGGAAGTAAGGGTGAGCTTGTTTTCACAGCTCTTGACAAAGAAGCATTCCCGCTTCTGCGTTACCGCACAAGAGATATCTGTGTGCTTTCACGTGAGAAATGTTCCTGTGGCCGTACTCTCATCAAAATGGCTAAGCCAATGGGCAGAAGCGATGATATGCTCATTATCCGTGGTGTTAATGTATTCCCAAGCCAGATTGAAACAGTTCTGTTAAACGAAGGCTATCAGCCTAACTATCAGATTGTTGTTGACCGTAAGGGCAATACTGATACATTTGATGTTCACGTTGAAATGAATGCTGACCAGTTTACTGACACAGTAGGCGGTGTTACAGCAAAGGAGAAAGCTCTTGCAAACGCAATGAAGATTATGCTTGGAATTAACCCTGCAGTACATCTTGTTGCACCTAAGTCAATTGTCCGCAGTGAAGGCAAGGCAGTAAGAGTTATTGATAAACGTAAATTACACGATTAAGAAGGGAGTCAGTGTTATGTCATTAAAACAGCTCAATGTTTTTGTAGAGAATAAAAAGGGTGCTCTTGTTGAAATTACAGAAACTCTTGCAGAGCATAATGTCAATATCCGTGCTCTTTCTATTGCAGATACCGAAGAATTCGGCATACTCCGTCTTATCGTAAACGATAACGAAACAGCAACTAAAGTTCTTGCAGAAAAGGACTATCTGTTGAAAATCACAGAGGTTGTAGGTGTAAAAATCGGAGATGCTCCGGGCAAGCTTTCAACAGCTTTAGGAGTTCTTGATAAAGAAGATATAAATGTTGAATACCTCTATGCTTTTATGGCAAGAACAGAAAAACACGCTTATGTAGTTTT
>JAXJTT010000048.1:0-8244 GCA_036309445.1 Ruminococcus sp. | reverse complement strand
CTCTTTATATGGACGAGGAGCATACAACACTTGCTACAATTGATGAGCAGTCACAGGGTACTGCTGCTCTTGAGTTTACAGATAATGACAACATCACACACCGCCTGTGGATTATCACAGACGAGGCTGTTATTGCAAAGCTGGTTGCAGATTTTGCAGACCGCAAGCTCTATATTGCAGACGGTCATCACCGTTATGAAACAGCTCTCAATTACAGAAATTACTGCCGTGAGCAGGGAATTTCCAAGCAGGGTGATGCTCAGGATTTCCAGATGATTTATCTTGTAGATATGGAGCATCCGGGTCTTGTTGTATTCCCAACACACAGACTTGTGCGTGACCTTGACTCTTTTGATAAAAAGGCAGTGCTTGAAAAGTGTGCTAAGTATTTTGATGTTGTTGAGAACCACGGCACAGACAATATGGAGCAGGAGCTTGCTAAGCTTTATGAAGAGGGCAAGAAGGCATTTGGCTTCTACTGCGGTGAGGGTGAATGGTATCTCCTCACACTTAAGGATATTGCTGTAATGGACGAGTTCCTCGGTGACGTAAGCGTTGCTTCCAGATCACTCGACGTTTCTGTTCTCCACACACTCATTCTCGAGCAGATTTTCGGAATTGACAAAGAAAATATGGCTAAGCAGATTAACCTTACATATACAAAATTCTTCTCAGAAGCTATTTCTTCTGTTGACGAGGGCAAGTCACAGTGCTCATTTGTACTCAACCCTACAAGAGTTACAGAAATCCGTGACGTTGCCGCTGAGGGCGAGAAAATGCCTCAGAAATCAACATATTTCTATCCAAAGATGATTACCGGTATGGTAATGAACAACCTCGGAGTTGAGTAATTATGTATAATCATTCGATGCGAAGAAGTGAAAGAGAGCTTTCTTCTGAGCAGGCTGCAGAAATCCTGCACAGCGGAAGCTGGGGAGTCCTATCCACCATTGGTGCAGACGGCTATCCCTACGGTGTGCCTGTCAACTATGTTTATTGCGATGAGAAAATTTATTTTCACTGTGCCAGAAACAGCGGACATAAGCAGGAAAACCTGATTTTTTCGGGCAAGGTTTCTTTTACTGTCGTTGATAAATCTCAGGTAGACAGCAAAAATCTCACTACAATGTATCGTAGTGCAATAGCTTTCGGCGTTGCGGCTAAAACTGTTATAGATAAAGAAAAGGCTTTGCGTGCCCTTGTTAAAAAATATTCCCCTGATTTTATTCAGGCAGGGGAGAGGGAAATCAACCTCGAGGGTGCAAATTGCGATATCTTTGTTATCGAAATTGAAAAGCTCTCCGCTAAATCAAATATTAAATGAATTATAAAACACGGGTTACTGCTTCATACGGCAGTGACCCTGTTTTGATTTTTATAGGTCGGCAACTGTGACGTTTCATTCAATCCGAGCAGATAGTTTTGCTTATTGCAAAACTTTAATGCCCGACAATAAATCTTCTGTTACATCGTAAGGGAGCTTGCTCCCGCCAATAAGAAAGGCTACTGCGTTATACAGTAGCCTTTGTTTTGATTATTTGTTAAGAAAATCTGTGAACATCTCGCCGAGGACTTCTCTGGAGTAGATTTTGCTGATTTTATCGTAGTTGCTCTGCAACTGTTCGTCTGTAACCTCAGGGAAGCGACGGATTTTGTCGAGCAGGTCTTCATATGATTTATAGATACAACCATCAATGCCCTCTAAAACTTCACGTGAGCCTGTGTTTTCGGTGCAGTAAACCATTTTACCATTGAGAATAGCCTCGATGTATGGCATACCGAATGAGTGGTTGAGGGTGAAGTCAACAACAGCATCGTGAGTCTGCATCTGAACCTTAGGGTTAGTTGTCTGGCCGCAGTAGCTGATGTAATCTTCAAGCTCATTTTCGTAAATCTGGCGGAGGAACTCGTCGAGATAGTCGCCTGTGCCGTAAACATCAATCATTATGTCGTTTACGTTGTTTTCCTTGAGATATTTTGCAAAGCCAAAGAGATTGTTGATATCAGCCTGTCTTTCGTGGCTGATTCGAAGCAGGTACATTCCGAGGAAGCCTTTATAAGATTTCTTTTCAGCGGCAAGCTGTTTTTCTTCCTCAGTTTTGATGATTTCATTACGTCCAACACTTCGGCTTGACTCAAGAGTATTGCCGAGAACAATATAATCATCATAGTTTTTGAAGTTGAATTTATCAAGATAAAGCTGGCGGTTTTCTTCACTTACAAAGACAGCCTTGCCAATCTTTATTTTCTCCATCTTGCTTACAATGTCAGGGAACAACTCGTTTACAAGAGCCGCTGTGCAGTGGAAGAAGTAGATTTTTTCCTTGATTTTCTTTGACTGTGCATCGTTTAAGAAAAGGTGGAGTGACTCTCTTGTTGAAATGACAGTATTACTCTTGATGTTTTCAAGAGTTTTTCTCATAGCCATACCGGCGTATGGAGAGAGGTTTTCTCTGCTTGCATCGCAGTCAAGATGCCCGTAAAGGCTTTTAAATCTGAACACGCCACGTTTGAAAAGCTCGCTTTTTCTGCGTGAATTTGCCTTGTAAAGACAGCTTAGCTGTAAGCCGAACGGCATTTCTTTCGGCTTGCAGGTGCATTTGAGTGAGAGAAGCTCAACCATATAGTTCTTCTCAAGCAGAGCTTCAGCAAGTGAACGTGTGGCAAACACAGTACCGCCTACGCCGTAGAAGTTGTAGCCGATAAATGTTACTTTGTTTTTCTGAATATTTGCAAACTCATCGTACATACGGTCAATGTGACCGCCTTTTGCGATGTAGTCGTAGTCGATGTTGTCAGGGAGATTCTTTCGGAAGAAGTCGTTAATTCCGTAAGTTTCCTTGGTTATGCACTCGACAACCTCTCTTGCACGTGTGAATGAATATTTTTCGATTTCCTCGATTTCACAGTAAAGATTACGCTTTTCAAGGTATGCTTTTCTGTCGGGCTGGAAGAGGATAACAGGCTTGTTAAGTGTTGTGAAGTCAAAGCCTACTGATGAGTAATCTGTGATTAAAACATCACTTTTTGCAAGCTCGTCGAGTACATCAATCTTGTTTGAATGAACAAACTTGATTCTGTCTGTTTTTGTCTGCTCCTTGAAAGTCTTGATTTTTTCTTCATCAAAAAACTGGTGAAGGCAGACAGTGAAAGTTGAATTTGTTTTTTCAAGATAATCTGCAAGCTTCTGACTGCCCAGCACTCCGTTTAACTGGTGAGTGAGCAGGTCTGTCATATAGTTGTCGCCAAGGTATTCTCTCCATGTCATAAACCAGAGGATTTCCTTGCCGTCTTTTTTCTGTGCTGAATAATTTTTGTAGCGTTTTACAAGCTCGGTGTAGCGTGGGAGATACTCGCCGTAGTAGAGCTGATAATCCTTGAATTTATTGTATTCCAAAAGCTGAGGCTTTATATTTTTGTTGTAGTAAAGGAAACGGAACATATTGTTATTGTAGCCGTTGCCCTTGTACTCAATAGCCTTGATTCCCAATGTGCCGTGCTGAAGATAGATAAGCGGCTTTTCAATAAAGAAGTTTACAGGGTAAATACCCATAAGCTTGGTTGGGGTGATATCCTTGTAGCTCAGAGATACAAGGTAGAGGTCAGCGTTGAGGTAGATTTTAAAGTGTTTTATGCTGTTTTTCCATACAACAAAGCTCTTTTCATCGGCTGAAAGTGTATTGTAGGTTTTGAGATTTGCAGGGTTTTTCTCAAGAACAATATACTTGTCTATGCCGTCTTTACGCAGAACTACCTGCTTCCAGAAATAATAAGAGTTATTGTTGGAGGTTGCGGCGAGATTTTCGCCAAACAGCCAGATATAATTTTCACTCATCATATACCTTCTTTCAAAAAATTTACCCTGTTTATGTTTTTTATTTGTCGGACCGTCGAGGACGCCGATCCCTACATTATTTTGTAGCAAAGCTTTTTGTCGGGCAGTAAATTTTGCCGACAAATCAAACTATCTGCCCGAATCGGATGCAACGTCACGTTGTCGTCACCGTTGCTCAAAAGCGGATTTTTCAGGCAGGAGTTTTTCAAAAGCATTGATAACGCCTTGCTTTTTGTTTTCAAAATCAGTTGTATCTGCAGTATCGTTAATGCAGATCATCTGATGCTTCTGCGACGGAATATCCTTGCACAGTGCAGGGTAGTTATATTCCTTTACGTGGTAGCAAAGAGCAAACTTGTCGTGTCGCACGACATAGTTGCCGTCGGCAAGCTGCCAGTATTTCATAAGCCACTGGTTTACGTTGCCTGTTTTTCTGAATTTATCAGAGCAGGTTGCATCAAGCACCTCGTATTCCTTTTCCCAGACTTCCTCAAATGTGGATTTCAGAAAGCCTGACGGAGTGTGCTGGTAGTAGAAGCCCGGAAACCAGTGCCACGGCATAAGCAAAACTGTTCTGAGTATATTTTTAAATCTGTTTTTCGGATTAAACCACTTTTTAAAGTCACGCTTAAAAACTTTATCCTTGTCGAAATGGTCATTGATAATCGAAACATTTGCACCGTTAAAAAATCCTGCACTGTCCTTGTTGAAGCAGATGCAATCGAGTGCGAAGGTGTCGCAAGGCTTGCCGTCAACAAAGAAATCCTCAGGCTTTGTGGGTGCAGTAAGGAACATATCGTCGTTAAAATAAACAAACTGCTCAGCAAGTCCCTCAATTCTGTGGAGGTTAAGCTCAATTGTGTGTGAGCTGAAAGTAGGAAGATATTTTTTTGGAATGTAGTCCTTGTGATTTACGATATTGAGCTTAGGGTTTGAGGTGTCAAGCCATTTCGGAATGTGTCCCCATGTAACGAAATGTATCTTTCGCACCCAAGGGGCAAACTTCTCGACCCCACGAAACCAGTATTGCAAATTGTCCCAATCACGGAAGCGTACCTCACTGTTTGCATTTGTAAGCGGTTTATCATCATATAAAGCTTTTTCGGCACGCCACTTTTCGTCGTTGCCGTCAACCCAGATGATAACAAAATCAATGGGCTTTTGATGATTTGTTTCCATAAATTCTTCCTTTCGCAGAGGTTATCGGGAATATCTCTCTTTGATAGCCTCGTAGTTTCGCTTGCAGTTGTCTGTGTCGAATAAATCAAAAAATTCTTTGTGTCGTGTAACATACGGCTCGGTGTTTGAAAATGACCTTTCAGCCATTTTTTCGATGTAATCCATCAAGCCGTTTTCGTCACCGAAAACAGGGCCGAAGCCGTCGTCTGTATAGTCAAAATATCCCTTGCCGTAGTGCGACTTGCAGAATCTTTCGTAGTCAAACTGAAAATACGCAAGAGGCTTTTTCATATAGGCAAAGTCTATCTGTACGCTTGAATAGTCAGTAATCATAAATGCAGAGCTTTTCATCAAATCCTGCACTTTATACTGAGGATACTTGCAGATTGTAAGGTATGGATTGCTGTTTTCAAAGCAACCGATAAATCTCTGCATATCCCTGTGAGGATAAAACATTACGGTGCAGCCGTACTTTTCGCAGATTTGCTCAAGACGCTTGCTGCCTATAATCTTGCTCCAGTTTTTGAAATAATCACTTTCAAGAAAGACCTTTGTGCTGTCCTCGCTGTTTTTATCGAGGGCATCTGTGCCAATCCAGTCACGCCATGTGGGCATAATGAGAATCTGATTTTTCACGGTATCAAAGCTGTGAAGATTGTCGAAGCGGGGAAGACCCAGAAGCTTTACAACACCCTCGGGATAGCCGTATTTTTCGTTTACATACTCCCACTCACGGTAAGTGCTGGTTGTGAACATATCCATTTTTGTGTTTTCGTAATACAGAAACTCGATGTCTGTAAGAATTACGCCGTGCTGTAAAAATACACGCTTGTTGCGTAAAATGCCGTATACCTCAAGAAGATAGCATACAGCATAGTTAGGCTTGCCGCCCTTTTGTGAGCTGATGTTTGCTCTGGCGGTGAGGTATAAAATCCAGTGCATAAAACTGCCGTATTTTACGGTTTTGCCTGTGTTTTTCACGTTTTCGTAGTCAACACTTGTCTTGTAAACCGCATAAACGCAATCCTGCTCAGGGTGATTTTCACAAATGTATTGGAAAAGGCAAAAGCCGTTGTCCGTAGCCTCAACGCCATTGTCGCAGATAAGCCACAGATTGCGTCTGAAAAGCTTATAAACAAGGGCAATCGGCAAGGCGAGGACAAAGAGGAATATGTGGAATATATCTCTGGCTTTTACAAATTTTAGTTTTTCTCTGAATCTGGACATATAAACACCATCAGGACATAAACTTTTCGTATTCGGGAAGGATTTCTTCTGTGGGGCCTATTGCCTTCATTTCTCCTTCGTGAATCCACAAAATCGTGTCGCAAAGTTTTCTGAGAGTACCTGCATCGTGGGAAACAATAAGAACTGTTCTGTCCTTGTTTGTGATAAGGCTTCTCATTTTTTCGTAGCTTTTCTTTCTGAACTTTGCGTCACCAACGCTCAAAACCTCGTCGATGAGCATAATGTCAGTTTCCAGAACGGCTGTAATTGAGAAAGCAAGCTTTGAATGCATACCGCTTGAATAAGTCTTTACAGGGCGGTCGATAAATGAACCAAGTTCTGCAAATTCAATGATTTCATCAAGCTTTTCGTCAATCTGGTTTCGGTCGAAGCCCAGAAGCATACCCGAAAGATAGATGTTTTCTCGACCTGTAAGCTTTGACTGAAAGCCTACACCGATTGAAAGAAGGGAGATTGAATTACCGTGAAGGTCGATTGTACCCTCGTCAGGAGAGAAAATACCTGCAATTGCACGCAGAAGGGTAGACTTACCGCTACCGTTTTTGCCGACAATACCGAGGATTTGTCCCTTTTCAACCTCAAAAGAAACACCCTTTACAGCCTCAAAATACTCAGTTTTGCTGAATTTTTTAGGAGCGAAAATTGCTTTGAGGAGAGATACTTTTTTGAAGCATCTGTATCTGATTTTTACGTCTTTTACTGAAATAGCTGATTCTGCCATATTAAATCACCTTTACATAACTGTTTTCGTGCTTGTAAATAGTTCTTACACCCCAGATTGAGATAAGAATTGCAAGACCGAGCCACATAAGTAATGAGTAGATATGTGGGTCCTGATCGTAAAGAAGCACACGTCTTAAGTCGGTTATTATAAGTGCAATCGGATTTAGCTTGATTAAAATATTGTTGAACGGTGCAGGAACACGTGATTCAACAGAATAGAAGATACCTGACATATAGAAGCCAAGCTGAAGAGCAACTGTTACAATGTTAGAAAGGTCTTCAACAAATACACCGAAGTGCATAATAATTGTGCTGACTGCAAAGGTAACAATCGGCAGTAAAAGTAAAATAGGGATTGCCCACAACATTCTTGCTGTAAGCGGTACCTGATAGATAAGCATTAACACCGCAGTAAGTGCAAAGGAGATAAGCATTTTAAATCCGTAAACACCGATTTTTTCGATAATGAACATAAATTTTGGTATGTAGATTTTCGTTACAATCATTTTTCGGTCAGAAACAAGCTTAACACTGCTTCGGAAAGTTTTGTTAAAAAATGTCCAGCAGTTCATACCGATGAATACAAAAACAGGGAAGTATGGCTCACCGCTTTTGAAAACTACGATTGCGATAAATGAGTAAACAAGCATATAAAGCAACGGATCAAGAATCCACCACAGCCAGCTTAAAAACGAGCCTGCAACCTCACTTTTGAGTTCTGCTTTTGTAGAAAACAGCGTATAGTTAAAAAATTGTTTTACGTCTGAAATAAATCTTTTCATTAGAAATCTGCTCACTTCCTGAATGTTGCACCAAATGGTGAATAATGTTAAATATTCTGCTAAAGAACATAATAAGCCAAATGCAATTATACCATTATATAAGTTGATTTTCAAGAGTTTGTAAAATTTCGGGAGTGTACCTAATGCCGAATTTTAGCTTATTTTGTAAGTTTTTTTGTGAATTGCAACCTTTGCAACGCAACGTTGCAAAGGTTGCAGGTAATAAGTAATAGTGAATAGTGAATAGGTAAGGGTCGCTTCGCTCCGATTTGTAATATTTGGGATATATCGGTGTACTTAATTGACAAATAATGTAGGGACCGGTGTCCCCGACGGTCAGTACTATCGGTTAAATTAATGTTTTTCTTATTGAACAGGCTTTCCTTGTGCTGTAGGGGCGAACTGTGTTCGCCCGTTATCTATAAATTAGATGTTGATTATGGCGGGCGAACACAGTTCGCCCCTACAACTTAATAG
>JAXJTT010000047.1:0-6873 GCA_036309445.1 Ruminococcus sp. | reverse complement strand
GGATGTTTATGTTTATATGCAGAACATCGGTCATGGTGGCGTAAAATTTCTCAAAAAGGTAACCGTAACTATTTCACCTGATTCAGAAAAACCATTAGTAAAGAACACAAAGGTAGCAAGCTTTGACTCGACAAGTTTCACAGTAACAGCAGATGTAAGCGATAACGTAAAGGTATCCAAGGCAAACTTTACAGTATGGATGGATGGCGACAAAGCAAATACTACGAAGACTTTTGCAGGCACAATTTCTAATGGTGTTGCTACCTGCAAAATCAAGCGTAGTGATGTAAGTAGCAAAAACGGAAAATTTGTTGTTCAGGTATATGCATATGATGCCGCAGGAAACTATAATGTGGGTGAAACTGAATACAAGTGTTACACACCAAAAGGTTCAGTAGAAATTCTTGAGGGTTCAGATAATTCCATTAAAGTAAAGGGCTGGGCTTACGACGAGAGCAATCTGAGTAAATCTGTTCAGGTGCAGATTATTATTGGTTCAGACAGCAACAAGGAAGTTTATACAATAACTGCTGATAAGAAAAGAGATGATGTAAATAAGGTACATGGTTGTGGAGCATATCATGGTTTTGAGACTACACTGAATACAAAATTTGTTGGTAATCAGATTGTTACAGTAGGTGTAAAAGACCTTGAAACAGGAGTAGCTTCCACACTGAAAATTGCACAGGTAAATATCAAAGATGCACCAAAGAATATAGTAGGTAACGTAAACAATGACGAAGGTTTGGATGTGGACGATGTAACTTATTTCCAAATGTTCCTTGCAGGCTACATGAACTCAGACGGTAGCGTTATGATTGAAACAAGCAAGGCAGATGTGTTCAAAAATGCTGATGCAAACGGCGATGGTTCCATTGACGTGAATGATGTTACATATATCCAAATGGTGATTGCAGGTATAATTAAATAATTTAAGATGTAATTTATAAAACGGCTGTATCGCACTGTGGTACAGTCGTTTTTTATATTATTGTTGACAAAACAGATAGCAAAAGTTAAAATCAAAAGTATATTGATATAAGTAAAACAGAGGTTTTAATATGAACAATCAAAACAAGGGATTTTCAAATAATAATTTTCAGGATGTGGACAGCGATGGATTTGTGTCGGCGTCTGAATTTATGAACAAAGAAACCGAGGAAAATCCGGACGTGGAATTTGAGTATAAGGATGAAAAAATACACTTTGAATCTTATATTACCCCAAAAGGCTGGATTTGGTTAGGTGTAGTTACTGTTTTAATTTTGGCAGGATGTATAATTATAAAAAATTACTTTGCTTGATTTAACATATGATAATATTAGTATTGGAATTTATCATTGTAAAATCTTTACACGGTGTCGGGTGTTTGTAAAGAGCGTAGGTGATATAATTTACCTTAAATTACCAAATAAGAAAAAAGCTGATTTACAAGCAAAAAATTTACCTCCGCAGTTAAAAAAGCTGCGGAGGTATTTTTGTTTGTATATTGACTTGATTTTAATAGTCAAAAATGCTATTTTTGAGGCTGATTTTTATGCAAAGAGGAAAAATCAGAGAATTTATTTCGATTTTCGCAAAAAACCTCTTGACAACCTCCCTTTGGGAGCGTAAAATAGTACAATGTACCATAATGGGGTTATGTATCGGAAAATCAGGACACTTAAAAAAGAAAAAATTTTCTTTACAGGGGGATATTATCACAAAATCACCTGTGTGTCAAGAGTTTTTTAAGGGTGCATACCACCGTTAAACGGCTTTGAAAAAGACATTGCCCACATAATTTTTTTAAGGAGTGATACGCCTATGGTTAATGTCAGACCCGTTAAACTCGGTAATACCGAGAGAATGAGTTTCGGCAAAATCGATGAAGTCATTGATATGCCTAACCTTATTGAGGTTCAGAAGCAGTCATATCAGTGGTTCCTTGATGAAGGTCTTAAGGAAGTATTCAAGGATGTGTCAGGAATCACAGACTATCAGAATAATCTGGTGCTTGACTTTATCGACTACTCTATTGATGTTGATCATCCCAACTACAGCATTATTGAATGTAAGTCAAGAGATGCAACATTTTCAGCGGCTCTCAGAGTAACTGCTCGCTTGCTGAACAAAGCAACAGGTGAAATTAAGGAAAGCAACGTATTTATGGGTGACTTCCCTCTGATGACACCAAGCGGCACCTTCATTATCAACGGTGCAGAGCGTGTTATCGTTTCACAGCTTGTACGAAGCCCTGGCGTTTACTATAAAATGGACCACGACAAGACAGGTAAGGAGCTTTACACTTCAACTGTAATCCCTAACCGTGGTGCGTGGCTCGAGTACGAAACAGACATCAACGATGTTTTCTATGTTCGTATTGATAAAAACCGTAAGCTCCCTGTAACAGCTTTCATCCGTGCTCTCGGTCTCGGCTCAGATGCTGAAATCCTTGAGTACTTCGGTGATGACGAGAGAATGAAGGCTACAATCGAGAAGGACCAGACACACAATGTTGAAGAAGGTCTTATCGAGGTTTACAGAAAGCTTCGTCCATCTGAGCCTCCTACAGTAGAGAGTGCCCAGACTCACATCAACAACCTTTTCTTCGACCCTAACCGTTATGATATGTCAAGGGTTGGCAGATATAAATACAACAAGAAGCTCGGTATTTCAAACCGTCTTGAAGGTCAGGTTCTTGCAGAGCCTATCTCTAACCCACGCACAGGCGAGGTTATGGCTTTCAGAGATGAAAGAGTTTCTGCTGAAAAGGCTCTTGAAATCGAAAATGCAGGTGTTACAGTTGCTTTCGTAAAGGCTACCGATGAAAAAATCGTAAAGGTTATTTCAAACGGTATGGTTGACATCAACGCTTATGTTGATTTCGATGCAGAGGCTGAGTGCGGTATCCGTGAGAATGTTCGTTTTGATGTTCTCTGCGAAATCCTCGATTCTGCTGCAAATCAGGATGAGCTTAAGGAAATGCTTGCTCAGAGAGCTGACGAGCTTGTTCCAAACTGCATCACAATTGATGATATTTTTGCAACAATCAACTACCTCAACTGTATTGCTCACGGTGTTGGTCTTACAGACGACATCGACCACCTCGGCAACAGACGTATCCGTTGCGTAGGTGAGCTCTTACAGAATCAGGTAAGAATCGGTTTCTCAAGACTTGACAGAGTTGTAAGAGAAAGAATGGCTACACAGTCACAGGATATGGACTCACTTTCTCCTAACTCTCTTATCAATATCCGTCCGGTAACTGCTGCAATCAGAGAGTTCTTCGGTTCTTCTCCTCTTTCACAGTTTATGGACCAGACAAACCCACTTGCTGAGCTTACTCACAAGCGTCGTCTTTCAGCACTTGGTCCTGGTGGTCTTTCAAGAGACCGTGCAGGCTTCGAGGTTCGAGACGTTCACTATACACACTACGGCAGAATGTGTCCTATCGAGACTCCTGAAGGACCTAACATCGGTCTTATCTCATATCTCACATCATTTGCACGTATCAATAAGTACGGCTTTATCGAGTCACCTTTCCGTAGAATTGACAAGGAAACAGGCGTAGTTACAGATGAAGTTGTATATATGACTGCTGATATGGAAGATAACTACACAGTTGCTCAGGCGAATGAGCCACTCGACGCAGAGGGTCATTTCGTAAATGCAAGAGTTGTAGGTCGTCACAGAGACGAGTTCGTTGAGCTTGCTCCTGAGAAATTCGACTTTATGGACGTATCTCCAAAGCAGGTTCTTTCAGTTGCTACATCAATGATTCCGTTCCTTGAAAACGATGACGCAAACCGTGCTCTCATGGGTGCGAACATGCAGCGTCAGGCTGTGCCACTCCTTAAGACAGATGCTCCTATCGTTGGTACAGGTATGGAATACAAGGCAGGTACTGACTCAGGCGTATGTATTCTTGCTGAAGAAGACGGTATCGTTATGAGCGTTGATGCACGTAACATCCGTGTTCAGTACGATTCAGGCAGAGTTCAGGACTTCGAAGTTGTTAAGTTCCTCCGTTCAAACCAGGGTACTTGCTTCAACCAGAGACCAATCGTTGAGAGAGGTCAGAGAGTTGTCAAGGGTCAGGTTCTTGCAGACGGTCCTGCAACAGATAACGGTGAAATCGCTATCGGTAAGAATGCTCTTATCGGCTTTATGACATGGGAAGGTTACAACTACGAGGATGCTGTCCTTCTTAATGAAAAAATCGTCAGAGATGACGTTTACACTTCAATCCATATTGAAGAATATGATACAGAGGCAAGAGATACAAAGCTCGGCCCTGAAGAAATTACAAGAGATATTCCTAATGTCGGCGAGGATATGCTTAAGTACCTCGACGAAAACGGTATTATTCAGGTAGGTGCTGAGGTTCACGCAGGTGATATCCTCGTAGGTAAGGTAACACCAAAGGGTGAAACTGAGCTTACAGCAGAGGAAAGACTCCTCCGTGCAATCTTCGGTGAGAAGGCAAGAGAAGTAAGAGATACATCTCTCAGAGTTCCTCACGGCGAAAGCGGTACAGTTGTTGACGTTAAGGTATTTACACGTGCAGAGAGCAGAAACGAGCTCCAGCCCGGTGTAAATATGGTAGTAAGAGTTTACCTTGCTCTCAAGCGTAAAATCAGCGTTGGTGATAAGATGGCTGGTCGTCACGGTAACAAGGGTGTCGTTTCAAGAATTCTCCCTGTTGAGGATATGCCATTCCTTCCGGACGGTACTCCGCTTGATATCGTACTTAACCCATTGGGCGTACCTTCACGTATGAACATCGGTCAGGTTCTGGAGGTTCACCTCGGCTATGCGGCTAAAGCACTTGGCTGGAAGATTATGACACCTGTATTCGACGGTGCAAACGAGCAGGATGTATTTACTGCTCTCAAGGATGCAGGCTACAACGAGAACGGTAAGACATGGCTTATCGACGGTAGAACAGGTGAGCGTTTTGACAACCCTGTTACAGTAGGTTACATGTACTACCTCAAGCTCCATCACCTCGTTGATGAAAAGATTCACGCACGAAGCACAGGTCCTTACTCACTCGTTACACAGCAGCCTCTCGGTGGTAAAGCACAGTTTGGTGGTCAGCGTTTCGGTGAAATGGAAGTTTGGGCACTCGAGGCTTACGGTGCAGCATATACACTTCAGGAAATTCTTACTGTTAAGTCTGACGACGTTGTAGGACGTGTTAAGACATACGAGGCTATCGTTAAGGGTCAGAACATTCCTGCTCCTGGTATTCCTGAGTCATTCCGAGTTCTTATCAAAGAGCTTCAGTCACTTGCTCTTGACGTTCGTGTACTCGACGTTGAAGGTGAAGAAATCGACATTAAGCAGAAGTTTGATGAGGATGACGATATTACAGATGCAGCTGCAACAGAGTTCGATGAGGAGAGCGTAATGACATCCTCAATGGACGGCTTCAACCTTGACGAGGACAGCGAAGAAGGCAATATGTTCGACGAGTCTTCACTTGCTTCTGAGGATGATGACGACTTCTTTGATTTTGAAAATTTAAACAGCGATGAACTGTAAGGAGGAAGTCAAATGATAGATAACAATGTTTTTGATTCAATAAAAATCGGACTTGCTTCCCCTGAGCAGATCAGAGCATGGTCTTATGGCGAAGTTAAAAAGCCCGAAACCATAAACTATCGTACACTTAAGCCTGAGCGTGACGGCTTGTTCTGCGAGAGAATTTTCGGACCTACAAAGGACTGGGAATGTCACTGCGGTAAGTACAAGAGAATCCGCTTCAAGGGCAAGGTGTGTGACCGTTGCGGTGTTGAAGTAACACGTGCAAAGGTAAGACGTGAGCGTATGGGTCACATTGAACTTGCTGCTCCTGTATCACACATCTGGTACTTCAAGGGTATTCCTTCAAGAATTTCCCTTATGCTTGATATTTCTCCGAGAACACTTGAAAATGTTCTCTATTTCTCAAGATATATTGTTACAGATCCCGGTGATTGCCGTGATCTCGAAAAGAATCAGTGCCTTACAGAAAAAGAGTATGCTGATATGCGTGAAAAGTATGACAGCGACTTTGAGGCTGAGATGGGTGCTGAGGCTATCCAGAAGCTTCTTAAGGAAATCGACCTCGAAGCTCTTGCAGCTCAGCTCAAGGAAGAGGTTGAAACAGCTACAGGTCAGAAGAGAGTTCGTATTCTCAAGAGACTTGACGTTGTTGAAAGCTTCCGTCTCTCAGGCAACCGTCCTGAGTGGATGATTATGGATGTTGTTCCTGTAATTCCGCCGGATATCCGTCCGATGGTACAGCTCGATGGTGGTCGTTTTGCAACTTCTGACCTTAACGACCTCTACCGCAGAGTTATCAACAGAAACAACCGTCTTAAGAAACTTCTTGAGCTTAACGCTCCTGAAATCATTATCCGCAACGAAAAGCGTATGCTTCAGGAATCTGTTGATGCTCTTATCGACAACGGCAGACGTGGCAGACCTGTTACAGGTCCTAACAACCGTCCACTCAAGTCACTTTCAGATATGCTCAAGGGTAAGCAGGGTCGTTTCCGTCAGAACCTCCTCGGTAAGCGTGTTGACTACTCAGGTCGTTCCGTTATCGTAGTTGGTCCTGAGCTTAAGATGTACCAGTGCGGTCTTCCTAAGGAAATGGCACTCGAGCTCTTCAAACCATTTGTTATGAAGCGTCTTGTTGAAACCAAGGCTGTTATAAACATCAAAGCTGCAAGAAAAGCAGTAGAGCGTGCTAAGGACGAAGTCTGGGATGCACTCGAGGTTGTAATCAAGGGTCACCCTGTATTACTCAACCGTGCTCCTACACTTCACCGTCTCGGTATTCAGGCATTCGAGCCCGTACTTGTAGAAGGTAAGGCTATCAAGCTTCATCCTCTTGTATGT
>JAXJTT010000046.1:0-7084 GCA_036309445.1 Ruminococcus sp. | reverse complement strand
TTTCTTATACTACCTTCCTGTTGACCCCATTCTATAATGGGAACAAACTGCTCTATAGTGTTTGTCTGCATCGCAATCTCTTTGATATGTGGAGGAGTAGCTTCGCTTCGCTGTGCATCAGCCATAAGCACAAACATTTTTGCAGTCATCGGCTGAGCTTTCATATATTCAAAAAGCTCTGTTGCAAAGCCTGAGAAAAAATCAATAGCATGTTCGCACTTTTGTTGTGCAGGATATTTTGTTCCCTCCAAGCCGAATTTAACAAGCTCCTCATATAAATCTTCCTTTGATTTAAAATAATGAAACATCAGCCCTGTGCTCATATTAACCTTTTTTGCAATGTCAGTAACCTTAGTTGCGGCATAACCTTTGCTTACAAAAAGGTCGAGAGCCGCACAAATAATTTCTTGCCTGCGTTTTTCTTTCTGTTCTTTTCTTGTTTCCATAATAGCCTCAACTTGATTGAATAAATACTCAATGAATTTATATTCAATATCTTAACACAAGAAAAGGCTTTTGTAAACAGGTAAAAACTTTTTTTGAAAATAAATCTTGACTTTTTTACAAAATTGGTATATTATGTATATAGTTAGCTATCCCTAACTTTTATTTTTAGCGGTTAGTTAGTCTATACTAATGTCCTTGTATAGCGAAGGAGGAACTAATATGAACACTTTGAAAAACGTGAAAATAGGCAAGACTGCCAAGGTTGTAAAGCTTCACGGAGAGGGTGCATTAAAACGTAGAATTATGGATATGGGCATTACTAAGGGTGTTGAAATAACTGTTCGCAGAACTGCTCCTTTGGGTGATCCTATTGAAGTAACCGTACGTGGTTATCAGCTTTCGTTGCGTAAGGCTGATGCTGATATGATTGAGGTTGAGTAAATCTTATGTCCGGGGCTTAGCCCCTTTATTTCTGACCAGAGGTTAGTTATAAATAACTTAAGAGAGGAAGATAAGAATGGGTATTAAAATTGCACTTGCGGGCAACCCGAACAGCGGTAAAACAACGCTGTTTAATGCACTTACAGGCTCAAATCAGTTTGTAGGAAACTGGCCCGGAGTTACAGTAGAAAAAAAAGAGGGTAAACTAAAAGAACACGATGATGTCATCGTTGTTGACCTTCCAGGTGTGTATTCCTTGTCACCATACACTCTTGAAGAGGTTGTAGCCAGAGATTTTTTGGTTGAAGAAAGACCCGATGTTATTCTCAATATTGTTGACGGTACAAATCTTGAGCGTAACCTTTATCTTACAACACAGCTTAAGGAGCTTGGTATTCCTGTTGTTGTAGCTATAAATATGATGGACGTTGTAAGAAAAAACGGCGACAAAATCAATGTAGAACAGCTCACAAAGAATATCGGTTGTAAGGTGATGGAAATTTCTGCACTGAAAAGTACAGGTATTACTGAGGCGGCTGAGGAGGCAATCAAAGCTTCCGAAATCGGCAAAACAATGCCTATGCACAATTTCAGCGGTGCAGTTGAACACGCTATTGCACATATCGAAGAAGCTGTTGTTCACCATATGCCCGAGGAGCAGCAGAGATGGTATGCCATCAAGGTTTTTGAGCGTGACCATAAGGTAATAGAAAAGCTTAAAATCAAAGATGAAGTAATGAAGCATATTGAAAAAGATATTGCAAACGCTGAACGGGAGCTTGACGATGACAGCGAAAGTATCATAACCAACGAGCGTTACAATTACATATCTGCTATATTAAAAGATTGCTATAAAAAAAGACATATAGGCAGAGGAACAACCTCAGACAAGATTGACAGCATAGTTACAAACCGCTTTCTTGCACTTCCGATTTTTGCTTTGATAATGTTTGCGGTTTATTATATTTCGGTAACAACAGTCGGCACAATAGCAACAGACTGGGCAAATGACGGACTGTTTGGAGATGGTTGGCACCTTTTAACGATTGGTGCTTCTGAGTACGAAGATGCAATGTCAGCATACGCAGAAACTAATCTTTTCACAGCAGAGCTTGAAGCAGAGGCGGCTAAAGCCGTAGAAAGCGGAGCTGTTGGTGCAGATGAGGTTCTTGGTGCCATTCAGGATAAGGACTTTGGTGCATTTGATGAGGCTTACGGTGCATATGCAGACTCACTTGCAGAGGTGGGCTGTGACCTTTCAGGTCTTGTAGACCCTGTGCTTGAGGCTGAGGATTTACCAACACCTGAGAATTATGGTGTATGGGTTCCGGGTGTTCCTGTCCTTGTCAAAAACGGGCTTGACGCTATCAATTGTGCAGACTGGCTTTCGTTGCTTATCATTGATGGTATTATCGGTGGTGTAGGTTCAGTTCTGGGATTTGTGCCACAGATGATGGTTCTGTTTATTTTCCTTGCTTTCCTTGAAAGCTGTGGATATATGGCACGAATTGCCTTTGTTATGGATAAGCTTTTCAGAAAATTCGGTCTTTCGGGAAAATCTTTTATCCCTATCCTTATCGGAACAGGTTGCGGTGTTCCCGGTATTATGGCTTCCCGTACCATCGAAAACGAGCGTGACCGCAGAATGACAATAATTACAACAACATTCATTCCATGCGGTGCAAAGCTTCCTGTAATTGCGTTGATTTCAACAACACTTTTCGGTGGTGCATGGTGGGTAGCTCCAAGTGCCTATTTTGTCGGTATTGCAGCTATCGTGTCATCAGGAATTATCCTTAAGAAAACAAAGCCGTTTGCAGGCGAGCCGGCACCGTTTGTAATGGAGTTGCCACCTTATCATATGCCTTTAATAAGCAACGTGTTGCGTTCAATGTGGGAGCGTTGCTGGTCATTTGTCAAGAAGGCGGGCACAGTTATTCTTCTCTCGTCAATCATAATCTGGGCAGGCTCAGTGTTTGGTGTGGAGAATGGTGCGTTTTCTTTCAATACCGAAATGCCGCTGGAAAACAGTCTTCTCGGAATTATCGGCAGTGCAATCAGCTGGATTTTTGCTCCTCTTGGTTTTGCTGATGCAAAAGCCTCAATCGCTACAGTTATGGGACTTTTGGCTAAGGAAGAAATCGTTGGTGTGTTCGGTGTGCTTGACTTTGCCGGTCTTACACAGCTTTCAGCATACTCATTCCTTCTCTTTAATCTTCTCTGTGCTCCTTGCTTTGCGGCTATGGGTGCTATCAAAAGAGAGATGAACTCAGCTAAATGGACTGCATTTGCAATCGGTTATCAGTGTGCATTTGCCTATGCCGTATCACTTATCGTTTTCCAGATAGGTTCTGCTTTTACAGGTTCACTCAATGTAATCGGTCTTATTGCGGCTATTGCAGTGCTTGCATTTATGATATTTATGCTTGTTCGACCATATGAAGAAAGTAAAAAACTTACAAGAAAGTAATCCGTAAAAAATATATCGAGGTGAATGAAATGCTTGAGTTTTTATCAGAAAATTTCGGAACAATTATAGTTTTACTTATATTGATTGCTGTTGTGGCAGTTATAATTATTTCTCATTTTGTAAAGAAGAAAAACGGAAAGCCAACGGGCGGCTGCGGTTGCGGCTGTTCAAACTGTGCAATGGCTGCAAGCTGTCATTCACAAAATAAAAGTAAATAATTATAACGAACACCCTCGATTCTGTTCAGAGTCGAGGGTGAATTTTTGTGAATATATTTTTATGTTTTTGAATATAGTATAATCAAATACTTTAAAAAAGAAGGGTAGCTGTGAAAAAGTCATTTGGATTTATGCAGATAATCGGCTTTATATTTACTTCGCTTTCAGGTGTATTGCTTCATTTTCTGTATGAGCTGAGTAATTACAGTGTGATTGCAGCAACTTTTTCGGCAGTAAATGAATCAATATGGGAACATATGAAGCTTTTGTTTTTTCCGATGTTTGTTTTTGCAATAGCTGAAAGTATTTATTTTTCAGGCTCATACAAAAATTTCTGGTGCGTAAAGCTAGTCGGAATAACAGTAGGTGTAGCACTGATACCTATAATATATTATGCTTACACAGGCGTTTTCGGTGTGTCAAAGGATTGGATAAATATTGCAGTTTTTTTCATTTCCGCTTTTGTTGCATATTGGCTTGAAAATAAGCTGATAACAAAGAGCTTTTGTAACTATCCTGTTTTAGCTTTGCTTATGCTTTGTTTATATGCTTTGATATTTATATTGTATACATTTGTTCCTCCGCATATTCCGTTGTTTAAAGACCCTGTAACAGGCTTTTACGGCTACTTTAAAACGGCATAATAAAAAAACACAGGCTGTTTCAGTTTTCGTCTGAAACAGCCTGTAAATTTTAGATGTAACCTTTAATTATACCTTCTGGCAAACAGCGTTGATTGACTCTGGGAGTTCCTCTTCAGCAGCTGAAATAAGAAGTACAATATTTGTTGATGAAGCCTCTGAAAGATCCTGAAGCTTCTTTGTGAAGTCAGCAATACCATCAACACCAGCAGGGCAGATTTTGAAAGTAGAGTCAACTAAAATATCAGTAACATCATAGTTACCTGCACAAATACCGCTGATAAAGCCAAAGAGCATATCATAGCCTTCAACTTTATATTGCTCTGTATCAACAAGTCTTGCCTTGTGAGTTACGTCATAAGTAAGCTTCGCACCTTTTTCAATTACAACAACGTTGCCTGATGAAGCAGCAACAGCTTCGTTAGCAAGAGCGATGAGCTTTTTTGTTTTTCCGGCACCTTTTTTTCCGATAAGTAAAGTTACCATAAATAAATTCCTCCTATGTTAGATTAGAATTTAAAAAAGAAATTATTGGAGTCTTGCTTCGAGAGCAGCCTTCTGGTCTTCGTAACCCGGCTTGCCGAGGAGAGCAAACATATTCTTCTTGTAGCTTTCAACACCAGGCTGGTTGAATGGATTAACACCGAGCATATATCCGGAGATTGCACAAGCCTTTTCGAAGAAGTAGATAAGATAGCCAAGCTCAGATTCGTTCATTTCAGGTACGTTAAGCACAATGTTTGGTACGCCACCATCATTGTGAGCAAGAACTGTACCTTCAAAAGCCTTCTGATTGACAAATCCCATTGTTTTTCCTGCGAGGAAGTTGAGTCCATCGACATCTGTTGGGTCTGTACCAAGTGTAACTTCTTTTTTGCATTTATCAAAGAGAACAACAGTTTCAAACATATTGCGTCTGCCGTCCTGAATGTACTGTCCGAGTGAATGAAGGTCAGTAGAGAAGATAACGCTTGCAGGGAAGATACCCTTGTTATCCTTACCTTCACTCTCTGCATAAAGCTGCTTGAACCACTCTGACATCATTGTGTAGTTAGGCTCATAAGAAACCATAACTTCCATTGTCTTACCCTTGCGGTAAAGAATATTTCTGAGTGCAGCATACTTGTAGCAGTCGTTTGTCATAAGGTCATCATTGTCAAATTCCTTCTGAGCTGTAGCGGCACCTTCCATAAGAGCATCAATGTCAGCACCTGAAACAGCGATAGGGAGAAGACCTACGGCTGTAAGAACTGAGAAACGTCCGCCTACATCATCAGGAACAACGAATGTTTGATAACCTTCTTCATCAGCAAGAGCCTTAAGTGTACCCTTTGCCTTGTCTGTTGTGCAGTAAATACGCTCTCTTGCACCGTCTTTGCCGTACTTGTTTTCGAGCATTTCACGGAATACACGGAAAGCGATAGCAGGCTCAGTAGTTGTGCCTGACTTTGAAATCATATTAACAGAAACATCCTTGCCTTCGCAGAGCTCCATAATTTCTGCAAGAGCAGAAGAGCTGATTGAGTTACCTGTGAAGAAAATCTGTGGAGTGTCTTTGCAGGTAAGGTTATAGTTCTGAGAAGTAAGGAACTCTATTGCTGCACGAGCACCGAGGTAAGAACCACCGATACCGATTACGATGAATACATCAGTGTCTTTCTTGATTTTTTCAGCAGCAGCCTTAATTCTTGCAAACTCTTCCTTATCATAGTCTGTAGGAAGGTTGAGCCAACCGAGAAAATCATTACCAAGACCTGAACCCTCGTGAAGAACTCTGTGAGCAGCCTTAACTTCTGCTGCAACACCGTCATACTCATGTTCGCTGATAAAGCCTCTTAAATATTTGTCTGTAAGTTTTGTAGCCATTTATTATTCCTCCAAAATTCTTATTCGGAAATAAATCCCGATATAAGTATCTTTATGACTCATTATACAATAAAGTAAGTCAATTTGCAAGTTTATTTTGTATATTTCATAAAGAAATTATGGAATTTAGCAAAACAGAGATAACAGCTCCAAAAGAAATTTCCTTAACATCTTTGTCAGCTACAATATCAAAACTATATATAGTTTCGTTTTCCGTGCTGTATGTAAGCGTGCCTATTTTTTGTCCCTTTGCAATCGGAGCAGTAATTTTTTCGGGGAGTTTAAGATTTCCTTTTATTTCTTCCTGAGAATTTTTCTCGAGTACAACATTGCCTTTTACCTCACAACTTATGCCTACATTTTTCTCCATTCCGTTTTCAACCTCAATTATTTTTGCAAGATCCTCAGGAACAGATAATTCCTTAACAGAATAATTCGCAAACCCATAGTCAAGTAATGCCGACGCATCTGCAAATCTTTCCTTACCCGTGCCGCAGCCAAGCACAACCGCAACTAATGATAGATTATCCCTTGTTGCAGAAGCTGACATACAACAGCCTGCATCGTCAGTTGTACCTGTTTTCAGTCCCGTGATACCGTTGTAGGTTTTCAGAAGTTTGTTGGTATTAACTATCTGAGTTTTTCCGTCACGCAGATTATCAAGCCAGATTGAAGTGTATTCAAATATCATTTCGTGCTTCATAAGCTCCTTTGACATCACAGCAACATCATATGCAGATGTCAGATGTCCTTCCTCATCAAGACCGTTGCAATTTTTAAATACTGTGTCATTCATTCCCAAAAGTTTTGCTTTTTCGTTCATTTTATCAACAAATGCGTCTTCGCTTCCACACAAATGCTCTGCAAGAGCTACAGCCGCATCATTTGCAGAGGCAACGACCGTAGCCTTTATCATATCGTGTACGTTCATCATCTCGCCTTCTTCAAGCCAGATATCACTGCCACCCATTCCTGCGGCATGAGCAGAAGCAGTTATAGTG
>JAXJTT010000045.1:0-7040 GCA_036309445.1 Ruminococcus sp. | reverse complement strand
TACAACTATTTTATACCTATAAACCAAAACTGTCAATATATAGTTAATATAATTTTACTATAAGAACCTTAAACAGCTAAGAAATTGAACAGATAAATACTATATTTTTACAGATATCCAAATCTGTAAAAAGGGATTGTCTTCACAGTGAGACAACCCTTTTTCTACTCCTATATAAATAATTCACTTATGTAAAAACATTTAACCATACTGTAATCAATGAATCGTACACACCATGTGCGATAATAAGCGACAGCAAAGTGCAATTTTTGATTTTAACCCTGCATATACACAAAATAACTCCTATAATACCAGTCAATATAATCTGTGCTATATTTCCGCCATAGAAATGAAACAATCCGAACAGAACTGATGAAACTATAATTACAGCTACTTTGGAATCAAAAACAGTTTCTAACTTTTTGTAGAAAAAACCACGAAAAACAAACTCTTCTACCAAAGCAACAGCAAAAATATAGTATACAAAATCGTATACGAATTGCCACATATATTGATATTGATGATTGTTATTCACCCAATCGCTTTTTCCTGCCAGATGAGGAATCACTGTAAAAACAAATGAGAAGCACAATGCAATAAGAAATCCGACTAGCATTTGATATCCAAGCTTTTCTTTTGTAAATCCAAAATCATACAATTTATCTTTATTAATGACCGAAATACAAAAAGGCACCAGTGCAATCATAAAATAGGTGACAATCATCAAAACCATACGCCAGACAATCGGAAGACTTGTAAGCACATATTGGTTAAATAAATTAATTACAAATACACCACCAATCACACCGATGCTTGCAATTACCATTTGTATTATCGCTTTATTACGTTCTTTCACTTTCATCTCTCTCTTTCTTTGTCAGCACTTTCAGACACCATCTCCATTTACCGCAATGAGGACATCGCATAAATCTTACTACAACAATATTTATTCCTGCTGTATAGTTAATGAAACCGGGGACGAAGGTTTCTCCACAGTGTAAGCACTTGTAATATCCAAATCTGCGAACACCCTCCACCAATGCAAGCAAACCAACTGAAAAGACAGCACACGCAATAAATACCAGCAAATCTTTCGCCTGAGCACTGATTATTTCCCCGTATGCATCTACAACACCAATCAGCGTCACAAAAGAAATTATAGATATAAGTCCCATTACAAGAATCAGAATTAATTTAGTTCTGTTCTCTTTCTTTTCTTCTACCAAATGGAGGATTTTTTGTTCTGCCTTTTCCATATAATTCTCTTGATCCAAGCGTTCACCCGTCAACAATTCATTCACTGAAATTCCCAGTTCTTTACAAAGAGGCTGCAACAGTGAAACGTCCGGCAAGCCTTTGCCACATTCCCATTTTGAAATTGTTCTGTCGCTGATATTAAGAATCTCTGCAAGTTGCTTCTGTGTATAATTTTTCTTTTTTCTTTCCTCAGAAATGAACTTACCTATTTTATTCAGATCCATGCTTGACCTCCTTTCGGGTTTAATTATAATAAAAAGTAGCTATTTTGTCTACCAACGCAACGTGGAGTCCCATATTTTGTAGGACTTCCTCGCTCTGTTGCACTGATTTCTTGCTTGTTTTCTCATTATCTGAGGTAACAAACAAGGATATAACAATATAACACGATACAAAACATAATGAATTTGAGGCGTTACAAATTCTTAGTATTTGCAAAAGTTACGAGTTTTTTGTAATAATACATAACAGTTATTAAATCCCTTAAAACTGACCAAGTAGTTAATTCGTTTAACATCTGTGATTAAAGGATATCCTGAAAATAAATCTGATTTAATTAGAATTCTAAACCAATAGTTCTTACGTGAAATTTTACATTGAATTTACCGCAGTAATTATTCACCATAAGCAAAAGAGCCGTATAAAAATACAGCTCCTTAATTTAAAAAATATACAGTATTTAAAATCTGCTTTGCTCTTTGATAGCACGTTCAATGTCACGCTTTGCACTGCGTTTAGCCATATCCTCACGCTTATCGTAGAGCTTTTTACCTCTGCACAGACCAACCTGAATTTTCACAAGGCTGTCTTTAAAATAAAGGCTTATAGGAATAAGCGAATAGCCTGTCTGCTTTACTGTGCCGTAAAGTCTGTTAATCTCTTTTTTGTGCATAAGCAATTTTCTCACACGCATTGGGTCACGGTTGAAAATATTGCCCTGCTCATATGGAGAAATGTGCATACCGTTGACAAAAATTTCTCCGTCAACGATTGAACACCAGCTATCCTTAAGGTTTACTCTGCCGTTGCGGATTGACTTAACCTCAGTGCCGCAAAGCTCGATACCAGCCTCAAAAGACTCCTCGATAAAATAATCGTGTGATGCTTTTTTATTCTGTGCTATTGTTCTGAGAGAACTCATTAAATCTCACTCCTGCCTTCAAGTGCCTTTGCAAGCGTATATTCATCGGCATACTCAAGGTCACCGCCAACGGGGATTCCGTAGGCAAGCCTTGTAACCTTAACACCCATGGGCTTTAAGAGCTTTGAAATATACAAAGCTGTAGCATCGCCCTCAACCGTGGGGTTTGTAGCCATAATGACTTCCTTTATAGTATCATCGGTAAAACGTGCAAGCAGTTGCTTTATTGTGAGATTGTCGGGACCGACGCCGTTAAGCGGTGAAATCGCTCCGTGTAGTACGTGGTACACACCCGAAAACTCGTGAGTATTTTCCACGGCAGTTGCATCTCTTGGTGTTTCCACCACACAGATAACCGACTTATCTCTCGTTTGCGATGAGCAAATCGGACAAAGCTCCTTATCGGTGAGGTTACAGCACTGCACACAATAGTGAATCTTTGTATGAGCGTCCATAACAGCCTGAGCAAGTTCGTCTGCCTGTGTTTTTGACAGATTGAGAACATAATATGCAAGTCGCTGAGCCGTTTTATGCCCTATCCCCGGCATTCTCTCAAACTGCTCCACCAGATTTTCCAGCGGAGCAACATTGTATTTAGACATAATTAAAACATACCAGGAATGTTAAGACCGCCTGAGATTGTTTCCATCTTCTCTTCCTTTTCCTTAGCGGCTGTTCTGAGTGCCTCGTTAGCAGCAGCAATGATAAGGTCTGAGAGCATTTCTACATCTTCAGGGTCTACAACCTCTGGCTTGATGTCGATTTTTGTAAGTTCCATTTTACCTGTGATTGTTACAGCAACTGCACCGCCGCCTGATGTTGCTGAATATTCTTTTGCTTCAAGCTCCTGTGATGCTACTTCCATATCCTCCTGAAGCTTCTGTGCCTGACGTGCAAGCTGCTGAATGTTGTTTGCTCCGCCGTTGCCGTATCCCTTTGGTAATCTTGCTTTCATATTAAAAACTTCCTTTCGTTTTTGTTAATTCTGATACTTCTGAATTTTATTCTACTGTTATTTCAACCCCTGTGCCCTCAAGGCTAGACTTGAGAGTTTCGAGTGGGTCTTCTTTGTTTTCCGCTTTTACAGGTCTTTTGTATGGACCTAATTTATAGACTCTTCCCGTAGTTTCAAGAAGAAATTTTCTGATTTCCTCACGTCTGCCGTTTTGTCTGAGAAGGTCAAAAGCCATCTCATTGTCTGTATCTATCAACAGATAATTGCCGCTTTCGTATGCGGTTGAACCGGCAAATGCCGCCGCTATCGAACGTGAAACGGTTTTGAGACTGTTCACAACGTCAATCCATTGTGGGAACGGCTTTGCGTTACTGTAAAGCTCATCAAGGTTCACGCTTGATTTCTGCACAACAGGTTGTGGCTGTGGTGCAGGACTTGCAACAGGAGCTTTTTTCAACGGAGGCTCGCTTTCGGGCATAGGAGGAATTTCCTCAGCCATAGGCGGAGCTTCTGTTTGCACAACGGACTGCGTAGCAGTTTTCACTGAAACAGGTTGTTCGGGCTTTTCCTCTGACTTAACAACATTCTGTACAGGTGCAGGAGCGTAATTGACTGTCACTCCTTTTTTCACAGCTTTTTCAAGAGCCGCTACTCTTGCAGTGAGTGCTTCAACAGTTGAGTCAAGCTCTGCTGAAGAAAGCTTTACAAGTGCCATTTCAAGCTCTGTTCTGTCTCCTGTTCCCTTTCCCATTCTCTGATAAGCACGGGAAAGCACATCCATATAGTAAACAATGTCTGCAAGCGAAAGATAGTCAGACTGAGTCTGAGCTTGTTCAAACTCATCCTCCGACATTACAAGCACATCACGTGGATTGCCGATTGACTTTATAAGCATAATTGCACGGAAATGTGCCAGAAGCTCATCGCACAGCCTTGCCATATCTTTTGACTCTGCATAAAGTGAAGCGATTATCTCCAACGCCATGGAGGTGTTTTTGTTGATAATTGCTGCTGAAAGGTCGAAAAGATAAGTTTTTTGTACTAAGCCTGCGGCATCACGCACAACCTGCTCATCAATATCTGAACTGATAGCAATACATCTGTCAAGCAATGAAAGAGCATCACGCAACGCACCATCTGCAACAGCCGCAAGCATATATGCCGCCTGCTCGGAGATTGTTACATTTTCCTGTGAGGCTACATACTCAATTCGCTTTGCAATAGCAGTGGGTGGTATGCGGTGAAAATCAAAACGCTGACAGCGTGAAAGAATTGTTTGCGGAAGCTTGTGAACCTCGGTTGTAGCAAGTATAAAAATTACATGCTCGGGAGGTTCTTCAAGTGTTTTTAGCAGGGCATTGAAGGCCTCGGAGGTGAGCATATGCACCTCATCGACAATATACACCCTGTATCTGCATCTGGTCGGTTTGAACTGCACCTCGTCAATAATCTGGCGGATGTCATCAATCTTACGGTTGGAAGCGGCATCCATCTCGACAATATCAAGAATACTGCCGTCATCAATTCCCTTGCAGGCTTCACATTCACCGCAGGGATTACCGTTGTGAGGATTTAAGCAGTTCACAGCTTTGGCTAATATTTTAGCACAGGTAGTTTTTCCTGTTCCTCGTGAACCTGTAAACAAATAAGCGTGGTTGAGTCTGCCTGTTGAAATTTCATTTTTAAGGGTGGAGGTTATATGCTCCTGACCCGAAACATCATCAAAAACAGCTGGTCGCCATTTGCGGTAAAGTACACGATACAAGAAAATCACCTCGCAATACAGATTTTTCGGTAAAGAAAAATGCAAGCCGTCAGCCGATATAAACGGCACCGTGCAAACAGGTGAACGACAGACTTACTGTATCGCATCGGGAAAACTGCTTAATGCTGCTCGGTTCCCCGCCTGACATGATTCACAGGTCCCAATCGTACAGGGCCTGCCGCTCACCTTTTTACACGTATTTAACTGGCTTGCAATTACGTTGTTTATTATATCACATAATATTCTTAAAATCAATACCTATTTTTATAAATTTTTAATAACTTGCGTCAATGTTAAATTCATTTGCCATATTATCACGTTATGAAAAATCAAAATATTTTTCATAAATAAAAACGCCCTCCGAAAAATCGGAGGGCGAAAAACTTATGTTTTAAAAAATTTAGCAGATTTATTATCTAGCTCTCTTACGTGTGAAGTAGATAACACCAGTAGCAGAGATGAGTACGAGGAGGATAATTACAGCCATAGAAGCATTACCTGTCTGTACTGCACCACCGTTAGCTGAACCGTTACCGCCGTTTGGTGTGTCTGCTGTTGAACCGCCATCAACTGTTGCACCTGTTGCTGATGTAGCATCAGTAGCTGTTGTAGCGTCAGTAGCTGTTGTAGCCTCTGTTGTTGGTTCTGTAGGAACTACAGCCTCAGTTGTAGGCTCAGTAGCAACTGTTGTTGGCTCTGTAGCCACAGTTGTAGGCTCTGTAACAACTGTTGTTGGTTCTGTTGGAACTGTTGTTGGCTCCTCTGGGAATGTTGGGAACTCAACGCCAGGACCGTAAACGTCAACAAATGCTCTCTGACCATTGAAGCTGATGATTACAACTGAACCATCCTCAGGAACTGTTACAGTAGCGTTTGGACCACCGAACATAGCGTCACCTTCGAGGTTGAAGTCGCCGTTATCCCAAGCACCGTTTGTTGTTACCTTGAAGTTGTATGTATTAGCTGCAACATCGAGATAGATCTTCTCGTAGAGACCTGTTGCAGTGTTGAACTTCATCTCGTTGTCTCTGTCTGCTGGGTTCCAAGCTGAACCGCAGAGACCTTCGTCACCAGCAACTACGAAGAACTTGCTGTCGTCAGGACCAGGAAGTGTTGGTCTTGGCTCAGTAGCCTCTGTTGTTGGCTCTGTAGCCTCAGTTGTAGGCTCAGTAGCAACTGTTGTTGGCTCTGTTGGAACCTCAGGTACTACGATACCAGGAGTTACAACTGTTTCTGTTGAATATTCTGTAGCTGTTGAGTAGATAGAACCGTTCTTAACGATTGTTTCTTCAGCAGCCTCGTCGCTCTCGCCAGTTGTTGGGTTGAGCTGTGAAAGTGTCATTGCTACAACCTGAAGGTCAACAGTTGTTTCGCCTGTTGCACCGTCAGCCTTGTCAAATACAACTGTTACAAATGGTGCCTTAGCATCAAAGTTGTAGAGACCGAGGTTAGAGCAGTTACCGTAACCCTTGCCAGCTGTAGCAAAGTTTGTTACTAAGCCGCTTTCGATTACAGGCATAACGTTCTTGTTGTTCTCAGCGTTGAGTGTAAGAACTGCAGGATCATATGTGAGCTCCCACTGAGCGTTGAGGAGAGCCTTAGCAGACTCGAAGTAGTATGTAACTGTTACGTTCTTCTCTGTCTCAGCGATTACCTGCTTTGACTCTGGGAAGAAGTTAGATGTGCCAACTACTGTGAGATCCATTGAAGGAGCTGTTGTAGTAGCCTCTGTTGTTGGCTCTGTAGCTTCTGTTGTAGTAGCCTCAGTAGCCTCTGTTGTTGTTGGCTCTGTAGCCTCAGTTGTAGTAGCCTCAGTAGCCTCTGTTGTTGTAGCTTCTGTAGCTTCTGTTGTTTCTTCTTCCTCAGGCATTACTGCTTCTGGGTTGAAGAGACCAGCGTATACTACAGTTTCAACATTGTTG
>JAXJTT010000044.1:0-2428 GCA_036309445.1 Ruminococcus sp. | reverse complement strand
CCCTGAGGTATATAATCTGCTTGCTTATTTGGATATTAAAATTGAATAAGCTGAACCCCTGACTTTCTTAAATGAAGGCCAGGGGTGTTTTGCTATCAAAGGTTGAAAAGATAAGACCGACTGTGATATAATCAGTTTGAAAAATCAAAATTTGCAGGTGTGTTTTATGGCAATTACAGTAAATATTTACTATTCAGGTACAAACGGAAATGCAAGAAAATTTGCCGAAGAAATGATTTCAACGGGAATTGTTGACGAAATCCGTGCCGAAGAAGGCAACTTAAAATATGAATACTTTTTCCCTATGAATGACAATGAAACCGTCCTTTTAATTGATAGCTGGAAAGACCAGCTTGCACTCGACATACATCATAAATCACCGATGATGTCAAAAATCATCAGTTTACGTGAAAAGTATAATTTGAGCATGAAGGTCGAAAGATATATTACCGATGAAGCAGGTATACCTGATAGGGATAAGATGTTTATAAAAGAATAAACAAATCCCACTTTGCCGAATAACAAATATCAACCCCTGACCTTCTTAAATGAAAGTCAGGGGTGATTTGCTATCACAGGTTGAAAAGATAAAGCCGAATGTGCGATAATCATTACATAACCAATGGACGTGGTTTGTAGAACAACATTATAAGTGTTAATAAACCTGCAGCTCCTGAAGACGAAACTAACTTTGGGTGTTGCTCTTATTTTTACATCTCTTCTACATAATGTACATCAAAGATTTTTTCGAGTCTGCCAAGCAAAAGCTTTTTGTTTTCTTCTGTACACTGAAAGCCGAAGGTAACATCGGCATTCTCACTGTAATCCGTATTATCCAAAGCCAGCATTTTGATGTTTATCTGTAATCTGCTGAACAATGCAGTAACTCTGTTAAGAACGCCGGCTTTATCGCTCATCACGATTTTGATTTTATAATATTCCATAAGCTGATATCACATCTTTATTCTACTAATTTAAAGCCCTCACCGCGCAAGGTTTGCGTGATAAGATTAACATGGTCGAAATCCCTTGTTTCCATCTCAATACGAAGGAAGCATCCGTTAACACTTTCCGTATTACCTTTTTCGTAGTGTACACCTGTTACATTGCCGCCGCAATCAGCTATAATACGGGAGATGTCTTTTAGCTGACCAGGTTTATCAATAAGCTCAATAAGCAGACTTGTGGAGCGTCCTGAATTAAGCAAACCTCTGTCACTAACACGGGAAAGACTTGTAACATCTATATTACCGCCTGAAACAATTGCAACAACTCTCTTGCCTTTAAGAGGAAATTTATTAAACATGACAGCGGCAACTGCTGTAGCTCCTGCACCCTCAGCTATCATTTTCTGCTTTTCAATTAAAGAGAGTATAGCACTGGCGACTTCTTCATCACTTACAAGCGCAATATCATCAACATATTTGCTGATAAGCTCAAACGTATTTATACCGGGCTTTTTAACAGCTATACCGTCTGCAATTGTTGATACGGAATCGAGAGCTTCAATTTCTCCTTTCTTGATAGAATTATACATACTCGGTGCACCGCTTACCTGAACACCGTAAACCTTAACCTCAGGATTAATTTGTTTAACTGTAAAAGCTACACCTGCAGCAAGCCCACCTCCACCGATAGGTACAACAATAGCATCAATATCGTCAAGAGAATTCAAAATTTCCAAAGCAATTGTTCCTTGTCCGGCAATTACATTTTCATCGTCAAATGGATGAACAAAAGTATAGCCTTCTTTTTCTTTAAGCTCCAGTGCCTTTTGATATGCGTCATCATAGCAGCCCTCAACAAGACAAACTGAAGCACCGAAGCCTTTTGTCGCTTCAACTTTTGAAATAGGGGCTGTATCAGGCAGACAGATGAGAGATTTGATACCATTTTTTGTAGCGGCTAAAGCAACTCCTTGAGCGTGATTTCCTG
This sequence comes from Ruminococcus sp., assembly GCA_036309445.1. Classification (GTDB taxonomy): domain Bacteria; phylum Bacillota; class Clostridia; order Oscillospirales; family Acutalibacteraceae; genus Ruminococcoides. The sequence goes on along the minus strand of JAXJTT010000044.1, from coordinate 493 downwards.
CTGAACAGGCAACAACTCCCTTTGCTTTTTCTTCTTCGGAAAGCATCGCTATTTTATAAGCCGCACCTCTGACCTTGAATGAACCTGTAAATTGCAGATTTTCAGGCTTGAGATATAACTTGCAATCAGGTGCTATGCCGTGAGCACGAACAACATTCGTTTCGCGGATGATATTTTTTAGTACGGTTTGTGCATTGAACACTTTTGATAAAGACAACATTTTCATTCACCTTTCTTTATAATTAATTATATCTGCATTTGAGGCGAACAAAAACCGCCCCAAAGCCTTCTTTTGCTTTGAGACGGGTGTAAATATAAATTCAGCACTCGCGGTACCACTCAAATTGCGAAATCACGACAATTTCGCCACCTCTTCGAAGTCCTACAACTTCTATGCACTAACGCAGCATACGCGGGAAACGCCTACTCAGGTACAGACCCTTTGGGGCTTCCGGCTCGGAAGGGATAAGAGGTCCTGCCGCTCCTTATCGGG
>JAXJTT010000043.1:0-2987 GCA_036309445.1 Ruminococcus sp. | reverse complement strand
GAGATAAACATTAATTTAATAACATAGTTTATTGTCGGGCGTTGAATATCGCTGATAAATTAATGTTATCTGCCCGAATTGTGGGCGGGGTCACCCCGCCGATTTGGATGCAACGTCACCGTTGCAGTCACGCTTGTAACAGCAAAAACCTTGTTTATTATACTGAAAGCTTCCTTAAGAATCTAAGATTAGCCATCATAAACTTATTTCTACAAAAGAATATAAAAACAGCTATCCACATATTGACAAAAGGATTGCGTTTTTAATTCTATAATATAAATATCAAATAAGAAAAGGAAGTTAAAAATGGAGGCAAAAAAATCTTTAGCAAGGAGAAATACCGTTTCAGATGAAATTGTAAAATCTGCGGTTTCAAACATTGTTTATTTCATTTGCGGTATTCTGGTTTCAAAGGGTGCGGTGCTTGGAAATCTTGCTCCCTTTGGTGCATCGTATGCAGCTGCTGTACCTAAGAAATATCTTCTGTCGGCACTGGGGGGTACAGGGCTTGGGTACATTTTACTTACCCCTACTGACAGCTTTCGGTACATAGCGGTAATGGTTGCGATTGGCGGCATAAGATGGTTGATGTCTGATTTTAAAAAAATAAATCAGAACAGGTTGTTTGCACCTCTTGCGGCTTTTATCCCTGTTATTGCAACAGGTGTTGCACTGATGTTTGTAAGCACAAGCACTTTGTCATCGCTTGCTGATTGCGTGATTGAAGCCGTGCTTGCAGGTGCGGCGGCATATTTTATCAGTTGCACGGTTAATTTATCTACACAAAAAAGAAGTATAGCGACCTATTCGCAAACGGAAACAGCAAGTATAGTGCTTACAGGTTGTATTCTGATACTTTCGTTTAGCGGAATTGCCGTTGAGAATGTTTCACTCGGCAGAATTGTTGCAGTGCTTGTCATACTTTTGTGTGCAAAATACGGTGCTGTGACGGGCGGTGCAATAAGCGGTATTGCAACAGGAGCAATTTTCAGCATAGCAAATCCTGCACAGGGCTTTATATGCGGAGGTTATGCGTTCGGAGGGCTGATGTCCGGACTTTTTGCTCCTGTCGGAAAATTTGTGTGTTATATAGTGTTTTTTATCTCGAATTGCGTTATGTGTCTGACCTTCGGGGAGGGCGAGGTGCTTTCGGGAATTATGATAGAAACAATGATATCAGGCGTTGTGTTTATGATTTTGCCAAAGGAGTTGGGGAATTTTATTTCACCCGTATTTACAGGCGAAAAAAACGCAACACTCGGAGAAGCGTTGCGAAAAAATGTAGTGATGCGGCTTGATTTTGCATCAAAGGCAGTTTCAAATGTCAAAAACGATGTGAATACTGTTTCCGAAAAACTACGGAAGCTTTATTCACCCACAATAGATATGGTATGCGGTAACGTAAGGAAAAATGTCTGTTCTGCCTGTGGTTTGAAGGTTTATTGTCACGACAGGCAGGAGGGTGTGACATATGATGATTTTTGCAGACTTGAAGAAAGACTCGAAAAGCAAGGTGCAGTAAATGAAAGTGATGTAGAAGATGTGTTTGTAAAAAAGTGCTGTAAAAAGCGTGAGATTGCCGAGAGTATGAACGAAAACTACAGGGAATATCTTTCCTGTATGGAGGCACAGCGACGGGTAGACGATGTGAGGGCAGTTGTTGCAGGGCAATTTGCAGGAGTCGGTGATATTTTGGCTGACCTTGCAAAAGAATTCAGAAATACAATGAGGTGTGATGCAGACGCTTCCGAGAGGATAATATCAGCACTTTCGTCAATCGGGCTTGTGCCTGTGGAATGTGTGTGTCTGATATCTTCATTAGGCAGAATGAGCGTTGAGCTGGAACTTTCTGAGGGTTCAAAGAAGTTTTCTAAGGGCATTGTAATGCGTGAGGTTTCAAAGTGCTGTGGCAGAAGATTTGACTTGCCGACGATTAATACCGAGGGAAACAGAATAAGGCTTATGCTCAGCGAAATGCCTGTGTATGATGTTGAAATCGGAAGTGACCAGCATATTGCAAACAATGGCAAACTTTGCGGTGACTGTCTTAATTACTTTAATGACGGTACAGGAAATACCTATGCTATTGTCTGTGACGGAATGGGCACAGGCGGCAGGGCGGCAGTTGACGGGAATATGGCTTCTTCCATTATGTCAAGACTTTTAAAATCAGGGCTTACGCCCGAAAGCTCGTTGCAGATTGCAAACTCGGCTCTTATGGTAAAGAGCGAGGATGAGTCGCTTTCAACGGTCGATTTAACAAAGATTGACCTTTTCAGCGGCAGAGTTACGCTTAATAAGGCAGGTGCTCCCCTTACATATATCAGAAAAGGTGGGAGGGTGACGACAAGAGAAATGCCGTCGATACCTGCGGGAATTCTGAATAATATAAAATTCTCATCAGATACGGTGAGTCTTACAACGGGGGATATGGTGGTTATGATTTCAGATGGAGTATTGACCGGCGACGAGAAGTGGCTGGAGAATCTGATTCGCACGTGGAACAAGGGAAGCACTCAGGAGCTTGCTCACGCTGTTGTGCAGGAAGCAATAAAGCACCGTAATGACAGTCACGATGATGACATTACGGTGCTTGCAATAAGACTTGTGGATAATGAATAATCTCAAGTTTGTTTTGTAAGAAGAAAGGGCGAACTGCTGAGTTCGCCCATGCAATATTTTTTAAATTTACGCTTGATTAAATGTCAACAACACCCATATATACAGGGATATTACTTTCGTTATCTACAAACATAAAGATAAACGGGCGGTTGAACTCAAGCTTCTTTTCAGCAGGTGTGATTTCCTTATTACCTGCAGGAACTTTTGTACCGATATTTTCAGTACCGCTGATTCCTGCTGCATTTACTGTAACAGAAGGATTGAACTGTAAAATATCATTTACAAACAAATCGTCTGAGAATGTGATGTTTGTAAGTTTGATTTCTTCTGTGAACAAATCTTCAAGACCGCATTGTGAAAGCTCG
>JAXJTT010000042.1:0-13151 GCA_036309445.1 Ruminococcus sp. | reverse complement strand
GAAGAAAATCTCCCATACACACTCACCAGCTACTCACCATGCTTCCGTAAGGAAAAGGGTGCTCACGGCATTGAGGAAAGAGGCGTATACAGAATCCATCAGTTTGAAAAGCAGGAAATGATTGTTGTATGTAAGCCTGAGGATAGCAAAATGTGGTTTGATAAGCTCTGGAAGAACACAGTAGACCTTTTCAGAACACTCGATATTCCTGTTCGTACTCTTGAGTGTTGCTCAGGCGACCTTGCAGACCTTAAGGTTCGTTCAATCGACGTTGAGGCTTGGTCACCAAGACAGAAGAAGTATTTTGAGGTTGGTTCTTGCTCAAACCTCGGTGATGCTCAGGCTAGAAGACTCAAAATAAGAGTATCAGGCGAGGGCGGCAACAAGTACTTTGCTCACACTCTCAATAACACAGTAGTTGCTCCACCAAGAATGTTAATCGCATTCCTTGAGAACAACCTCAACGAGGACGGCTCAATCAATATCCCTGTTGCTCTCAGACCTTATATGGGCGGCAAGGAAGTTATTAAATAAGAGAGCACCACATATTTATTTCGAGCAGAAGTTTTTAGTTTTTAAAGCTGATACAGCACGAATTTAAACTAAGATATTTATATTAAAAAAAGATATGAGGTGTTTTGTATGCCTCATATCTTTTGTTTTTTTATTTGAAAGCTATTTGTTGTTGTGATACAATAATAAAAGAAGTCTCTAATTTGATTATAAAGCATGGAGGAATAAAAAATTATGCAACTTAGTAAATTAAAAGAGATTAAGAATCTTCGTGAAGTTTGGTTACATGAAGCTTTGGATTTTACACCTTGGTTAGCAGAAGAAGATAACTTATCTTTGCTTGCTGATGCTGTCGGATTAGATATTACACTTGATGAAACTGAGTCTTCAGTGGGTGATTTTAATGTAGATATTTATGCAAAAGAAACAGGATCTGACCGAAAAATAATTATCGAGAATCAACTTGAAGATACCAATCATGACCATTTAGGAAAATTGATCACTTATGCGTCAGGAAAATCTGCGGAAATTATTATTTGGGTTGTAAAGAAGGCTCGTGAAGAACATCGAGCTGCAATAGAATGGCTAAATAATCATACTGATGAAAATATTGCTTTCTTTTTGATAGAAATAAAACTTTATCAAATTGGAAATTCAGATATTGCAGTTAAGTTTGATGTTGTTGAGAAGCCAAATGATTGGACAAAAGAGATAAAACGTAAAGCAAATAGCTCTACTACACTACAAGCACGATACGACTATTGGGTTGCTTTTAATGAACATGCATTTAAAAACAATAATTTTGCAAAATTGTTTAATAAGAGAAAAGCAAGTACTGATCATTGGATGACATTAAGTGTTGGTTCGTCCCTTTGTTCGATTGTTTTATCACAGATAAGAAAAAATAATAATATTACTGTTGAATGGAATATTTTTGATGATAAAGATATATATCATAAGTTGTATCAGCAAAGAGAAAATATTGAGAAAGAGATAGGGGTCAAACTCGAATGGAAAGAACTTCCTAATAAAAAAGCTAGCCGTATTTTAGCTAATAAAGAAGTTGATTTTAATGATAAAAATAATTGGGCTGAGCAATTTAATTGGATGATGGATATGGCTCAAAAAATGAAGTTAGCTTTCAAAAAGTTCTTATGATATGTTATTAATTAAAAAATGAAAGTAGATTAACTCTCATTTATATTTTGTGAAATAACTCTACGCAACGTATACAGGCTGAAATCTACGTTGCGTGGGTGTTTATTATTAAATTCATCATATATAATCATATCAGAAAGGAGGAAAATATGGATCAAATCAAAATAGGCAAGTTTATAGCCGAAACAAGAAAAGGAAAAAACATTACACAAAAACAGCTTGCTGATAAACTTTCTATCAGTGACAAAACTGTTTCCAAATGGGAGTGCGGAAAAGGTCTTCCCGAAGTTTCTATTATGCTTGAATTATGTGAGGAGTTGAATATTACTGTGAATGACCTCCTTACAGGTGAAATAGTATCTGAGATTGATTATCAAAATAAAGCGGAGGAAAATATGATGAATTTAATGAAAGAAAATCAGGAAAATAAAAAGAGAATGATATTATCAGTTATCTGTGCAGTCATAACTATAATTGCGACTTGCTCACTTGTTGTGATAGCTTCTTATATAGAAATGCCGGTTATTGTACGTGTAGGATTAATTATATTTGCTGTTATCACAGCCGCAACAGGTATAGGTGCTGCCGCTGAGCTTGAAGTTAAAGCAGGATATTATGAATGTCCACATTGTAAAGCACTTTTTGTTCCGACAATGAGCGAGTACGTAAAGGGTTATCACACATTAACAAAACGCAGACTCACTTGCCACGAATGTGGCAAAACTTCAATGTGCAAGCATCGTATAGTAAGATGAGTAAAAGTGATGTTGCAAATCTTTAAACCTTGTTTGTATGACTTTTAACACTTACGGATAAATCAAAATTTTACATTACAGGGGCTGACTTACTGAAAACGAAAAGTAAGTCAGCCCCTGTATTATATATCTCTTGATATATAAATTATGCTGAAATTGTACAAATATACGAAAATAAAGTATTGTCTTGACTTGAGTTTTTTTCTTTGATATTATGCTATAAGTAAAAGAAAAAATAAATGTAAAATTTAAATTTTTTCTGGTTTACAAATAAAAAAGCGAAGGGAAATATTTTGAAAAAATTTCTAAGAAATACTGCTTCTGTTATGCTTTCAGCGATGATGGTTGCAAGTGTAATGACTGTTGCACCTGTGACAGCATCAGCGGCGAATGATTATGATGATTTTCAGTATTTAATCATCAATAACAACGAAGCAAGCATTACACGTTACAGAGGCAGCAACGAAAACCTGATAATTCCTGAGACAATTGATGGTTACAAAGTAACTGCTCTCGGAAGCTATATTTTAATGGGCAACACAAACGTAAAGACAGTTACCATTCCGTCAACAATTGTATCCGGTAATTCAGCTTTTGCTAACTCCACAATTACATCAGCTGTGATTAATAGTGGTATGAAGAGGCTTCCTGACAATATTTTTTCTAATTGCAAACAGCTTACCAATGTAACTATTCCTTCTGATGTAGAAGCTATTGGTGCGAGTGCTTTTTTCAGCTGTGAGCTTCTCAGCAACGTGAGTATTCCGCAAGATCTTGTGACAATCGGGAGAAACGCATTCTACGGCTGTTCATCTCTTAAAAAAGTGCAAATTCCTGCAGAACTTACATCATCAGGCAGCAGTGTATTCGAAAAATCAGGTGTAACAACTGTAACTTTTGAAAATGGTTGCACTATTATTCCGGAATATCTTTTTTACGCTGCAGATAGTCTTGCTACCATAACTATTCCGGACACAGTAACTGAAATCAGAAGAAGTGCATTTGAAGGTTGTTCAAACTTAAAGAATGTAACACTTTCAAATAATCTTACTTCTATCGGTTATCGTGCTTTTTATGGCACTTCGTCTCTTGAATCAATCGAAATTCCAAATACTGTTACTACAAATGCAAATGAAATTTTTCATAACAGCGGCATTACAACAATAACATTTGAAAACGGAACAAAACATATTCCAAATTATTATTTAACCGGTGCAAAAAAACTTACAACAGTAAATATACCTCAGTCAGTAACTTCTATTGGCGATAATGCTTTCCTCAACTGTAAATCATTAAAAAATGTTGCAATTCCTTCAAAGCTTGAATCAATTGGTACACAGGCTTTCTATGGTTGCGAAAGTCTTACTTCAGTTACAATCCCTGCAACTCTTACAAATATAAGAAGTAATCCTTTCCTGAATTCAGGTGTAAAAGAGGCTGTTTTTGAAGAGGGAAGAGTTAATATTCCTGAATATATTTTTGATGGTGTAACAAGTCTTACTACCGTAAGTATTCCGGATACAGTAACTGTAATCGAAAGATATGCTTTTAATAATTGTTCAGGTTTAAAGGATATCACACTTCCAAATAATCTTACTACTATCAGCCTACGTGCTTTTGGAGGTACTTCAGCTCTTGAATCAATCGAAATTCCGAATACAGTTACAGCAATTGGAAGTGAAGTTTTTTATAATAGTGGTATTAAAGTAGCTACAATTGAGCACGGAATGGAAAGAGTTCCAAATAATATTTTCAGTAGTGCAACAAATCTGAAAAAAGTAAATATACCTCAGTCAGTTACTATTATTGGCGACAGTGCTTTTCTTAACTGTAAGTCTTTGGAAGATGTTAAACTTCCTTCAAATCTTACAGAATTGGGTGCACAGGTTTTCGGTAATTGTGAAAGTCTTAAATCAATTACACTTCCTGCAACTCTTACAACTGCAAAAAATTCAGTTTTTTCAAATTCAGGTCTTGAAAATATTGTTATTGAGAACGGAATGGAAAAAATTCCGGATGATATTTTCTACAATGCAGTAAACCTTAAAAATATCGATTTTCCTGAGTCAGTAAAAGAAATCGGCAGATATGCCTTTAATAATTGCAAATCTCTTAAGTCACCGAAACTTCCTGTAAATCTTGAGAAAATTGGATATGCTGCTTTTAATGGCTGTACTAATCTTTACTCAATAAATATACCTGCAACAGTCACTACAACAGATACACCTTTCATAGGAGCAAACTTATCAGTTGTTACTTTTGAAGATGGAATGACAAAGATTCCGGATAAAATTATGGTTAGTGCAAGAACTCTTAAAGAGGTAAATGTACCGGATACTGTTGAAACAATCGGTAATAGTGCTTTTTCAGGATGTCAGATATTGGAAAACTTTTATTGTCCGAGCAGCATAACAAGTATTGATAATTATGCTTTTAATGGCTGTACTTTACTTTCAAATATTAATATTCCCGACAATCTTGAGCATCTTGGTTCCTATGCTTTCGCCAACTGCATAAGCCTTGAAGAGATTACTATCCCTGCTACTTTGACAAACTCAGAGTCATATCCATTTTCAAAAAGCGGAATTAAGAAGGTAACATTTGAGAACGGTGCAACTTATGTAAATGAAAATTTGTTTTACGATGCACACTTGCTTGAAACAGTTATTATGCCTGATACAGTAACAGAAATTGGCTCACAGGCTTTTCGTCACTGCTTTAAACTCAAGAGTGTAAAGCTTCCTGAAAACCTTGAAAAAATCGGTTCATATGCTTTCTATGATACAAGACTTGAAAGTATTAGTCTTCCACAGTCAGTTGGTTCAATTTACGCAAGTTCAATTGGCTATTATAATGGAATGAAGGTTGATAATTTTACTATCTATGGCTATGCAGATACAGAGGCTCAGACTTATGCAAACAGAGATGGATTTACTTTTGTTGATATGAGTGTTTCATATGATGTTGGCGACGTAAACCTTGACGGCAGTGTCGACGTAAACGACGCTACATATTTACAGATATACCTTGCAGGAAACAACAGACCTGATGGCGGTATCGTATTTGACACAACAAGCCCTATGATATATAAGATTACAAATACAAACTGCGATAATTACGTTGATGTAAATGATGTCAGCTACATTCAGATGATGATTGCACGTATTGTGTAAATTAGTCTGACTGGCAACAAGTATATCTTAAAAGGTATCTCATTCGACACGGACATATTCAGAAATTTTGTAATGCATCGTGCATTTCTGAAACTTCATAAAAACGATACCACCCGAAAAAGAATTTTCATTCTTCTTCGGGTGGTATCGTTTTTATTTATTTCATATTCGTATCTGTAATTTGTATCAAACGCACGTGTCTTGTTATTATAAATAAATCTGTATTCATAATATAAATATCTATTACTTAAGCTCTACTCGTTTGATTTTACCGCTTGCTGTTTTTGGCATTTCGTCTGTAAATTCAATGTACTGAATCCACTTATATGAAGCAAGCTTTCTGTTGCAGAAATTCTTGATTTCGTTTGCAAGTCTGTGGTCATCAGGAGTATATCCGTTTGCGAGTTTAATGAAAGCTTTGATAGCTTGTCCTCGGCTTTCATCAGGTACACCGATTACCGCACATTCAAGAACAGCAGGATGTTTCATAATGATATTTTCGATTTCAAAAGGACCTACACGGAAACCTCTTGACTTGATGAGGTCATCGGCTCTGCCCACATAATAGTAGTAGCCGTCTTCGTCCATATATGCAGTATCTTTAGTATGATATACTCCGCCTCTCCAAGCGTGCTGATACATCTGCTCGTCACCGATGTAGCCGTTGAAGATACCGTATTGTTTTCTGTTCTTTGGTGGGCAGATTACGATTTCACCAGTTTCACCCTGTGGAACCTCGTTGCCGTCGTGGTCAACAAGTCTTACATCATAAAGAGGTGTTGGCTTGCCGATAGAGCCTGCTTTTGCTTTAGTGCCAACAAGTGTACCGAGGATAAGTGTTGTTTCAGTCTGACCAAATCCTTCCATAATTCTCAGACCTGTTTCGTTATAAATAAAGTCTGATACAGATGGATTAAGTGGCTCACCAGCAGTTGAAATATGTGTGAGGGAACTTAAATCGTACTTTTTCATATTCTTTTTTGCAAAATATCTGTATACAGTAGGTGGTGCACAGAAAGTAGTAACCTTGTACTTTTCAATAATCTGCATTAATTTAGTAGGGGAGAAGTTGTCAAAATCATAAACCATAACTGCAGAGCCGCAAAGCCACTGACCGTAAATCTTACCCCATGAAGCCTTAGCCCAGCCTGTTTCAGCTACTGTAAGGTGGAGACCTCCGTCAACAACATTCTGCCAGTATCTTGCAGTGATGATGTGGCAAAGGGGATAGGTAAAGTTGTGCATAACAGCTTTTGGATAACCTGTAGTACCTGATGTGAAATAAATAAGCATAGGGTCTTCAACTTTTGTCGGGATACGTTCAAGTATATCGGAAGCTGCTTCAATTTCATCAGTAATGTTCACTGCACCGTCAACATTTTTTCTTGGTACAAAAATAGTATTAAGAGTGTTGTCTTTTTTTGCGACATTTATAAAATCATTATAAGCCTCGCCGTCAGGAGTGCAAACAACAGCCTTGATATCAACAGCATTTACTCTGTATTCAATGTCCTCAGATGTAAGCATATTGGTTGCAGGAATTGCTACTGCACCGAGTTTGTGGAGAGCAGTTATAAGATACCAGTACTCGTAGTTACGCTTAAGCATAAGCATAACTCTGTCGCCTTTTGTAATTCCGTACTTTTTGAAAACATTTACAGCTTTATTACTGAGTTTGCTGATTTCTTCAAAAGTGAATTTTCTTTCTTCGCCATCAGGATTTGTCCATACAACGGCATAGGCATCAGGAGTTTTTTCAGCCAGTGCATCAACAACATCATAACCGAAGTTGAAGTTATCTTCAAAATTCAACTCAAAACTCTTAAGTGTATTATCAGCATTAAAGGTTTCGTTGCAAAATTGCTTGTATATCTGCATAATTTGCCGCCTTTCATTTAATTTATTAAAAAGAATTATACAAGTAAATTATACCATTTAAGAGTCAATAGTCAATAAATCCGATTATGCAGAATAAATTTCTCAAGCATAATGTTATGCATAAACTGCATAACTGAAAAATGTGAATTTTTAAATTTTTGTTCTTTAAATAAAGTTTTATACTACAAGTTATATGCAGTGTATTAATGAGTAATAGAATTAAATTCAGGATAAAACAAACCGCAGTACATTTTTACGTGCACTGCGGTTAAATTTATAAGTTATTCAGTTTAAATTACATTTAAATTCAACTAATCTAGGCGATTAAATTAAACCTCTCTGTAAGATGTGTGCCAGATTTCCTTAGCATACTCAACGATTGAACGGTCTGATGAGAACTTACCAGCGTTAGCTACGTTGAGGAGACACTTCTTACCAAATTCTTTACGGTTAGCATAGTCAGCGTTAGCCTGAATCTTAGCATCAACATAAAGTGGGAGGTCATAGATGTGGAAGTAGTGGTCTGCAACCTGCCATGATGTGCCGTTGAGGAGAGCGTTGTGAAGCTCAGCAAAGCTGCCTTCGCCCTGAGCACCGTTGTCGCTGAATGTACCGTCAACGAGTGTGTCGATAACTTTCTTGATTTCAGGATTTGCTTCGTAGAGAGCCTTTGGATTGTAACCCTCAGCCTTGAGCTTCTCGATGTCTTCAACTCTTGCACCGAAGATATACTCGTTCTCTTCGCCTGCACACTCTGCGATTTCGATGTTAGCACCGTCATAAGTACCGAGTGTAACAGCACCGTTGAGCATAAACTTCATGTTACCTGTACCTGAAGCCTCGAGACCAGCTGTTGAAGTCTGCTCTGAAATATCAGCAGCAACAACAATCTTCTCAGCGTAAGATACGTTGTAGTTAGAAATGAATACAACCTTGAGCTTATCCTTTGTATCAGGATCGTTGTTTACGAGGTTAGCAATCTCGTTGATGTACTTGATGATTGCCTTAGCTCTTGCATAACCAGGAGCAGCCTTAGCACCGAAGATGAATGTTGTAGGTGTCCAGTTAGGGAGCTTGCCTTCCTTAATGCGGAAGTAGATTGTCATGATAGAGAAAGCATTGAGGAGCTGTCTCTTGTACTCGTGGAGTCTCTTAACCTGAATATCGTAAATTGAGTTAGGATCGATCTCGATGTTGTCCATCTTCTTGATGTACTCAGCGAGCTGAACCTTCTTCTTCTTCTTGATTGTGTTGAACTTTGTGATTGTCTTAGCATCGAGGCAATCGTTGAGCTTTGAAAGGAGTGAGAGATCGATGAGCCAGTTGTCGTTGCCAACCTTCTCTGTGATGAGAGCTGAAAGCTCTGGGTTGCAAAGACCTAACCAACGACGCTGTGTGATACCGTTAGTCTTGTTCTGGAATCTCTCAGGATATACCTGATACCACTCTTTAAGAACGTCATCCTTAAGGATTTCTGTGTGAAGCTTAGCAACACCGTTTACATATGTGCCTGCATATGTTGCAAGTCTAGCCATATGAACTGTGTTAGCGTCTACAATACGCATCTTAGCCTTCATCTCTTCGCTTACACCCTTAGCTGTGAGCTCTTCCTGAAGCTTGTTAGCGATGAGGCAGATGATGTGGTAAATCTCAGGGATAACCTGCATCATAAGGTCAGCATGCCACTTCTCGAGAGCCTCGCCGAGAACTGTGTGGTTTGTATAAGCACAAGTCTTTCTTGCAATTTCAAAAGCCTCGTCAAATGTCATACCCTCGTTCATAAGGAGACGGCAGAGCTCAGGAACGCAAGATACAGGATGTGTATCGTTGAGCTGAATAGCGTTTTCCTTAGCAAAGAACTTGAAGTTGTTGCCGTGCTTAGCCTTGTAACGACGCATAATGTCCTGAAGTGAAGCAGAGCAGAAGAAATACTGCTGCTTTAATCTGAGAACCTTACCTTCGTACTGGTTGTCGTTTGGATAAAGAACCTTAGAGATGTTCTCTGCATCGTTCTTCTCCTGAACAGCCTTGTTATATTCTGTATTGTTAAATGCTGTGAAATCAAAATCATTAACAGCCTCAGCCTGCCAGAGACGGAGTGTGTTGATGTTATCTGTCTTGCAGCCGATAACAGCCATATCATAAGGAACAGCCTTAACCTTCTGATCCTTAAATTCAACGATAACAGCCTCGTCCTCACGGCGAATGCACCATGGATCGTCAAATCTCTGCCAATCGTCAGCAACCTCTACCTGATAACCATCTTTGATGAGCTGCTTGAAAAGGCCGTACTTATAACGGATGCCGTAACCATCGAGTGGAACTTCCATTGTAGCAGCAGAATCGAGATAGCAAGCAGCAAGACGACCAAGACCGCCGTTACCGAGAGCAGCGTCATCGATATCTTCGAATACGTTGATGTCAACACCCTTTTTCTTGAGCATCTTCTTTACGTCCTCAAGAATTCCGAGGCAGTAGAGATTGTTATACATCATTCTACCCATAAGGAACTCAGCTGAGAAGTAGTAAGCTCTGCGTTCGCTGTTGTGCTTAGCCTTACTAGCTGACCAGTTTTCAGCGATTTCGCCCATAACAGCCTTGCCGAGAGAAAGATGAAGCTCGGAAGGAGTGAGCTCCTCAACCTTCTTGCAGTACATTGACTGTGCTGTAAGCTCAAGCTTTTCCATGATATTACCCATTGTTTTAGTCCTCCAGTCGTCCGCTATTTACAGACATTGTTTTTAATTTATCTGCAAGCTCATCTGTGAGAGCTGCTTTGTTAACTCGCCATGTCCAGTTACCACCAAGTGTTGATGGAATGTTCATTCTTGCATCTTTACCAAGACCCAAGATATCCTGAACAGGAATGATAGCCATACCAGCCTTACTCTCGTAAGCTGTACGGATGAGACCCCAGTTGAAAGGCTCGTCCTGTGGCATATTGCAGTAAGTTCTTGCATAGTTTACATCCTCAGGCTTAGCTGTCTCAACCCAACCCATAATTGTGTCGTTATCGTGAGTACCTGTGTAAACAACGCAGTTATCTGTATATTTGTGTGGGAGATAATCGTTTTCTTCACCGCTGTCGAAAGCAAACTCAAGAACCTTCATACCAGGATAGCCGCACTGCTCCATAAGCTCAGTAACGTCAGGAGTTAAAGTACCTAAGTCTTCCGCAACGATTTCGATTTTTCCGATAGCCTCTTCCATCATCTGGAAGAACTTGATTCTCGGACCAACTACCCACTCACCGTTGATAGCATTTTCAGCAGGGAATGGAATAGAATAGTAGCTTGCAAAAGCTCTGAAGTGGTCGATTCTTGTGATGTCATAAAGCTTTGAAGCAGCCTTAACTCTTTCAAACCACCACTCGTAGTCTGTCTGCTCGAGGTAATCCCAGTCATAGAGTGGGTTGCCCCAGAGCTGACCTGTAGCTGAGAAATAATCCGGTGGGCAACCAGCAACAGCTATTGGGTCGCCATCGTCATAAAGCTGGAATAATTCCGGATTAGCCCATGTATCAGCACTGTCCATAGCAACATAGATTGGCATATCGCCTAAAATCTTGATGCCGAGGCCGTTCACATAAGCACGGAAAGATTCCCACTGCTCATAGAACTTGAACTGAACGAACTTCCAGAAATCAACATCATCCTTAAGCTTACGCTCGTAACGCTTAACAGCATTTTCTTCATGCATACGGATTTCTTCGTCCGGCCACTGTGTCCAGGAAACCATATCAAAGCTCTTCTTAACTGCCATATAAAGGGCATAGTTTTTGAGCCACTTGCAGTTCTTTCTCTTGAAAGATGCAAAAGCTTTCTGGTCGTCCTGCTTCTTGAAGTTTTCATAAGCAATCTTTAAAACTTCAAATCTGCTGTTGTAGATTTTTTCATAATCAACCTCAGCATCGTTGCAGCCCCAATCGTAGCTGTCAAGGATGTCCTTTGTGAGCAAACCTTCCTCGCAAAGTGTGTCGAGGTCAATAAGGTAAGGGTTGCCGGCATAGGTTGAGAATGACTGGTAAGGAGAGTCACCGTAGCTTGTTGGGCCAACAGGGAGAATCTGCCAGATTTTCTGTCCTGCTTTTTTCAGGAAGTCTGCAAATTCACGAGCCTCTTTACCGATTGTGCCAATTCCGTAGGGGGACGGAAGCGAAGTAATCGAGAGAAGAATACCTGCACTTCTTTCCATTTAAATCAACTCCGTTTCGGTGTTTTTTAATATTTTTATGATGTTCGGGACGCAAAATCCCCAATACACCATAGTTATGGTTTTATTCTAACACAAACTAATATTTTTTACAAGATTTTTTTACAACATTTACGATATACTCAAAATTGTGTAGAGAACAACGTCAGAAGTTAGTTTTCTTATATAATTTCTGGACGTAAATTTTGTAGTTTCTTCACAAAGCATAAGCTTGATTGCGTACTCACCGCTATCGGTGCTTACCCCCACATATACAAGACCGACGGGCTTTTCGGGGGTTCCTCCGGTTGGTCCTGCAATACCTGTTGTGCTTATTCCGATGTCTGCCCCTGCAAGCTTTTTAACACCCTCAGCCATCTGCATGGCGGTTTCTGCCGACACTGCACCAAGCACCTCAAGTGTATCTTTGCGAACTCCTAAAACTTTGCTTTTTATTTCGTTTGAATAAGAGCATACACCACAGTCAAAAACAGCACTCGCTCCGCTTACTTCGGTTATTCTTTTTGAAACAAGTCCGCCTGTGCAGCTTTCGGCAGTAGCCACCTTTTTACCTGTGGAAATAAGTTTTTCAACCACCATTTCCTCAAGCTTGTCTGCGTTGATGTTCTTTTCTTTAAATAACTGTGTGATTTCTTTTGTTGTTAAAAACTTCATTATTTTCACCTCATTGTGAAGAGCAGTGATTCAGTGTTACTTACAATAGAAAACAAGTGTCAGCTTATCGTTGATTTTTGTTGTTTTACCTGTTTTTGAATATCCCATTTTTTCATAGAGATAACAGTTGCCTTTTTCTTCAAGTATTGTATCAAGCTCCCAGTTTTCGGCACCGTGGATTTTTTCAACTTCAATAATTGCCTGCTGTGCAAAACCTTTGTTACGAAACTTCGGAAGGATATATAATGGCGAAATTCTTTTTCTTGTTTCGCCGTCTTTTTTGTCAATGATTCTTATGGCACCTGTAACTTCTCCGTCCTTTTCTATTATATAGTAATAGGTTTCCGGTTGGTCCAGTCTGAAAATCGTTTTTTCAAGAGGCTCGGAAGCAGGGCTTGTGTCGAAATCCTGATATTTTTCAAGAAGTGATGCAAAAGATTCTTTTTGCATTTCCCAGAGAAATTTTGCATCATTTACGGTTGCTTTTATGAGTTTCATAATTTCAACTCCTTTGTTCTGTAAATTAATGTTTACGGGGTGACCCCGCCCACAATTCGAGGAGATAGTATCGTTTGCCTATACGTTTTGCAGCCCGACAATGAATGTGATGTAAAACTATGTTTTTTCTCATTGGACAGACCTGTTTGTTCATCGTAGGGCGGGGGCTTGCTCCCGCCGCATAACACTATCAAACATCGAGGTTATAATTTTGTAATATTGATTTTTGTTATTCTTATACAAACATATCATGATTCTATTGGAACCCTTTTCGGCGGGAGCAAGCCCCGCCCTACGTTATATCAAAAAT
>JAXJTT010000041.1:0-3398 GCA_036309445.1 Ruminococcus sp. | reverse complement strand
GAGGTATACCAATTGAATGACCGCCACCGAGTACGATTGATACAGTAGGTTTTTTCATTCCCGAAATAACCTCGGCAATCGCAAGACCTGCTTCCACATCTCCGCCTACGGTATTGAGAAGAATCAGAAGACCGTCTATCCTCTCGTCTTCTTCAATCGAAACAAGCAGAGGAATGACGTGCTCGTATTTAGTAGTTTTATTCTGTGACGGCAAGATATAATGCCCTTCAATCTGACCGATTACCGTAAGACAATGAATTATGCTGTCTTTGTGAGTGGCAAGGATTGAGCCTGTTTCGTCAATCTGGTCAGTGTGTGATTCATCTATAGGGCTGTCTTTTTCAATAGACTTTGTTTCGGGAGAGTCAGAAGGATTTTTCACAAAATCTTCTTTTGAGTTTTTTCGGTTTTTTGAGAAACTGTTTTTTTCCTTTTCTTTTTGTGCCATTATACTGCACCTCCGAAAATATTTTCTCCGGAATGCAGAATATAATACCGAAAAAATCAATTTTATAAAAATCAATACACATAATCAGTTTTATGCAAGTATACTTTGTTATTATAACATTTCAAGGAATATATTTCAATCTTTTTGCTCTTTTTTCTTAAAAACAATAATGTTGTAAAAGAATTATAGTAGTATATTTGTAATAATGTATTTGGAGTGAACAATACTTGCAACCAGAAATAATTATGGGAATAATAATTCTTATATTAATAGGATTATCTGCTTTTTTCTCAGCAATAGAAACAGCATTTTCTTTCGTTAATAAAATACGCACACAAAAAACTGCTGATGAGGGCAACAAAGGTGCAAAAAAAGCTTTGTATGTTATAGAAAATTTTGACAAGGCTCTTACAACCATTCTTATTTGCAACAATGTTGTAAATTTAAGCTGTTCTTCACTTGCAACTGTGCTTTGTCTTGAGCTTTTTGGAGATGCCGGTTCCGCAATTGCAACAGGTGCAACTACTTTACTTGTTCTGACTTTCGGCGAGATTATCCCTAAATGTCTTGCAAAAGAGCATTGTGACAGCTTTTCATATAAAACAGCAGGATTGCTTAAGCTTTTAATGTTTATATTTACTCCTTTTGTATTTATATTCATAAAAATAAAGACATTTGCTTTATTTATTTCAGGCGGCAAAGAGGACTCCCCTTCCGTTACTGAAAACGAGCTTAAGTATATTGTTGAAAGCATCGAAGAAGAAGGCATACTTGAAGAAAGCGAAAGCGAAATGGTGAGACAAGCTCTTGATTTTGACGACAAGACTGCTGAAGAAATCCTTACACCACGAGTTGATGTTGTATTTGTAAGCACTGCTGACTCACAGGAAAAAATCAAGAATATAATTATCGAAAACAGGTACTCAAGAATCCCTGTTTATGAAGAAACTGTAGATAATATTGTTGGTGTTTTACACACAAGAGATTATCTTGAAAACCTCGCCGACGGTATTGCACCCGATGTGCGTGACATTATGCAAAAGCCGTACTTTGTTTTCAGAACTCAGAAGCTTTCCAAGATTCTCAGTTCTTTCAAACATACAAAAAGTCACCTTGCTATTGTCACTGACGAATACGGAGGCACACTCGGTATAGTTACAATGGAAGATTTACTTGAAGAAATTGTCGGTGATATCTGGGACGAGGACGAAGAAATCGAGCATACATACTATAAAATCGGCAAGGACGAGTTCCTTGTCAACGGCGATATTGAGCTTGACGATATGCTTGCTTTATTTGACCTTGACAGCAATTCTATCGAAAGCGACAGCATAACTGTTGCCGGATATATTCTTGAAAACGCCGGAACAATTCCGCAAAAACGTGAAAGCATCGAAGCAGGCGGTTTCAGATTTACAATTATGGAAGTATCACATCAGCGAATTATCCGTGTTGTTGCTAAACGTATTGATACAGATTCAGAAAACAACGATAAAAACTCAGAAGAATAATACTCACCAGAGCCGAGCCGTAACGGTTTGGCTCTTTTTTAAAAAATGAAAGGACAGTTTATGAGCCAGACTAAAGAAAACATAAAAAGAGGAAGTTGCCCTGTATATAAAAAATGCGGTGGTTGCCAGTTACAGAATCTGACATATGACGAACAGCTTAGATTTAAGCAGAGAAAAGTAGAAAAGCTACTTTCAAAGTTTTGCAAGGTAGACACCATAATCGGTATGGAAAATCCTTATCACTACCGCAACAAGGTTCAGGCGGCTTTTCGTACAGACAGAAAAGGCAGGGTAATTTCGGGTGTATATCAGTCAGGCACTCACAATATTGTTGCCATTGATGAATGTATGACCGAAGATGTAACAGCAGATAAAATAATTGTTGCAGTCAGAAAAATGCTTAAATCATTCAAGCTTACAACCTATGATGAAGATTTGCAAAAGGGCTTTTTAAGACATGTGCTTGTAAAAAGAGGCTTTGCGACAAATCAGGTTATGCTTGTTCTTGTTACAGGTTCATCTGTTTTTCCTTCAAAAAACAACTTTGTAAAAGCGATTACCAAGCAGTTTCCCGAAATCAAAACCGTTGTTCAGAATATCAATCCATACAGAACAAACCTTGTACTCGGTGAACAGCAAAAGGTACTTTTCGGCAAAGGCTATATTGAAGATATACTTTGCGGATGTAAGTTCAGAATTTCACCAAAAAGCTTTTATCAGATTAACCCTGTGCAGACAGAAGTGCTTTACGGAAAAGCAATAGAATTTGCAGAGCTTAAAGGCAACGAAACCGTACTTGATACATACTGCGGAATAGGTACTATCGGCATTATAGCCGCAAAAAGAGGAGCAGGAAATGTTGTCGGCGTTGAACTTAATAAGGATGCTGTAAAAGATGCCGTTACAAACGCAAGAGCTAATGATATGAAAAATATTAGATTCTATCAGGGCGACGCAGGCGAATTTATGGAGGCGGTTGCAGACGAAAACGAAAAGCCCGAGGTCGTATTTATGGATCCGCCAAGAGCAGGAAGTGATGAAAGATTCCTCTCCTCCCTGATTAAAATGTCACCTGAAAAAGTTGTATACATCTCCTGCAATCCTGAAACTATGGCAAGAGATTTAAAATATCTCTGTGAAAACAGCAACTATAAAGTACAAAAAATACAGCCTGTAGATATGTTCCCTCACACAGCTCATATTGAGACTGTTGCGATGATAACAAAATAATACAATAAAAGTAAAACAGCGGAGTGCAGAAAAACACTCCGCTGTTATTATTTACATAAGACACTCTGAAATCAGGCGACAAATTTCCGGAACTTTTGTATTAGCAAGAAATTCAAATCTGATCATACCTAAAGTTGAATACCATAAAATCAGCTCGCAGTCGATATCAAACAATCCTGATGTTTCAACCGAAAACGCCTGTATCTTAT
>JAXJTT010000040.1:0-4487 GCA_036309445.1 Ruminococcus sp. | reverse complement strand
TCTCGGTCTTGCTGTAGCTGACGAAGTATGGATGATGGAAAATTCCGTTTATTCGGTAATTTCACCTGAAGGCTGTGCGTCAATCCTCTGGAAAGACAGTTCAAAAGCTCCGCAGGCGGCTGAAGCTCTCAAAATGACCGCACAGGATTTGTTCAGATTTGGTGTAATCGAGCGTATCATAAGAGAACCAAAGGCTGAAGATGCGGCTATGTTCGAAAGCCTTAAGCTTCTCATAGCAAGAACTTTTGAAAAGAATCTTGCACTCACAGACGATGAACTCACAAACGCTCGTTATGAACGTTTCAGAAAAATCGGGCAACAGTGATTTTGCATCCAAATCGGCGGAGTAACCACACTCACAAGTCGAGAAGAAAACATTTGTTGTTTATCAAAGTTTAATTCCCGACAATTAACTTAACATAAACAGTTTAAGCCATTGTTACATTACGTAACAATGGCTTTTTATTACATTACAAAAGGGCGGTAGTAATCTACCGCCCATAATAATATTATCTATAATTATTTCTCAACTGATTTTGCAAGCTCTTCTTTTGCTACTGCAAGCATAAGCTTGATTCGGTTTTCCTGATTAACCTTAGGAGCACCTGGGTCATAGTCGATTGTAACAATATTTGCTTTCGGGTTTATCTCCTTGATTTTACGGATTGCACCCTTACCGTTGATATGGTTAGGCAGACAACCGAACGGCTGTGTGCAAACAATATTCTCATAGCCTGTCTCGGCAAGCTCAAGCATTTCTGCTGTAAGAAGCCAGCCCTCGCCCATCTTACTGCCGTAACCGATAACACCCTTTACAAGCTTCTTTGTGTGTGCATACTCGTGTGGTGGCACGAAGTTATACTTCTTAGCCGCCTCAATCATAAGTGCCTCAATCTTTGTAAGATAGTCAAGCAGGAACTTACATGCACGGTATTTAAGTTTGCTTCCGCCGAAAAGCTTGTAGTCTTCAATTCTGTTATCAACCTTGAAAGCCGCAAAGCCCATAAGACCCGGAACACAAACCTCACAATCCTGAGAAGCAAGAAACTCCTCAAGACCATTATTAGCCATTTTTGAATATTTAACGTAAATCTCGCCTACGATACCAACCTTTACCTTAGGAGTCTTGTTAAGCTTGATCTTTGAGAAAGACTCAGTGATTTTCTCTAGGTTTTCGTCGATTTCTTCAAGAGTGTAGCCATTACCCTCGTTGAGCATATCAGAAAGCTTTTTACTCCAATCCTCAACAAGCTGCATTGTCTCGCCCTTATTCACCTCATAAGGCTTTGTCTGGTTAGAAAGCAGCATAAGCTGGTCACCGTAAACAAGACCGCCTACAAATCTTCTGATAAGAGGAATTGTAAGTGAGAAGCCGCTGTTCTTTTCCATACCAAAAGAAAGTGAGATAACAGGAACAAACTCAAAACCTGCCTTCTTTAGAGCCTTTCTGAGCAGATAAATGTAGTTTGAAGCTCGGCAACCGCCGCCTGTCTGTGTAATCATCAAAGCGACCTTGTGAACGTCATATTTGCCACTCTGCAAAGCATTTATGAACTGTCCGATTACGAGAAGTGCAGGATAACAAGTATCATTATGAACATACTTAAGACCTGTCTGAGCAATCTCCGGACCGCAGGTGTCAAGAAGTTCAGCCTTGTAGCCATAGTGTGTAAAAACATTTTTAAGGATATTAAAATGAATGGGAGCCATATTCGGCATAAGGATTGTGTATTCCTTTTTCATTTCCTTTGTAAAAAGCAAACGTCCCGATTTATCATATTTAAGCTGAGCCATCGGTTTTAAACCTGCCTTTCAGTTACTTAATCGTTGTCAATCGCAGCAAGTAAACTGCGGATACGGATTTTTACCGCACCTAAATTTGTGATTTCGTCAATTTTAATCTGAGTATATATCTTGCCCTCTTTTTCGAGGATTTCTCTTACTTCGTCAGTTGTAATAGCATCAACACCGCAACCAAAGGAAACAAGCTGCACAAGCTCCATATCTTTTCTTGTGGTGATATACTTAGCCGCCGCATAAAGTCTTGAATGATATGTCCACTGGTTAAGCACACCTGTTGTAAACTTCTCTACTCTTGGAGAAATAACATCCTCACTGATAATTGCAACGTCAAAGCCTGCAATCAGCTTATCTATACCGTGGTTGATTTCGGGGTCAACATGATAAGGACGTCCTGAGAGAACAACAATCTTCTTGCCCTCTTTTTCTGCCTTAGCGATAATCTCGTTACCCTTTTCAACAACTTTTTTTCTGAAGTTATCGTGCTCCTCATAAGCCTTCTTAGCCGCAACTCTTACCTCGTTGAGAGTAAGGTCAGGGAAATGCTTTGAAAGATTCTCATAAGCCTTTTTAGGGAAGTCCTTAGGACGATGAACACCGAAATAGTCCTTGACAAACTGCACCTTACGGATATCCTTCATATTATTATTGATAACCTCTGGATAGTATGCAACAACAGGGCAGTTATAGTGGTTGTCACCAAGATTTTCGTCAAAGTTATATGACAGACAAGGATAAAAAATTGTCTTGATACCCTCGTTGATAAGAGTCTGTACGTGACCGTGTAAAAGTTTTGCAGGGAAGCAGATAGTATCACTTGGAATTGTCTGCTCACCGCACTGATAGAGCTTTCTTGTTGAGTAAGGTGAGTGCATTACCTCAAACTTAAGCTCTGTAAAGAATCTGTACCAGAATGGGTACATTTCAAACATATTTAGTCCCATCGGGATTCCGAGTTTACCTCTGAGACCTTCAACAGGCTTGTATTCATCTAAAAGCTGTAGCTTGTATGCATACATATTCATATCGTCCGAAGGAGCTTTTTTTGTTATCGGACGTTCACATCTGTTGCCTGCAATAAATTTCTTGCCGCCACCAAATGAATTGACTGTAAGACGGCAGTTGTTGTTACACAGACCACAGTTGATAACCTTGATATCGTGCTTGAACTCTTTGAGAGCCTTGCTGTCTGCAATACTGCTCTTGCCCTCTGAGCCACACTTATTCTTAGCATAAAGAGCCGCACCGTAGGCACCCATAAGACCTGCAATATTCGGACGAACAACCTCAACACCCATTTCCTGCTCAAAAGCACGAAGAACAGCATTGTTAAGGAATGTACCACCCTGCACAACTACTTTTCTGCCAAGCTCATCGGGGCTTGAAGCACGGATAACCTTATATAAAGCATTTTTTACAACGCTCAGTGAAAGACCTGCTGAAATATCCTCAATAGTCGCACCGTCTTTCTGAGCCTGCTTAACACTTGAATTCATAAATACTGTGCAACGTGAGCCAAGGTCAACAGGACGCTTTGCAAAAAGACCAAGCTTTGCAAAATCTGCAATCTCATAGCCCAGAGCATTTGCAAATGTCTGCAGGAAGCTTCCGCAACCTGAAGAGCAAGCCTCGTTGAGGAAGATATTGTCGATTGCACCGTTATGTATTTTGAAGCACTTGATGTCCTGACCGCCGATATCAATGATAAATTCAACATCAGGCATAAAATATTTTGCGGCTGTGAAATGAGCAATAGTTTCAACTATACCAAAATCAACATCAAATGCATTTTTGATAATTTCTTCACCGTAACCTGTAACAGCTGATGAAACAACATTAAGCTGTGGGTTTACGGAGTACACTTCTTCGAGGAAAGCTTTGATGATTTCAACAGGATTTCCTTTTGACGGGAGATACTTTGAATAAAGAAGCTCGCCCTCATCATTCAGGACTACACCCTTGACGGTGGTTGAGCCTGCGTCCATACCGATATAAGCCTTGCCTTTGTAGCCTTTAAGCTCTTTCTGATTTACCGTAGCTTTGTTGTGACGCTCGATAAATTTGTTATAATCCTCCTCATCTGCAAACAAAGGAGGGTTGAAAGCGAAGTTTCCGCTTCCTGTGTAATTTTTAACCTCGTCAATAACCTTGTCGAAGTCAATAGTATTTTCAGCACAAAGAGCCGCACCACAGGCAACGTAATAAAGAGAATTTTCAGGACAGATACCCTTTGTATTCAAAGTTCTGTCAAAGCAGTTTCTAAGCTCACTCATAAATGTAAGCGGGCCACCGAGGTAAACTACCTGACCCTCAATTTCACGACCCTGTGCAAGACCTGCAACAGTCTGGCTTACAACCGCATTGAAAATACTTTCTGCAATATCGCTCTTTCTTGCACCCTGATTTAAGAGTGGCTGAATATCAGTTTTTGCAAACACGCCGCAACGTGAAGCAATAGTATATGTCTTTTCGTACTGTTTTGCAAGGTCATCAAGCTCCTCAAGAGGAACATTGAGCAAAGTTGCCATCTGGTCGATAAACGCACCTGTACCGCCTGCACAGGTACCATTCATTCTTACCTCAAGTCCATTTGTAAGGAAAAGAATCTTTGCATCTTCACCACCAAGCTCGATTACAACATCGGTGCCGGGGATAAAGGTATTAGCCGCAACTCTTGTTGCGTAAAC
>JAXJTT010000039.1:0-28925 GCA_036309445.1 Ruminococcus sp. | reverse complement strand
TACCTAAAGGAAGTCCGATTGCAAGAGCTTTAGCACCATAGAACAAGGTTTCGAGTTTTATCATTTTATTAAACTCTTTTTTAGTCATACCAACAGAACGTAAAATAGCAAAATCTTTTCTTCTGAGATTCATATTTGTTGATACAGTATTAAAGATGTTTGTAACACCGATAAGCGAAATAACTGTGATAAATCCATACGCAAAAATTGAAATCACAAGTATAAAGTTATCAATCTGGTCAATAAATTCCTGATAGTTCTCACACTCAACATTATAATAACCAAGCTCGTTGATAGCATCACTAAGCTCTTCAGGATCTTCACAATTCATATAAATAGTACTATTAAACATAGATGCATTATTTATATTATTTTCAGCCCAGCTTTCGCTTAAGATAACAGTACCACTGTAAAGCGGGAACAAATTATCAAAAGGTATATGTGAAGTTATAATCTCGCCACCAAAATCGACACCTGTTACCTCACACTTAACTGAACCATCATTGCTATCATCAGCGTTAAAAGTGATATCGAACTTTGCATCCTTAGAAATATCAAAAAGTCTGTCCGAGCAAAACTTACCTTTTTCATCTGCATAATTAAACACATTGTAGATAATTGCTTTATCTTTTACCTGTTCGTAATCAAATTCAAAAGCCTCGACAAACTCTTTAAAATATTCCTCCTCTAATATAATTCCGGTTAAGTAATGTGTATCGCTTGTGTAATAAGGGTCTGTCGGATCATAAAATTCATCATTAGCTTTATACGCATCACTAAAGCCATTAAAGCCTTTTACATATGTATTATAATTATCTTTTACTCGTATAACATCTGTTAATCCATCAAAACTTGTTATAACGTCACCCTGTTCTTCAGTACAACCATACACTATAAAATTATGTTTTATCTCTCCATACATATTTTTAGAATACTTCATACCATAATCAACAAAAGATGAGACTGTGATAAAAATCGAAATACTTACAATTATAGAGATAACAGTTGTACGATACTTTTTCTTGTTTCTTTTGAGATTCTTATAAGCTATGTCACCACCTATACCGAAAATCTTTTTAATATAGGCAGGTGTTTTGTATTTTTTCTTATTTTTTGATAACTTAACATAATTGTTTCCTCTGATTGCAACAACAGGTGCAATTTTTGAAGCACGCTCAGCAGCTGCATATGTAGAAAAGAAAATAACCAACGCCGACATTCCTATTGTAAAGAATGGCACCCACCAAGGCAAGCTGTATACAAAAACTGAACCGTATAAAAAGTCTGAGAGGAGCAAATTCATAAGCCATATGAGCAATGCTACTACACCGGCACCGAGAATAAGACCGAGAGAAACACCGATTAAACCTAAAACAATGCCTTCAAAAAGAACATTTCTCTTAACCTGCTTAGGTGTAGCACCTACTGAAATGAGCTTTCCGTAAAGCTTGGTTTTTTCTGTAATGGAAATCGCAAAGCTGTTACGGATTATAAAGGCACTTGCAAACACAATAACAAAAGCACCAAGCAGTACAAATGTATAAATAGATTTCATACTTGACTCTGAAACGCTATAACCTTTATAATCCATCAACATAGTATTAGCTACAACAGAATCGAAATTTTCATTTTGCTCAACTTCTTCCTTAAGTAACTGAGTTGCCGCATTTTCTTCCGTTGAGTATACCATAAAGAATGGGTCTGTTGACCAGAGTGCTTCTACAGAACTATTAGATAATCCTGTAATATGTTCTGTTATTTCAATAAAATTCTTTTCTGACTCAGGCTTAATGTTTACATATGCATTTATCTTTTTAGCATCTGTATAATCATTTACAAGTGTTATCATAGAATTGCATGCACTCCAACTTTCACCCAGAAGCTGGAAGCCTGTGCCATTCTTGATAATACCAACAACTGTTAAAGTCTTAGGTTGAGTATTTTCTATACTTTCTGTAACCTCAAGTGTTACATTACCTTCGTCATCATACTCATTGTAAATAAACTCAGCAAGATCGTCGAAATCTGAAAGAACTTCACCGTTTGACGCTATTCTTGTACCTAAATCAAGAGTGATTTTATCTCCAACTTTAAGATCTGAATCGTAGCTTACAAGTGAATCTACAGTAACGATAACCTCGTTCTCGTTTTCCGGAAATCTGCCTTCTGAAAGCTTAATATTAAAACCATTTTCAAAAGAATTTTTTGTAAGTCCTACAAGGTTTATGTATGGTCTGTATTCGTTTCGTGCATCAGGAGCAACGGCACAGCCTAACTCTGACTGAACATAGACCTCCTGAACATCTCTGTTTGTGTTGATTTTTTCAATAAATTCTGAATTGGTATTTTTGAAATAGAGTTCCTGATCACCTGTGAAATTAATCTGATCGGCAACCATCGTCTGTTGCATACTTGTTGTCATTCCGGCAACCGACATAATGAGAATGGTTGACAACATAATGCCGATTATCGTTACAATTGTACGGGTTTTATTCAGCTTGAGATTTTTTAAGGTAAGCTTGTTTAATATATTCAATTAATTCGCCTCCTCAACAATTTTACCGTCAGAGATTGTTAAAATTCTGTCTGCCTGCTTTGCAATCTCCATATTATGTGTAATCATAATAATTGTCTGATTGTAAACACGGTTAGCCATCTTCAAAATAGCCATAATACCATCTGTAGATTTTGTATCGAGGTTACCTGTCGGCTCGTCTGCAAGTAGAATTGCAGGGTTGTTAATCAAAGCTCTTGCAATTGATGTTCTCTGCTGCTGACCGCCCGAAAGCTCATTCGGGAGATTTTTTCTTCTCTCTGAAAGTGCAAATGACTCTAAAATTTCTTCAAGTCTTTCTTTATCAACCTCTTTACCATCAAGGTCACAAGGTAAAGTGATATTTTCTTCAACACTTAAAATAGGAATAAGGTTATAGAACTGATAAACTATACCGACCTCTCTGCGACGGAAAATAGCAAGTTTATCACTGCTCATACCATTGATTTCTTTGCCGTCGATAAAAATTTTACCGCTTGTAGGAGTATCTACGCCACCAATCATATGAAGTAATGTTGACTTACCGCTACCGCTTGCACCTACAATTGCTACAAATTCACCTTTGTTTACAGAAAAGCTGACATCATCAACAGCATTGATTTTATTGTCACCTTCGCCATAGGTTTTTACAAGATTTTCTACCTTTAAAATATTCATAATTATCCCTCCGAATTTATAAGTAATTATCTTACAAGGATAATTATATTTACCTAAAGTGACACAAAGGTGACTTTACACAATTCTTTTATTTTTACATAACAATTTGCAAATCACGCTTATCGGTATGCACAGCAAAGCCCACAAAAAACTGTAAAACGGGCATATTTGCCCTTTAAAATTAAGTGCACATCTGCTGTAATCCCAGACATTGAGTTTATATTTTATATTAACTATAAATCCGCACAAACCTTCGAAAAAGGTAATTATCAGACTGCCTACTATGCATTTTCTTTTCAAGGTCATTTCAGGGAATTTTTTATACAGTCTGAAAAGTGAAACAAAACAGGTACCGCCCGTTATTGCCATTGACCAATGCGTTCTTCTTCTCCACAAAATTTCAAGCAAAGCATATGCAAGACCCCCGAAAACAAAAAGCAGGCAGTCACATTTTAATCTTTTCAAAAAAATCACCATCCTTATTATTTACAAGGATGGTGATTTTATTTAGCTTTAAATTTTTTCAAGAATCTCTTTTAATTCTTCAAGAGAATATAAGCAATTTAGTGCGGCAAGCATTGCATTTGCAGTAAGATATGACGGCATATTGAGATATGTTAAAAGCTTCTTTCTTAATATATCAGAATTTTCTCTTCCGCTTAGTCCGAGAACATATAAATCTGTCTTTGTGATTGCTACACTTTTTTCAACCTGTTCCTCACCGATTATTGTTGCACCGCTGTTTCTGATTGCAGAAATTATTGCTTCATCGCTGACACCCTCAACGCCAAGGAAGCCTTCCTTTGAATACTCTTTTTTTCTCTTTTCCTTGCCGCTTATCTGAGGGATATAACAATGTTTGATTTTTGATTTATCTGCAACTCCTCTTAAAAAATTTCGGATAACAAATCCTGCTGAGTCGCTGTCTGTAAAAACAAGTATACCTCTTGTGTTAGCAATCTGTCTTATAAGACTTTGCTTTTCTTTATCTGAAAAAACACGGAATCCGTTTGTCTCTATTACAGGGGCATCAACCAAAGAAGAAAGCTTGATTTTATCGTATCTTCCCTCTACTATTATCGCCTCTTTTATTTTTATCAAGGTTAAACCTCCTTTGCGATAAGCAAAAGCTGAGCTATGAGTTGTTCCATATATAATCTGTGATTAACCGACGCACTTTTAAAGTCTGCATCTGCCTTTAACAGCAAATCAATGGATTTTCTGAGTGCCTGTGTGGTTACTTTTCGTGTTGCTCTTTTTGCATTTTCAAGCACAAAAGCACGGTTTTTATAGGCAAACTCCGCTGATACATCGTTTTTAGTCACTCCGCTTTCGTCTGCAACTCTCATTCTGTATGCATCAATATATGATGAAGACAATACATAAAGCATCATAATCGGTTCTTCTCTCTGATAGAAAAGATTATCAAGTGTACGGAAGGCTTTTTCGGCATTTCCGTTTAACACCGCATCAGACAGCGTAAAGATTTTCGACTCCAGATTAACTGTGGCAAGTTTGTCTATATCTTCAAGTGTGATTTCTTCGCCTTTTGCGTAAGCTGATATTTTATTCACTTCATTTTTCAGTAAATTCATATCCTTGCCACAGTATGAAATCAGCTTTGCGGCATTTATATGAGAAATCAGCTTACCGTTTTCGTTCGCCCATTTTGCAATAAATTTTTCAAGCTCTGCTTGTGTCAATATAGCAAAATCGCAGACTACACCTTTTTTGTCGGCAAGCTTTTTAAAAGCTGTAATTGCGGTTTTATTTTTTGCAGGTTTATACGACGGCATTGAAAGTATAAGCACGGTTGTGTCCGGAGAATTTTTTGTAATATCTGCAAAACGGCTAAGGTCATCTGCATTCATATTATCAAAAAATACATCAGAAAGTAAAACACAGTTGTACTCGCTCATAAATGGTACTATCTGCACAGATGCCGCAAATTCATCTAAATCAATATCGCCTGAAAATGTATGAAAGTTAAAATCATTCGGCTCTTTGCCCGCTACCGCCACAACAAGCTTTTCTGTATATTTTTTTATATACATCTGCTCTTCACCAAAAATAAGATATAACGGTACAAACTTTTTTTCTTTTATATGTTTATCCATTTGTTTGTCTGTAAGTACAGCCATATTTCCTCCGTCAGCTTATATCAACTGTAATTTTATCTTCAACACAGATTACTTCTTTAAACCTGCCTTCTGCTTTATTGGTGATTTCATACTTATTGACCGTAAGAATTAAAGTATCACACTCAAGAAGCTCAGTATTTTCAGGCAAGCCATTTGAAAGTAAAAAATCAGCTTTACGATATTCTTTTGGTAAATACGATAAATCTGCATTTTGGGGTGCAATTAAAACAGTTTTACCCTCTACTTGCAAATGTTGGCAGGTATTGCCATCTATGTTGATTACACTGTTTGTTGTTTCATTATTTAAATGTATTGAAAAACTTTCGTTATCACCGAAAAGACGATAATTATCGTTATTTGCGGTCTGCATACTATCATATAACAAAAACTGCGATACGTCAAATTCTCTTTGGAATAAATCAAAATAAGCATTGTAGTCATTATTCCCTGAAGGAACAATAACAAAATCTAAATCTGTTGTATGCGAGGTTATATCATTTATAACTTTCCATTTCACTCTTGATTTACCTCCGCAGGAAATAATGGAAGAATTATCCCCATTTCTCACAAGTGCAGTAATTCCGCCGTTTGTGTTATATACAACAAGCGAAGTAGTATTTAAATCAACAAGAGTATAAAATGAATATCCGAAAACGAGAACACATATTGAAAATATTATACAATATTTTATGTATCTGCCTTTATTCTTTACAAAGTATCCGAACACTGCAAAGAAAAAAGTTGTTGCAACCCATACATAAAAATAAATTCTGTCTGCTTTTACATACGCAAAAGGTAAATCAGCAAAAACACCTATCACTAATACCACAAATCTTGAGCATAAATCTGTCAACATAGCAAATGGATAAGCTATAAACTTAAAAATATAAAAAAATACTACCGTAAGAAGTGAACATACAATAACAGCACTGACAAACGGAGAAACGATAACTGAAATTACAACTGAATAAGGAGAAATTTTGCCAAAGTATAATACAGTAATCGGAATAACCCACAAGGATGCCGAAAGAGACGCTGAAAACAAGCCTACATAATATTCAACTATTTTTTTACCGTGCTTAAGCTTTTTAAATTTACTCATAATAAAGTCAGTAATAGGCTTGCACCATAAAATTATGCCTGCTGTGGCTGTAAAAGATAACAACAAGCCAACATCACCTACAGCATACGGATTTGCAACAGTAAGAACAAGTGCCGCAAGACCAAGAGAGTTTAATGAATCACCATTTCTATGCACAATTTTACCCATATAGACAATAAACGCCATTGTTCCTGCTCGAACTATTGACGGGGTAAAACCTGTAACCGCCATAAAAGCAAATATAAAAATCAAAACTGTGACTGACTGTGCAAGTCTGTTTTTAGTTATTTTTTCGACAACGAAAAGGACAAAACTGCAAATTACAACCAGATGCATACCTGACACCACAATGAGGAAAGTAACTCCCGTATCTGAAAAATCCGAAAGCATTTCGTTTGGCATTGAATACTTATCTCCTAAAAGCACTGCCTTACACAATGACGCAGACTCGGAAGTAATCATTGAATCGAGTGCTTTGCTCATCTTTTGTCTGAGTTTTATTGCGTAATAATACAGAGGTTTTTCCTCAGTATGCGTTACCGTATGACTAAAATAATAGTCTGTATTGGCGGTAAAGAATATCTTTTTGGAAAGATTTGAAGAATTATCGCTTTCCGACATATCAATTGTGCAAGCTATTTTATCAAATTCATCTATTTCCAGAGTATGCTCGCAAATCAGATTAATTTTAACTTTTTCTGCTTTTCCGTTTATCGTCTGAGTTTCAAGAGGATAAAGAAAATTATTATAATAATTTCTTGGCTCTTCTACAAGAGTTGCAGTTATTCGGGCTTTTGTGCCATCAAAACGATTAACAGTAGGTTGATAAACAAAATTTGTATAAAATAAACTTGAACAAAAAGCAAGAATTACTACGACAAACTGAACAATAGCTGTTTTTCTTTTATAGTTATCAATTTTAAGAAACAATGTAATGAATGTCGCAAGTAAAAATCCTGCGGCAAACACGATTGTAGAAATATTATCAAGATAATAAAAAGCGACCGCAAGCGTTGAAAGATATGTAATACCAATCAACGCAAGTGGTCGTTTCATTTAAATCAATCCTTTTAGTAATTTATACTCATAATGTTAGTTAAAAAACAAAGGTAATTCCTCAAGGAAAATAATATCATCTCTATCCTTAGCATCACCCTCGGCAAGCACTGCGGCTTTACCAACAACCTCTGCACCTGTCTGTGCAATAAGGCTTTCGAGTGCTTCAAGGCTCTTACCAGTCGAAATAACATCATCAACAATAAGCACTTTTTTTCCTTCAAGGAAATTTACATCATCTTCACTGAGGTAAAGCTTCTGCTCATCTGCAGTTGTAATTGACTTCACGCTAACTTCAAGCGGTGCACCCATATAGACTTTTATTCCCTTACGTGCAATAACATAATTTCTGCATCCCTGACGTGCCATCTCATAGCAAAGAGGTATTCCCTTTGCTTCGGCTGTAACTACAACATCGTGCTTCGGGCAAATATCAAGCAAAGCTTTTGCACAAGCTTCTGTTATTTCTACGTCATTGAACATTATGAAAGCCGCAATATTAAGGTTTTCATTAACAGGAAACAACTCCAGCTCACGCTCAAGTCCTGCAATAGTCATTTTATACTTAGCCATAATTATCTCCAATCAAGCCATTTTTTCAGGAAGCTTTGTGCCGCCTAAAATATGAAAATGCAAATGCTTTACTGTCTGTGCACCATCTTCACCGCAGTTATTAATAATACGGTATCCGTTTGTAAGACCGAGTGACTTTGTGATTTCAGGAATTTTTGAAAAAAGATAACCCACTACTTCGCAATTTTCCTCATTGATTGCATCTGCACAACAGATATGCTGTTTAGGAATAACTAAGGTGTGAACCGGTGCCTGTGGGTTAAGGTCCTTAAACGCAAGAATCTTATCATCCTCATACACTTTTGTTGACGGAATAGAGCCGTCTGCAATTTTACAAAAAATACAATCTGACATTTTATTATCTCCTTTGTATGTGCTGTTATGTATTTTTATAAATCAATAACGAGCTTTTTAAGAAATTATATTCACATTTTACAACTTTTTGCCGATTTTTGCAATAGTTTTCAGCTTATTACTTATATTTTCACAAAGAAAACACCTCTAAGCATTGTTGCTTAAAGGTGTTGAAAAACTTATTTACTTTTCTTTGCAGTGATTTTCTTTTCTTCGCCTCTTAAGAGTCTGCCGATATTTTCTTTATGTTTTACAATTACGAAAACACCGATAATCAACGCAGCGGCTGTAGAGATTATTACATAGCTTAATGAATAACCTGCACCACCTCTATAATCACAGAAGAAGGTTATTATGAATGTATAAACTGCGTACATTACTGCACATGTGATACTTGAAATAGAAATAATTTTTGTAAAAACAAATACAATAAGGAAAGTAGCTAAAATCAGGAGAAATACTCGCCAGTCTTCACTGAGCATCAGGCCAGCCGCCGTAACAACACCCTTGCCGCCCTTGAAATTGAAGTAGACAGGATATGAATGGCCAAAAATGCAGAAAATTCCTGCAACATATTTTCCGATATAACTAAGATCACTTGAAACTGCCGCAGTGTCTGCAGCAACAAACGAGAAGATAAACCAGCCGATAATTACCGCAATAACACATTTGAGTGCATCGCACACAATAGTGAAGATTGCCGGAACTTTACCGACACTTCTGAGCACGTTTGTAAAGCCTGCATTTCCGCTACCCATCTGACGGATATCTTTCTTGCCTTTAGTTACGATTTTTGTAACGATTACGGCTGTGTTGATACTTCCGAGAAGATACGCGGCAATTGCTGTAAGGAGAAATCTCCACCAGTTTTCCGCTAAGAATGACATATAAAAATCCATTATTTTTCTCCACGCTCCCTGATAATAATTCTGATTGGCGTACCCTCAAGACCGAATGATTCTCTTATTCTGTTTTCAAGGTATCGCTGATATGAGAAATGGAACAATTCTGCGTTATTGCAGAAGAAAATAAATGTAGGTGGCTTGACAGAAGCCTGAGTACAATAGTATATTTTGAGTCTTTTGCCTTTATCTGTTGGTGGCTGAACTCTTGTTGTAGCCTGTGCAAGAAGCTCATTGAGCATACCTGTTGTAATTCTTCTTGCCGCCTGTTCAGCACAGCTTACAATAAACTCAAATAGCTTATCTAGTCTCTGTCCTGTCTTTGCAGAAATAAACACCTGCGGAGCATATGACATAAACGCAAAATCAGTATCGAGTTTCTTGCGGAACTCTTGCATTGTTTTATCGTTTTTCTCGATTGCATCCCACTTATTGATAGCAATAATACAAGCTTTGCCTGCCTCGTGTGCAAGACCTGCTACTTTTGTATCCTGCTCTGTAACTCCTGCTACGGCATCAATCATTATTACGCAGACGTCACTGCGTTCAATAGCCATTTTCGCACGGATAATAGAATACTTTTCAATATTGTCATAAATCTTGTTCTGACGACGAAGACCTGCTGTATCGGTAAAGTTGAACTTACCGTATTTATTCTCTATCATTGTATCAATAGTATCACGGGTTGTACCTGCAATATCTGATACAATACAGCGTTCTTCGTTGGTTATTTTGTTTATGAGTGAGGATTTACCTGCATTTGGCTTTCCGATTACAGCAACATTTATTACTGTGCCGTCATCTTCCTGCACCTCGTCATAATTCAAATGCTCAAAAACTCTGTCAAGCAAATCGCCAGTGCCATGACCATGAACAGATGAAACCTGAACAGGGTCGCCAAGACCTAAATTATAAAACTCATAAAACTCGGGTGTAGGCTCACCGATTCCGTCACATTTATTTACACAGACAACAATAGGCTTGTTTGATTTCATAAGCATCTGTGCAATATCCATATCTGTTGCTACCATACCTGTTTTACCGTCTGTAACAAGGATAATGGCATTTGCAGTATCTATTGCAAGCTGTGCCTGACGTCTCATCTGAGCAAGAATAATATCATCAGTTTTTGGCTCAATACCGCCTGTATCAACGATAAAAGCAGTCTTACCAAGCCATTCAACTTCTCCGTAGATTCTGTCACGTGTAACACCGGGGGTGTCGTCAACTATGGAGAGTCGCTGACCGATGAGCTTATTGAAAAGTGTGGATTTTCCCACATTTGGTCTGCCGACAATTGCAATTACGGGTTTGTTCATCTTATCATTCCTTTACTTCGGTAATTACCCTGACGAGGTCATCACCGTTATTATTTACCGCCTCAACAGTAATATCAAGCTCTCTTTCGACATCCTCTACAGATACATCGTCAAGGAAGATATCGTTTTCAAATCTGAGCATCGCTGAGGGGATTAGCAACTTTTCTCCGAGGTCTCTGCCTCGAAGCTGTGCTATAAGATCCTGTCCGGTAACAAGACCGGAAACATTCACACCACCGCCGAAGAAATTGTTTTCTATCGGCACCACGTTTATTTTTATGTTCTTAAATTTTGTATTTATAATATCCATCATCTCACGCATATGCGGTGCGACACTTGTGCCGCAAGCAAGGGTGAGTGTATAGTCTAAAGAGTCGTTTTCAACGCTATCTTCTATCGCAAATTCAATTTCTTCTTTAAGACAAGCAATCATTCCTACACCGTCTTCAACAGCACCGAAGCCTTCGTAAAAATCAGGCTCGGGAATTTTTCTGTCAGCCTTAATATAAAATTCATCAGCCGCAAAGAAAATTCTTCTGCCGTACTTTTCAACACACTTATCGCCCCAGCTCTCGATAATATCAAGAGTTTCTGCGGCTGTCTGCTGTGTGTAAGGAACAAGAGGATACAGACCATCACGGTAACGTGTAAGACCTACGGGTACAACAGTAACAAGGTTCACACCAAGAGCCTCAAGGTCTGTAAAGGTCCTTTTAAGCTCCTCTCCGTCGTTTACTCCGGGGCAGGATACAATCTGACAGTTTATGCACAAACCGGCTTCCGCGAAGCTTTTAAGGTGTTTCAGAGCATCTCCTGCAAAGCGGTTGTTCATCATCTTGCATCTCAGCTCAGGGTTTGTGGTATGCACCGAAACATTTATAGGACTGATATGCATTTTTATGATTCTGTCGATTTCGTGCTGAGTAAGGTTTGTAAGAGTAATATAGTTACCAAACAAAAACGAAAGTCGGCTGTCGTCATCTTTAAAATAGAGCGACTCACGCATACCTTTCGGAAGCTGGTCGATAAAACAAAAAATACATTTATTTCTGCAACTTTTCTGCTCATCCATAAGATAGGTTTCAAACTCAAGACCTATCTCCTCATACTCGCTCTTTACAATCCTCACATCTCTTACATTCCCGTTTTCATCCTCAATTTTGAGAAAAAGCTCACGGTTTACCTGATAAAAGCGATAGTCGAGAACATCGTTTATTATATTTTCGTTTATAGAAATAAGGGTTTCACCCTTTTTAATATCTGCTCTGCAAGCGTGACTGTTAGCAGTCACATCAAAAATCTTTACAGCCACGTTTTCCACCTCTTGTTAAGAGTCGATAAATTATACCCTAATAAAAACAAAAGGGCAACAGAATTCTGCCGCCCATGATGTTTATAACTAAAATTAGTTTTCAGCTTTTGCGATAACCTGTCTGCCGTTATACTTACCGCAGTTGCCGCAAGCTCTGTGAGCTGCCTTGTACTCACCGCAATCTGGGCAAATTACAATAGTAGGAGCGTTGAGCTTCCAAACTGTTGAACGTCTTGAGCTTTTTCTTGCGTGTGATGTTTTTCTCTTAGGTACTGCCATTACAAAGACCTCCTTAAAATTACAATATATCAATTCATAAATTGTTTAAGAATCTCAAGCCTCGGGTCTATCTGACGTTTATCGCAATCGCAGTCACCCATATTAAGGTTATGACCGCAATTCTGACAAAGTCCCTTACAATCGCTTCTGCAGAGATTTTTCTGCGGAAGTGAAAGCAGTATGTCGGAAATAACCGTTTCGTCAAGCTCGAGTTTAAAGTCAGGTGTTTCAATATAATCGTCGTTGCCGTCACTTTCAAGCACCTGAGCAAGCTTATGTTTGAAAACATATTTCATCTCTCTTGTGAAATCCTCACCGCATCTGTCACAGCTTCTGGCATAGCCAAAGCTAACAGAAAGCTCAAGGTCAACAAGACTTGCTCTGTTACTTGCTGTTGCGGTAATATCGACCGGAGTTTTGAATGGATAAACACCGTCAATGTCAATATTGCTCATATCCAGCTGATAGCTGATTTCTTTTACTTCGCCCTCATTTTGGAAGACACTTTTAAGTTCAAAAAGCATAATTGCACCTCTTGACCGCATAAACGCATATTAAAACGCTGTTAATTATTATACAAAAGTATTCGCCCTTTGTCAACTGAATTTTATCAGAAAATGCGTATGTTTTTCGATAAAATTTTAATGTTTTTGCAATAATTTTTCTTTATAGAATTATACTGCATTCACAAAGTAATTCTTATGTTGTATGTACTCCATATTATCACTTTGTGTTGCTGTCGGCAAAGTCATTTTGTGAATCTAAAATCACATCAAAAAGCTTGTTTATACGCTCATTTTCGCCTTTAAGATAAAGGTAGCCAAACAAGCTTTCAAGACCTGTTGCACTGTGATAGTCTGCAACTGTGCCGTTTTTGGGAGTACATTTAGGTGCGGCATTTCTGCCACGTTTATATACAGAAGTTTCTTTTTCTGAAAGAATCGGTAAAAGAATTTTTGCAAACTCAGCCTGATTTTTACAGTTTACAAATCCGACTTTCATTTTATTAAGCTCACCTACAGGGCGGTTTGCCTGTCTGACAAGCCAACCTCTGACAAGCAAATCAAACACGGCATCTCCCACAAAAGCAAGTGTGAGGGGCGATATATCATCGGCATAGGTATGGGAAATTGCAATATTTTCAAGCTTATCCATACACATTCACCTTAATCAACAAAGTCAAATTCAAGCTCATATATAGAAACTGTGTCACCCTCGGCACAGCCCTTGGCACGGAGTGCATCAATTACACCGTTGTCAATAAGCACCTTCTGGAAATAGTTAAGGCTTTCGTAATCATCAAAATTGATGCTTTTCATAACCTGCAATAACCAATCAGCCTCAACAACATAAATGCCGTTTACATTCTTGACAGTTACACTATGGTCGTCGAAGTCTTCTGCAGAAACAACCGGTGCAGGCTCAGCCTCATAGTGGAGAATCGGAGGAAGCTTTGAGAGCATTTCTCTGATTTTATTGAGCAAGGGGTCAACATCATAGCGGATTGCCGCCATTATCGGGAAGAAATCATAACCCTTGGCTTCAACATATTTTCTGAATTCCTCAATCTGCTCATCTGTAGCCATATCGCACTTGTTACCTGCAACAACCATTGGTCGCTGTGCAAGCTCAGGATTGTACTTTTCAAGCTCTGCATTGATTGTTTCAAAGTCTTCAATCGGGTCACGACCCTCTGAGCCTGAAACGTCAACGATATGAACAAGCATACGGCATCTTTCAACGTGACGCAGGAACTGATGACCGAGACCTGTTCCCTGCCATGCACCCTCGATAAGTCCGGGGATATCCGCCATAACAAATGATGAACCTTCTTCGATTGAAACAACACCGAGTACAGGAGTAATTGTTGTAAAGTGGTAGTTTGCAATCAACGGCTTAGCCTGTGAAACTACAGAAACAAGTGTGCTTTTTCCTACATTCGGGAAGCCTACCAAGCCAACGTCTGCAAGAAGTTTAAGCTCAAGCACTACATTAAATTCTTCACCGGGTAAACCAGGCTTTGCAAATCTAGGCACCTGACGGACAGGTGTTGCAAAATGCGGGTTACCCCAACCACCGTTACCACCACGTGCAACAACATAAGGCTCATCGGTTGAAACGTCGGCAAGGATTCTGCCGCTTTCTTCTTCCTTTATAAGAGTACCCATAGGTACCTTAATAATCAAATCCTCGGCATTTTTACCTCTGCATCTTCCGCCTCTGCCGTTTTCACCTTTTTTCGCTATATACTTACGCTTATAACGGAAATCAGCAAGTGTGGAAAGGTTTGTGTCTGCCATAAAAACAACATTACCGCCCTTACCACCGTCACCACCGTCGGGACCGCCTGCCGCTACGTATTTTTCACGGTGAAAGGATACGGCACCGTCACCGCCGTCACCGGCTTTTATGAATATTTTCGCCTTATCTACAAACATTGTTTAACCCCCTTTTTCTATACAATATATTATTATCATATTTATAAAAAATAAAGGGTGGATAAAGTATCCACCCTAAGTAATGCAATAAAATTACTGCTCAACGGGATAAACGCTTGCACGCTTTCTGTCCTTGCCAACACGCTCGAACTTAACTACACCGTCGATCTTTGCAAACAATGTGTCATCAGAACCGATACCAACATTGTTGCCTGGATGAATGTGTGTACCTCTCTGCTTTACAAGGATGTTGCCTGCGAGAACCTTCTGGCCGTCTGCACGCTTAACGCCAAGACGCTTTGATTCACTGTCACGGCCGTTCTTTGTAGAACCCATACCTTTTTTGTGAGCGAACAACTGAATGTTTATTTTAATCATTACCTTACACCTCCGAAAATTTTACTTTAATATAAGTTTTGTACTGCTCGGACAATCCAAGCAGATGCAGTTTCAATCCCTCAAGAATATCTGCGGACTTAACTGCTTCCTGATCTGACAGACAAAATTTTAAATATCCGTCATTCTCGGTAACGTCAGCCTTAAGCTTCATAACCTCTGTGATTGTGTTGAATGTCATAATTGCGGCAGAGCTGACTGCGGCACAAACTATATCAGAGCCTTCCTCAGCATATCCTGAATGACCGCTGATACAGACATTTTTAATCACACCGTTACCGGCTTCAAATGTTACCTTAATCATAAACCTTAGGCTTCGATAGCTGTGATCTTAACCTGTGTGTAAGGCTGTCTGTGACCCATTGTTCTCTTCTCGCCCTTCTTAGGCTTGTAAGTAGCAACTCTGATTTTCTTGCCTTTACCATTCTTCAATACTTCAGCAGTAACCTTAGCACCCTCAACATAAGGAGCTCCAACCTTGATACCGTCGTCTGAACCTACAGCGACTACATCAAATGTTACTGTGTCGTTTGCTTCAACGTTAAGCTTCTCGATAAAGATAACTTCATCAACTGTTACCTTATACTGCTTACCGCCTGTTTCAATAACTGCGTACATTTTAGTACCACCTTTTCATATGTCTCGCTATCTGCAGGCAGGATAAATCCATTTGAAAGCCCACAATATGCGGCTTATATACTATACCACAAAGTACAATACTTGTCAACAGTAAAAACGACAGTATTAAAGATTATTCTGAATTTTTGCCGCCTTGATTGTATTTTTCATAAGCATTGCGATTGTCATAGGACCTACACCACCCGGAACAGGTGTGATATATGAACATTTTTCTTTAACTGCCTCAAAATCAACGTCACCGCAGAGCTTGCCGTTTTCATCTCTGTCCATACCTACGTCAATTACAACTGCACCCTCTTTTACCATATCAGGTGTAACAAACTTTGGCTTACCTACTGCAGCTACAAGAATGTCTGCTCTTGCACAAACCTCTGCAAGATTCTGTGTGCGGCTGTGGCAGATTGTTACTGTTGCATTTTCGTGGAGTAAAAGCATAGCCATAGGCTTGCCTACGATATTGCTTCTGCCGATTACAACACAGTTTTTGCCGTTTACGTCAATATTGTAATTATGGAGCATTTCCATAACACCAGCAGGTGTGCAAGGTAAGAAATCGTACTCACCGAGCATAATTTTACCTACGTTCACTGCGTGGAATGCATCAACGTCCTTCTGTGGATTGATAGCCTCGATAACAGCCTTGTCATCAAGGTGCTTTGGCAACGGAAGCTGAACAAGGATACCGTTGATATCCTTCTTCTCGTTGAGAGTATGTACAAGCTCTAAGAGCTCTTCCTGAGTTGTTTCAGCAGGGAGTGCATACTCCTCTGACTTAAAGCCTACAACCTCACAAGCCTTTTTCTTGTTATTTACATAAACTCTTGATGCGGGGTCATCGCCTACGATTACAACAGCAAGACCCGGTGTGATGCCGTGTTCAGCCTGTAGCTGTTCAACCTGCTTTCTTACTTCTTCTTTTACTTCTGCTGATACCTTTTTTCCGTCTATAATCTGCATAGAATGGATCCTCCCTTTTAATATTTATAATCAACATAATTACACCGATTGCTAAAATCACCGCTGATAAAAGCTGTGAAACTCTGACATCTGTCCCGAAAAGCTG
This sequence comes from Ruminococcus sp., assembly GCA_036309445.1. Taxonomy (GTDB): domain Bacteria; phylum Bacillota; class Clostridia; order Oscillospirales; family Acutalibacteraceae; genus Ruminococcoides. The sequence continues at coordinate 12,140 of JAXJTT010000039.1, read as the reverse complement.
GAACGGAAGATAAAGACTGTCTGTACGCAGGCCTTCAACAATCATTCTTTCAAAGCCGTACCATGCAAGGTACATAAAAAACACCTGTCCTGCGTATCTCTGCTTTTTTCTGCTGTAAAAATGAATTAAAACAAAACCAAGCAGGCACCACAAAGACTCATATAAAAAGCACGGATGCACCATCGCACCGCCTGTGCCTTCGCTAACCATACCCCAAGGCAGGTCGGTAACGGAGCCGAAGGCTTCCTGATTCATAAAGTTACCCCAACGACCTATACCTTGTCCGATGAGAAAACTTATCATAGTTACATCAAGAACAGGAAAAGCCTTCATTTTCTGAATTTTTGCAACCGTAAGTCCGCCGAGAAGTGCACCGATTATGCCGCCATATATGGCAAGTCCGCCTTTATTGATATAGAGAATCTCAACAGGATGTTGTCCGTAATAATCCCACTCAAAAAAGCAGAAGTAAAGTCTTGCACCGATAATTCCCGTTACTATACCGACCAGAACGCAGTTGATAAGTTTATCTTTATCAACATTATAGCGTTTTGCACTTACCCATGCATACAAAACTGCAAGCATAAGACCTGATGCGATAATAACACCATACCAGTAGACAGGTGAATCACCGATTGTAAAGGCTACAGGGTTTATAGTAAATTCAAGCCCCATTTCGGGAAAAGAAACATTATAATCCATATCATGCCTCCGCCTCAAGAGGCTTTACAACTGAAAGTGTTGTATTGTCAACATCAAGCATCATATCAAGTCTTGCAGAAACGTCCTCGAAAGTGGCGTTTGCAATTTCTTCAATATAATCAAACATTTTGTTGCCCTTGAAGTGAGTGTCTGCAAGAATATTTGCGATTGAGTCAACTGAATTAAGAGCTGAAACAGTGTTGCCGTAGAGTGCTTTTTTAGCAATCTCAAATTCTTCTCTGTCAATGCCCTCTGACTTGATTTGTGCTATATATTCTTTGATAAGCTTTGCGGCACGCTCAGGCTCTCTTGACTCACCGCCAAAGATAACAGAGCAATAACCCGGACCGTCAAACACCTCATAAGAGAATGAGTCATTTATAAGGTTTTCGTCCATAAGCTTACGGTAGAGTGTGCTTGTGGCAGAAGCCAGCATAAACATAAGGATATCAGTCTGTGCCGCTGCCTTGTCTGTTGTAACTGCATCTGCCTTTTCTTTGAAGCCGAGATTAAAGATAGGCATTGCAACTGAAAAGCTCTGCTCTACATATGGCTTTACAATTTCGTAAGGCTCATTTTCAAAATAGTTTGTGATTTTGTGTTCTTCACAGGGCTTGAGCATTTTATCTGCTGTTTTAAGCACCTGTTCCACTGTAACATTACCAGAAACACAAAGCACCATATTGTTGAGATTGTAGAATACATTGTAAACATCATACAGCTTTTCTGCTGTGATTTCGGCAATAGTTTCTACTGTACCTGCAATATCAATCTTTACAGGGTGGTTGTGATACATATTCTCAAGCATATTGAACATTACTCGCCAGTCGGGAGAATCGTCGTACATCTTGATTTCCTGTCCGATAATACCTTGTTCCTTTGCTACTGTTTCAGGTGTAAAATACGGAGACTGAACAAAGTCAAGCAAAATTTCAAGGCTTTCGTCAAACTTGTCTGTGCAAGAGAAAAGATAACAGGTTTTTTCAAAGCTTGTATAAGCATTTGCGTTGGCACCTGTTTCTGCATAACGCACAAAAGCATCGCCATCTTCGCTTTCAAAGAGTTTATGCTCAAGGTAGTGAGCAATACCGTCGGGTACTGTGATTTTTTCACCGTCATCAACAGAAAAGCTTGTGTTTATACTTCCATAGCGTGTGCCGAAAATTGCATAAGCTGAGCTGTAGCCCTCTTTTGGATAAACATAAATTGTAAGACCTGACGGGTGATTTATTTTATAGTATTTTTCTGCCGTACGGACAGACTTAATTTCTTCGATATTCATTTTTAGTCCTTCCTTTCCTTATGCAGAATTACTTGTTTTTAAGTACATAAACTGTATCAAGTGTGAGTTTCTTAGCAGCCTGAGTAATTTCTTCTTTTGTGACAGACATAAACTCCTCGGTCATTTCTTCAACGCTTTTGAAGCTGTCGCCAAACATCTGTGAAGAGTACCAGACATCTATGCCGCTTGTAGTATCATTTGTACTTTTGAAGGAATTTACAACTGCAAGCTTTGTTGACTCAAGCTCAAAATCAGAAATAATACCGTTTTTCATATCCTCGATTTCTTTGAGGATTGCTTTTTCGGTTTTTTCGATATTCTCACCCTGAACACCACTGTCTACAATTACAATACCTTTCATTTTATCGTAACGAGCCGCACAGTAATAGCAAAGGCTCTGCTTTTCACGAACATTATTGAAAAGCTTTGAGTTTGCGGTTCCGCCTAAGATTGAGCACATAAGTCTTGCAACGGTTACTTCTCTTTCGTCGTCACCCTGTGCAATTCCTGCTCTGAGACCGATAACGAGCTTTGACTGTGAAACGTCCATTTCTTCAGTTACGCGCTTAACTTCATCTGCTGTTCTTATAACCTCTGTCTGCACTGAACATGGTGTTCTGTCAATGCTCTCAAAAGCATCAGTAAATACTTTTTCAGCCTTATCTGCACCACTGTCACCAACATAGAAAATTTCAAAGCGTGCATTCTTGAGCATATTCTGCCAAGCTGTGTAAAGGCTCTCGCTTGTAACATTATTTATATTTTCAACAGTACCATATCTTTTGATACCAAAAGTTTCTTCACTGCACATATTTGCCACAAGCTGAGAAAGTGCATATGATCTCTTATCGTTAAATTCAGCATCTATAACATCAAGAAGCTGTCTGCGTTCCTGTGCGATATCATTTTCATCAAACCTGCCGTTTTCAACCTTAGGATTGAACAAAACTTCACACATAAGCTGAGAAAGCTCTGTTGAAATGACCTCATCACCAAGCACATATCTGTCATCAAGACCAACGGCTGTAAAGCTGAGAATCTGATTGTCACCTGACTTTTTTACGCTTGAAAGAAGGTCTGTTCCGTAGAGAGAACTAAGCTTCTTGCTGAACTGTGTGAAGTCAGGATATTTTTTACAGGAGCGAGTTAAAACACCTCTGAGCAAAGCGTATTCGGAAGCAGTTTCTTTTTCAAGCGGCAAAATCACATTGACGCTCATTCGCATAGTTTTGAACTTATCTTCCTTTATGCTGTTGAAGGCTACACCCTCGCAAATATTTTTTCTAATAATGGAATTCATCTTATCAACTCCGATTTATTTAAGATAATCATATTTAGTATAACACAAATTGACGCATTATAAAAGCATTTTTAGAAATTTATACTCAATTCTCGGTTTTATGTAATATTAAAAAGTATCTCAAAAAATCAGAGCCGTCGCAAATTAACAGCAACGGCTCTGATTTTTGTTATAAATCTATTTTATCAAGTATTTTTTCAAGCATATGCACTCTGTTGAACGGGAATGAGAAATAATATCCGTCTGCAAAATCTTTTGTATATGAAATCATTTCTGCGGCTATTTCAATGCCAGTCTGCTCGCCCTGTTCACGAGTTGCATTTTCTGCGTATCTCTCAACAACTTCGTCTGAAATATGTATTCCCGAAATTTCGTTTTTCATAAACAAAGCGTTTTTGCGGCTGACAAGAGGCATAATTCCGCAAAGTATTCTTGCACCCGTCTGCTCTTTTATGTATCTCACTCTGTCTGCATCTTCCTGTGAAAAAACAGGCTGAGTAAGGAAAAACTCAGCACCACAGGCAAGTTTTTTCTTCACACGCTTTATTTCAAACTCAAGCTTATTTCTCCCCTGATTTATAGCTCCGCCATAACAAAGCTGTGAATCACAAAACATATCTTCGTTCATATCCTGAGCAATTCTCATAAGCCCGGTTGAGTCGAAGTTGAACACTGACTTTATACTTTGTCTTGCCATTGAGGGAATCGGGTCACCTGTGATTATAAGGAAATCGTTTATACCGTTCATTTTTGCACCAAGAAACAGCGAACGCATTGCGATTGCATTTTTATCTCGGCAACAGATATGCGGCATTACGTCAAGACCTGTTTCACGTTTGATTTTCAGTGCAGTAAGCACCGAATCTGTTCTTGTTCTGCCTGAGGGCGAATCAGGGAATGTAAGAACATCAACATCACAGCCTTTTAAAATTTCAGCCGCCTGCAAAAGTTTTTCATCATCTGCATTAAGAGGCGGGGCAAGCTCAACTGCAACAAGCTTTTTGGACTTTACGCTTCCGTCTGCATTTCTGAAAAAGCTTCTTTTTACTGAATCTTTTTCAGAGTCAACACCAAAATCGTTTATTTCTTTTTCGGAAATTTGGTTTATATCAATCACATCTGATACTTCTTTGATAAACTCAGGAGAAGTACCGCAACAGCCGCCTAAAATATCCACACCGAGTACAGCTATATCCGAAAGCTTCTGAGCAAAATACTTCGGGTCATTATCAAACACAACACGGTTACGCATAAGCTTTGGATAACCTGCATTCGGGATTGCAATAATATATTTTACGTTACGATGTTTTAAGGTCTCAAGAATTTTCTCCATATGTGCAGGTCCTACTCCGCAGTTAAGACCTACCGCATCAACACACTCAAGCTGTGATGCATTTGCAATAAGTCTTCCTGCACTTTGTCCTGAGTTGCTGTAGCCAAACTGATTTACACAGAACTGAACCATTACAAACACATCAGAATCCTGCTTGATTTTCTCTATAGCAGGCTGGATTTTATCCATATCAGGGAATGTCTCAAAGGTCAGTATATTTATTCCGTTTTCCAAAAATGTTTTTGCAATTTCATAATACTGCTCGGTCTGTTCATCAGCAGTAAGGCTGTCGCTGTCCGGAATAGGCCCTATATCGCCTGCAATAAGAATATCTTTTTCAGTTTCAGCTACCGCCTGCTTTGCAATTTTTATGGCTGAATTTATATTTGCTTTTACCGCTTGCATATCGCAGGAAAGCAAAACTGTGTTTGAAGCAAAAGTATTGGTTCTGATAAGCTTTGCACCGCTTTGTATATACTCTTTATGTATAGTCAGCACCTGTTCACCGTTGCTGATATTTGCAAGCTCAGGCATTTGGTCTGTTGCAAATTTTTGTGAATAATACGTTCCGAATGAACCGTCTGTGATAAGCTTATTATTTTCAAGATACTGTCTTATATTCATTTTACCATCCCCTGACAAATCCCCATAATTGACAATAGGACTGTCACACAAATTAAAACTGACAGCCCTATAGCAATGTTTATTTTATTTTAACCATATACGCAACAAATGTCAAGGCAGAACAAGCCGCAAGACTTATGCTATTGAAATCACCTTGTAGCCATCTTTTTCTACTGTTTCTTTGAGCAGGCTGTCTGCAACATCTGCTGAAAGTGTAAGTACCGCTGTACCCTCTTTATGGCTTACTTCTGCTGTAGTTACCTGCTCGAGATTTTCAAGAATTGTCTTTACTCTGTTTTCGCAGTGAGGGCACATCATACCCTCAATTTTCATTGTCTTTGTCATTGTTTTTAACTCCTTTTTATGTTTTATTTTTATTTTTTTATCCCTTTTCGGGTTATACATATCAAAAAGATTAAGTCTTAATGCGTTTGACACAACGCAAAAGCTTGACAAACTCATTGCCGCTGCACCAAACATCGGGTTTAACTGCCAGCCGAATATCGGTATCCACAAACCTGCCGCAAGCGGTATTCCGACAACATTATAGAAAAATGCCCAGAATAAGTTTTCGTGAATATTTCTCAAGGTTTTACGGCTGAGCCTTACAGCCGCCGCCACGTCGGTGAGTCTGCTCTTGACTACTACAACATCAGCCGCATCTATTGCAACATCAGTGCCTGACCCTATGGCTATGCCTGTGTCGGCACTAGTAAGTGCAGGTGCATCGTTGATACCGTCACCAACCATAATAACCTTGCCTTCGTTTTTCAGACGTCTTATCACGCTCTCTTTACCGTCAGGCAATACTCCTGCAATAACCTCGTCAACTCCTGCCGCTTTTCCTACAGCCTTTGCTGTGCGTTCATTATCGCCTGTCAGCATTATAACACGCATACCCATATTTTTGAGTTCCTGCACAGCCTGCGAACTTTCTTTTTTTATTTCATCGGCTACTGCTATGATACCGCATAAGGTTTCTCCCTTAGCAAAGAAAAGGGGTGTTTTACCATTTTCAGCAAGTTGTTCTGATTTGGCTTTTATATTTTCGGGGATATTGCATTTAGTGGAAATAAACTTATAATTACCTCCCCACAGACTTTCCCCTCTAAGGTTGGCTGTCAAGCCGTTACCCGATAATGCAGTAAAGTTTTCAACTTCATCAGCTTCAATTTTGAGTTCTTCAGATTTTTTGATTACAGCCTTAGCAAGCGGATGTTCACTCTTTTTTTCAAGAGAAAAGGCTGTTATCAGAAGCTCATTTTCAGCAAAACCATCAGCAGGAATTATATCAGTTACTCTTGGTTCACCTAGAGTGATTGTACCTGTTTTATCAAGCACTACAATCTCAGCCTTGCCTGTCTGCTCCAGAGATGCCGCTGTTTTGAAAAGTATGCCTTTCTTTGCACCCATGCCGTTGCCGACCATAATTGCAACAGGGGTAGCAAGCCCCAATGCACACGGACAACTGATGACAAGCACGGAAATTCCTCTGGCAAGAGCAAAGCCTATGGTTTGTCCGCAGGCAAGCCAGATAACAGTTGTTATAACTGCAATAGCTATTACAGACGGAACAAAAATTCCCGAAACCTTATCGGCAACCTTAGCAACAGGTGCTTTTGTTGCCGCCGCATCGCTTACCATTTTTATTATCTGCGAAAGAGTTGTATCTTCTCCGACTGCACGTGCTTCGCATTTAAGAAAACCCGAATGATTTACCGTGCCTGCCGAAACCTTATCCCCTGCAGATTTATCTACAGGTATACTCTCGCCCGTGAGTGCCGACTCATCAACCGCACTCACTCCCTCAAGCACAACACCGTCAACAGGTATATTCTCTCCCGGTCGGACTACAAAAACATTACCCTTAACAACCTGCTCTACGGGGATTTCTGTTTCTTCGCCATTTACAAGCACAACCGCCTTTTTCGGTGCAAGTTTCAAAAGGCTTTTAAGTGCATCAGTGGTTTTACCCTTTGAACGAGCTTCAAGCATCTTGCCGACGGTGATAAGCGTAAGTATCATCGCCGCTGACTCAAAATAAAACTCGTGCATAAAGCTCATAACAAGCTCTGCGTTACCTTTCATCTGTGCATCTGTCATTGCAAAAAGTGCGTAGAGGCTGTAGATATATGAAGCCGCCGAACCTAACGACACAAGCGTATCCATATTAGGTGACTTGTGGATAAGACCTTTGAAGCCGTTTATAAAAAACTTCTGGTTTATTACCATTACAGCCGTACAAAGTAAAAGTTGTAAAATTCCGAGGGCCACGTGATTATGACTGATAAAATCAGGCAGATACCACCCCCACATCATATGTCCCATTGACACATACATAAGCACAGACAAAAACACAAGGGACGCTATCAGTCTGCGTAAAAGCTTTGGTGTTTCTTTATCCGCAAGCATATCTTCATCTTGTGCAGGAGCTTTTGCTCCCGATTTGCTGTTTTCTTTTAAAGTTGCACCATAACCTGCTTTTTCTACTGCGGCTATTATACTTTCGGTAGCAGCGTTGCCTTCAACTCCCATAGAATTTGTAAGCAGACTTACTGAGCAGGAGGTTACTCCCTCAACCTGCGACACGGCTTTTTCGACTCTTGCACTGCAAGCCGCACAACTCATTCCCGTCACGTTATATTGTTTCATTATACCTCACCTACTTCATAAGCTTTTGCAAAACTGTCACAAGCTCGTCCACAGTTTCATCCTTGCCGTCTCTTATATCCTGAGCAACACAGGTTTTTATATGATTTGCAAGTAATTCTTTGTTAAAGGAATTTAAAGCCGCATTTACAGCCGCTACCTGCACAAGAATATCGGTACAGTACGCATCTTTTTCAAGCATTCCTTTAATCCCCCTTATCTGACCCTCAATTCTGTTGAGGCGATGAACAAGGGCGGTGTATTCCTCGTCGCTTCGCTTTTTGGTCTTATGACAGCAACATTTATTTTCTTCTTTCATTTGCATCATCCTTTTAATTACTCTGTATTTATTATATACCCCCCTTGGGTATATAGTCAAGTGGTATTACTTGCAAGCAAAAAAATATGTGATATACTTATAATATCGGTAAAATCTTACACTATGGAGGTTGCCTATGAAATGTATGCATTGTTATGCTGATATGCCCGAAAATTCAAACATTTGTGAATATTGCGGTTGTACGGCAGAAGATATAGAAATTATAACCGAAGCACCTGAACCTGTAAAAGAGGATTTTAATTTTATTCCACTGTCCGACGAACAGTTTGGAATGTTTTCGGCTGAAACTGCCCCCAACACAAATATGCTGCTTGAAATAATTTCGCAGAATATTATATTACAAAAAGGCTTTAATCGCCTTATTTGCCTTGATGAAATTGAAATCGAGCCAAAGCCATATCAGTTTGATGCCGCTGTAAAGGTGCTTTCCGATATGCAGGGCAGTGCTATTTTAGCTGACGAAGTAGGTCTTGGTAAAACTATTGAAGCAGGTCTTATTTTAAAAGAACTGCTTGCACGTGGTCTTGCAAAATCTATACTTATCCTCACCCCTGCCCCGCTTGTTGACCAGTGGATTGGTGAGCTTAATGAAAAGTTTAAGATTAACGCCTGCGGTGTTGATGATGAGGGCTGGGAGAATAACGACGTTATTATTATGTCTTTACCTAAATTTGTGCGTTCAAAGGAAAGGCAGGAAATTATTTACGATAGATTCTTTGACATATTGCTTGTTGATGAAGCACACTGTCTTAAAAATCACACCACAAGCTCTTACAAGGCTGTTTACAAAATACACAGAAAGAATACGCTTCTGCTTTCTGCTACTCCGATACAGAATGATTTATTTGAGCTTTTCAATCTTGTGAACATTCTCAAACCAGGATATCTGAAAAACAGAAAGATGTTCCGAGAAAACTATATTGTGAACAGATTTACTCCAAAAAACACAGAAAACCTCAAAAATCTTCTTTATGAGGTTATGATAAGAAACAGAAGAAGCAATACTCTTACAAATCTGCCTCCGAGAAGAGTGCATAATATCTGTGTTGAATTTTCTGAAAACGAACGAAAATTTTATAACGGTGTGATTAATTTCTGCCGTGATATTTTCAAAAAATATTACGAGGGTTCAATTTCCGTAGGCTGGGAGAAAACACAGATGAGCAAGCTTATGCTTATGATTATCCTCTTGCTCAAAGAAAATGTCAGCAGTCCTCAGGCTACACTCGGTACTTTTAAAAGCTCTGTTATTCCGATTATTCAGGAGTCCGGCACAGCAGAAGAACTCGCAAAAGCAAACGAGCTTATTGCTATTGGTGAACAGATATCACTCCCCTCCAAGCTTATTTCTCTTACAAACGAGCTTAAGGCAATTGACGGTAAAGCTATTGTTTACACTGAATACATCACAACTCTTGAGCTGATTGAAAAGCATTTATTATCAGAAGGCTTCAAGCCTGTGGTATATCACGGAAAAATGGATTCTGACGAAAAGGGCGAAGCCTTGCAGAAATTTAAGTCTGACGAATACAATGTGCTTGTGGCTACCGACTCAGCAGGTCAGGGTCTTAACCTGCAATTTTGCAGTAATCTTTTTAACTATGATTTACCGTGGAATCCGATGAAGATTGAACAGCGAATCGGTAGAATACACCGTTTTGGTCAGAAAAAAGAGTCTGAAATATATTCTTTTGAAACTAAGGGTACTATCGAAGAATATATACTTTATATTCTTTCTTCCAAAATCAGTCTTTTTACTATGGTAATCGGTCAGATTGACACAATTCTGACTTATATGGCTAAGGAAGATTCTCTTGATACACGAATCAGCAAGATTATTCTTGAATCTCCGACCGTTGAAGATATTGAAAAAGAAATGCTTGCTCTCGGTGAAGAAATGAAACAGGCATCTGATGAATTTGACAATGATGTAAGTAAATCCGAAGAGCTTATTACAGCTATCGGTTTTTGATGTGAGGTGAAATAAAATTATGACTCAAGAAATGCTTATTAATTATCTTATTGCCGCTTGTGAGTTTTTGAAAATTGAACTCACAAGACAGAGCGAAACTGAATTTCATCTCACAATACCTGACGAGCTTGCAGAAGCTTTTAACAACGAAAAAGAATATGACATCACCTTTAAAAAAGATCTTGCCGACCATAATCGCAGCTATATTACTACTGAATCATTCCTTATTCAGAAAATTGCAAAGCTAACTGCTGACATAGGTTGCGGTGTTACAATAGGCGAAATTTCTTCTGCGTGCGATGTCACTGAAGAAAAGGTCAGAGAAATGTTTTGCGATTGCAGAATAGAAAGTTTTGAAAAGACCAGAACTCCCGTTGATTTTCTTCTTGTTACCGCAAAAATTACAATGCGACTCAACAAAATTGAGGAATTTATCCATTGTTACAAGCTCAATATCAAAAATGGTGAATGTGCGGAAATTCCTTTACCTGAAACAGAATACATAACAAGTATTTCACCTGTTAAAGCAGAGGAATATAACAGCGAGATAATCAGCAAGCTTTATGAAAGTGTTGTGCCTCACATAACTGACTCCGCAAACACTCATTTCAGTGAAAAACAGAATGAATACGCTGGATTTTGTTCAAAGGAAATTGAGCGTATCAATGAATACTATGATTTGCTTATAAAAGAAAAAGAAGATTCATCTGACGAGGACAGGAACGAAAGTATAAATCTTCTCAAGCTTGAAAAAGAAAATCTTATAAATGAGCAGAACAAAAAATACGCTATTTCAAAAAACAGCGTAACAATTGAACCTGTATCTGTTTCTCTTATTCGTGAAACAGGTGAAAAAGCAGAAATTAAGCTTTCCAACAACTACGGAAATATAATTTTTAATATTTCTTCTTTAAAAGAAATAAAATCATTTTATTCAGAAAACACCAATCTCCCTCTCACCATCACCTCAGAAAATCATCTTTGCAATGCAAGTGAAACATTTTTCTGTGCTGAGTGTGGTAGAAAACATTACATAGGAAACGCAAAAAAATGTTCTGTATGCGGAAAAGAAGTTTGCAAGGAATGTGCGGTAATTTCGCCTGTATCGGGTGCTGTTGTGTGTAAGGAACATTCACGCAAATGCCCAAGCTGTAATGCGGTTGTTACGGAAAAAGAAGTCTTCACCTGTGGTCAATGTGGAAAACAACTTTGTCTTGCGTGTAATGATAAAATTGAGCGTTGTTCAACCTGCAACACAATACTGTGTGACGATTGCAAAACGAAATCTGCTGCAAGCGGTAAGGTCTTCTGTAAAAATCATACTGCTTTGTGCATAGCTTGTAACTCTCCCGTAGGAAGTAATGAATTTGCAACCTGTAGCAGTTGCTCAGTTAATTACTGCATACGATGCACAAGCGGTAATACTTGCAGAATGTGTGCAACTTTACGACTTCCTGACGCCGAGGGTATGCAGATTGTAAGAATGCTCTCTGCGTTTAATCTCAAAGCTTCTTCATTCACTTACAGCAAAAGCGGCTATGTTGCCGTAGTAAAAGGCAAAAAAATGTTTGGCGGATTTATCGCTGTTATTGACTTACGAAATAACAAACTTATCAAAAAAACTGAGTTTGGTATGTTCGGAAATAAAAAATAACAAATAAACAAACTCTCTTCTGCTAAATTTATCAATAATGCATAAAATATAGTTGAAATTTCAGGAATAACAGTGTTATAATTATAGTACTGTTATTCCTGTTTTGTTTTAAGAGTAAGGAGAGATAAAAATGAGTATTGATGATATATATTTTGCCGCCATTAATAATGACAAGGAAAAGCTTATAAGTCTGCTCGAGGCTGATGAAGTTGATATTAACGAGCTTTTAGATTGTGGTGTAAATAATGGAGTTCGTATAAAAGCACCTCTGCTTTATTCAATTC
>JAXJTT010000038.1:0-14379 GCA_036309445.1 Ruminococcus sp. | reverse complement strand
GTCTACGGAAAGAGGTGAGAAGAATCTTGCTGTGCCGCTTGTAGGAAGTACGTGGTTAGGTCCTGCAAAATAGTCACCGAGTGGCTCAGGGCTGTAATTGCCTAAGAAAACAGAGCCTGCGTTATCAAGCTTGCCTACGTATTCCATCGGGTTTTCACAGCATACTTCAAGATGCTCAGGAGCAAGCTCATTTGCAAATTCTACAGCCTGTTCCATATTATTGCAAACAATTATAGTACCGAAGTTTTTGATTGATTCATCAATGATTTCGTATCTTTCAAGGGTTTGCATCTGCATTTCAAGCTCTATTGCTGTTTGTTGAGCAATCTCAACATCATCTGTAAGAAGGATTGCAGATGCAAGCTTGTCATGCTCAGCCTGACTCATAAGGTCAGCTGCAAGGAACTTTGGATTTGCGGTTTTGTCAGCAATAATTAAAATTTCACTTGGTCCTGCAATCATATCGATATCAACGGTACCGTAAAGAAGTTTCTTAGCTGTTGCAACAAAGATATTACCGGGGCCAACGATTTTGTCAACCTTCGGAACGGTCTCTGTGCCGTAAGCCATAGCTGCTACAGCCTGTGCACCGCCCATAAGGAAGATTCTGTCAACACCCGCAATTTTTGCAGCCGCAAGAATATTAGGGTTTGGTTTACCGTCTTTCATTGGTGGTGTACACATTATGATTTCTTCGCAACCTGCAATTTTGGCAGGAATAGCGTTCATAAGTACAGATGAAGGATAAGCCGCAGTACCGCCCGGTACATAAATGCCTACACGCTTGAGTCCTCTTACTCTCTGCCCCATAATAACACCATTGTTTTTTGTAGTCATCCAGCTCTGCTGGAGCTGTTTCTGGTGGAAATCCTTTATATTATCTGCCGCTTTTCTGATTGTTTCAAGGTAAAGCGGGTCGCAGGATGAAATGAGTTTATCTATATTTTCTGCTGAAATCTCAGTTTTTTCAGGTGCTTTTCCGTCAAATTTTACTGTGTATCCGTATACAGCGTTGTCGCCTGCTTTTCTGACGTGTTCAATTATCTCAGAAACAACCGGGATTACATTTTTATCAGAATCAGCTGCTCTGTTTTTAAGAGTCTCTATAAATTCGTATTCTTTTTTACCGTCTGCAACTACTGTAGTTATCATTTTGTTACTTCCTCCAGTTTCTTTTGAAGTTCCTCAATTTCTTTTTTGCGAAGCTTAAGGCTTGCAGTATTGGCGATGAGTCTTGCAGAGATATCTGTTACCCAATCAATTACTTCAAGACCGTTTGCTTTGAGTGTTGAACCAGTCTCAACGATATCAACAATACCGTCAGCAAGTCCTACGAGTGGTGCAAGCTCTACGGAGCCTTCAATCTTGATAATACGGATATCCATATTTTTATCATCAAAGAAAGCACGTGTTACGTTTGGATATTTTGTAGCGATTGTCTTGGTTTTGTAACCGCTGTAAAAATCATAATCTTTTCTTGTAGCAAGAGCAAATCTGCATTTGCCGAAGCCTAAATCAAGAAGCTCATAAAAAGAACTTCCGTTTTCGAGAATTGTATCCTTACCGACAACACCAAGGTCGCATACGCCGTGCTCTACATAAGTGATTACGTCAGCCGCTTTTGCAAGAACAACTTCAAAGTCGTTGTCGCCTACGGTAAGAATAAGTCTTCTGCCTTTATTTATAACTTCATCGCAGTTATATCCCATCTGCTGAAAAAGCTGAATTGTTGTTTTTTCAAGTCTGCCCTTAGTCAGAGCTATTCTTAATGGTTTCATATGTAAGAAAATCCTTTCAAAGCCTTAGCCGATAATTTTAATTTCAGGTATACCCATTTTTTCAGCAAATACTTTTGCTTCTTCAATGGTTTCAAGTACACAGAAACGTGCATTTATACCGCTTTGCACAAGTTTGTCAGTTTCGTTGATTGCTTCTATTTCTTTTCCGTCCTGTGCAAAAACAAGAATCTCAGGAATATCTGAATAACTTGTGTTATTATCTGTAAGATGCTTGATTGTGATAGCATCGGTGTCAATAGCAAATCCTGCAGCACCCATAGGAGCATCAAATTCAGAAAGAAGCTCATCATAACGGCCGCCTGAAATTACTGCATCACCGATTCCTGAAATGTAACCGCTGAATACAACACCTGTGTAATAATCGTTTCTCTGCACGAGTCCCAAGTCAATAATCAGCTTATCACCAAGACCTAACATTGAAAGATTTTTATAGATTTCGTGAAGATATTCAAGAGCAGGAATTGCTTTGGTATCAGCACAAATAGTTTTTGCTTTTTCAAAAGTTTCTTCTCCACCAAAAAGTGAAGGAAGACTGCGGATTGCTGAAACTGTATTGCAATTATCAAGCTTATCAAGGAGATTGTTAAGGGCTGAATAGTTTTTGCCTTCGATTGAAACCCTGATTTTTTCCTTATATGTATCATCAATATCAAGTTCATTGATAAGAGAATTGAAAACCTCTGCGTGACCGATTTCAATTCTGAAATCATCGGCAACACTCATAATACTTTTGATTGCTGTTGTGAGAATTTCAAGGTCAGCACGTTTACCTTTTACACCTAAAAGCTCAACACCCATTTGCATAAACTCATTTCTTCTGCCTGTAAGTGTTGGGTGGTTGCGATATACAGCCTGCTTATAATAAAGTCTTACTGGCATTATGCTGTTTTTAAGACGTGAAGAAACCATTCGTGCAATTGGTAAAGTTGAGTCAGGGCGTACAACTATAAGTCTTCCTTTGTTGTCAGTTGACTTATACATATCTTCCTGAGAAATACCACTGCATGGCATTGAAAATACATCATAAAACTCAATGCCCGGTGTGATTACTTTTTTAAAGCCACCATTGGTAAAAACTTTTTCTATTTTACCACAAATATCATCCATCGCAGAACATTCAGCAAATAAAAAATCTTTTGTTCCCTCCGGAGTAACTTTTAAATACTTTTTCATATTATACCTCTCAAAACACTTTAGTGTGCTAATGTGATAATATAATAGCACAGTTAGCACACTTTGTCAAATCTTTTATTTTAGTTTAAGAAAATCCGATATATTTCTAACGGAATGAATATATGTTTTTATCCTACAAAATAGGATAAAACGTCAAGTTGCACTTTTATTTTTCGATATCTTTTTTATCGTCTTCTTTTGAATCATCTTTATCAAGTTTGATAAATCTCAAAAGTTTATCTCTTTGTGCAAGTTCTTTTTCTTCTCTGATTTTCTTTTGTTCCTCAGCTATTTTGGTGTAATTTAAAACCTCAAAATCAAGTGCTTCCTGAGCAATTTTACCCTTACTTTCAATAGCGTTCTTGGCACGCTTAGCCACGAGGGAGTATATTACAGCATAAATAGGTGTACCTAAAATAAGACCCGGCATACCAAATAATGCTCCGCCGACAATTACACTGAACAATACCCAGAAGCTTGAAAGTCCAACCTGACTGCCGATAATTTTCGGTTTGAACACATTACCGTCAAGCTGCTGAATTACAAATACCATAATAACAAAAATCAACATATCCCAAGGGCTTTCAAGCAAGAGGATAAATGCACTTGGAATTGCACCGATGAATGGTCCGAAAAACGGAATGATATTTGTTACACCTACTAAAACTGCAATCAAAGCGGCGTATGGCAACTGGAAAACTGACATTGTGATAAAGGTGAGCACACCTACAAAAGCAGCATCAATAATATCGCCTACTAAATAACGACCACATTTTGTATCGGTGATATCTACTATCTCGTAAATTTTAGGTAAGAACTTGATAGGGATAAATGCTACGGCAAGTTTCTTTACTATTCTGCAAAGTGAGTCTTTTGCGGCAAGGAAATACACCGAAATAATTATTGACATAATGAAATTATAAACACCTGCTGTGGTGTTTGTAACCATTGGGATTACTTTATCAAAAACATTTTTTGTAACATCACCAATGCTGTCAACAGAGAATTTTTTGAGAAGCTCGTTACCGAGTTCGTTCAATGACTCATTAAGGTCAATTGTTGTATTGAATGTGCTGTTTATCCATACCACAGCATCATTAGCTGAGTCTGCAACAGACTCAATATAGTTAGGTATATTTTGCACAAGGCTTGAAATATTGACAGTAATTTCAGGCACAAGTATAGCAATTAAAAATGCAAATATAGCTATTACTAACGCATATGTGCATATAATTGAAAGAGGTTTTCTTAATTTTAATAAGGGTTTACGTTTTTTTCCCATTTTACCAAAACAGGTTGAATAGAAAAATTTATATGGGAAGTTGAGAATATAAGCAAAAAGAAAACCTACAACGAACGGAGTAAGAATTTCTGCAAATTTGCATATTCCGTTCCATACAAAACTAAAGTTATCTTTGAGGAATAAAAGACCTATTGCAAAGCCAATGCAAATAAGCGTTGATTTTAGTGTAAATGATTTATTCAAAATTTCACTCCTTTAAAATAAAGACATCTGTGAGCTTTCCGGGATTCCTTCAAGTACACCCAGATTTCTCAGCGATTCAATGATTGATTTAGATACCTTTGTTTTAATTTGCAAATCCTCTATTGAGAGGTATGTGTTTGTTTTTCCTGACTCAGCAAGTGAAATTGCGGCACTTTCGCCAAGACCTGGGATTGTAGAAAACGGAAGTCTGATTTTTCCGTCTTCAACAACAAACATTTTTGCTTCTGATTTATAAATATCTACCGGCAGAGCAACAATGCCTCTGGCAAGCATTTCATTGACAATCTGCAAGGTTGCAAGCTCCTGCTCGTCTTTTGCAGATGCTTCGTGTGCATTTTGCTTCTGTTTTATGAGAGCCATTTTGTCTCTTACAGCCTGATGACCTCTCATAAGTACGGTACCGTCGAGGTTGTCGCTTCGTACCGTAAAATAAGCAGCATAATATTCTACCGGTTTGTGAACTTTATACCATGCAAGTCTGAGAGCTGCAATCATATAGGCAGCAGCATGGGCTTTTGGGAACATATATTGAATTTTCATACAAGAATCGATGTACCATTGTGGCACGTTATGCTCTTTCATTGCAGTGAAATGCTCCTCTGTGAGCAACTTTGTTGCATTACCTTTACGGACAATCTCCATAATCTTAAACGCCATACCCGGATCAAGACCCTTGTGCATCAAATATGTCATAATTGAATCTCGGGTACCGATAACGCTTGAAATATCGCATATGTTATCGTGGATAAGCTCCTGTGCGTTACCGAGCCATACACCTGTACCATGTGAAAGACCTGATATCTGCAAGAGGTCGGTAAATGTTTTTGGTTTTGACTCTACAAGCATACCTCTTACAAAGGCTGTACCACATTCAGGGAGACTCAAAGTACCTGTTTCAGAGCCGATATCCTGAGGTTCTACACCAAGTGCTTTTGTTGAGGTGAAAAGACTCATAACATCAGGGTCGCTCATAGAAACTTTCATAACAGGGATACCTGTGAACATTTCAAGATAATGATAGATTGTCGGAACATCGTGTCCAAGCTCATCGAGCTTTGTAATAGTATCGTGAATAGAATGGAAGTCGAAGTGAGTTGTGATATTATCAGACTTCATATCGTTTGCAGGATGCTGTACGGGGCAGAAGTCGTAAACTTCGTTTGTTCTCGGTACAACAACCATGCCTCCCGGATGCTGGCCTGTGGTACGTTTTACACCTGTGCATCCGTTTGCAAGTCTTTTGATTTCAGCTTTATGAAGGACAATTCCCTTGTCTGATGCATAACCCTTTACATAACCGATTGCAGTTTTTTCAGCAACGGTTGAGATTGTACCTGCTTTGAATACGTTGTTCTTACCGAACAGTTCTTCTGTGTATCGGTGAGATTTGGACTGATATTCACCACTGAAGTTAAGGTCGATATCAGGTACCTTGTCGCCCTTGAATCCGAGGAAGGTTTCGAAAGGAATTTCGTGGCCATCCTGCTCCATAAGAGTGCCGCAGTCAGGGCAATTCTTTGGAGGCATATCAAAGCCTGAGCCGTAACTTCCGTCTGTTATAAATTCACTGTGTTTACATTCGGGGCATATATAATGCGGACATAACGGGTTAACCTCGGAAATACCCGACATTGTAGCTACGAAAGAGGAACCAACAGAACCTCGGGAGCCTACGAGATAACCGTGAGCCTCACTGTCGGCTACAAGCTTCTGTGCTGTCATATAAAGCACTGAGAAGCCGTAGGTTGTGATTGAATTAAGTTCCTTGTCAAGTCTTGCCTTAACAATTTCAGGGAGAGGGTCTCCGTATTTTTTCTTTGCTCTCTCCCATGTGATTGAAACAAGTTCTTCCTCAGCACCCTCAATATTAGGAGGGAATGTTCCTTTTGGAATCGGAAGAATTGATTCACACATATCGGCAATTTTTCTTGGATTTTTTACAACTACTTCATATGCCTTGTCTTTGCCGAGGTATTCAAACTCCTTGAGCATTTCTGCAGTTGTTCTGAAATATAGCGGAGCCTGATCTTCTGCATCCTTAAAGCCTTGACCAGCCATAAGAATTTTTCTGTAATCAGCATCCATAGGGTCCATAAAGTGAACATCACAGGTAGCACATACAGGTTTACCAAGCTCTTTACCGAGTTTGATAATAGTACGGTCAATTTCTCTGAGATCATCTTCGTTCTGAAATTTTCCTTCTCGGAGCATAAACGCATTATTGCCTGATGGCTGAATTTCAAGATAATCGTAAAATGATGCAATAGATTTGATTTCAGCCCAAGGTTTTCCGAGAAGTATAGCCTGATAAAGCTGACCGGCACAGCAGGCTGAACCGAGTATCAGTCCTTCCCTATGCTTTACAAGTTCACTTTTAGGTATTCTTGGTTTTTTATAAAAATAGGTCAGATGACCGTATGATATAAGCTTATAAAGGTTTTTTAAGCCTGTTAAATTCTTTACAAGAATTATCTGGTGATAAGTAGGTAGCTTTTTGAAATCTCCGCCACCTGCAATCTGAGTGTTGATTTCATTTGTTTTAGTTATGGAATAATCGTCCTTTAATCTTACACACAGACTTATAAAAATATGAGCAAGTATTGTAGCATCGTCTGTTGCACGGTGATGATTGAAATCACCGAGTCTGAGATATTTGGCTACAGTGTCAAGCTTGCAATTCTTTATATCAGGCAGAATTGCTCTTGCGATAGCAACTGTGTCAATGGAAGTGTAGTTATACTCCATATCCATATTTTCACAGGCTTTTCTGATGAAAGATGTATCAAATGGTGCGTTGTGTGCAACAAGTACGTTGCCGTCGGCAAAGTCAAGAAAAGCTGACACAGCTTCGCTTTGTGACGGGGCATCTTTTACCATTGCGTCTGTAATGCCTGTAAGCTCAGTGATTTTTGAAGGAATAGGCATTTCGGGGTTGACGAATGTAGAAAATGTATCTACTATTTCGCCGTTTACAACCTTTACAGCACCGATTTCTGTGATTTTGTCACGGTTTGCAGACAATCCTGTTGTTTCTATATCAAAGCAGATAAAGGTACCGTCAAGACTTTCTTCACTGTCACCGCTAACTGATTCTACAAGGTCGTCCATAAAGTATGCTTCCATACCGTAGATAACCTTGATTTTTTCGCCGTCTTTGTTTATCTTTCCTGCCGCTTTCATAGCATCAGGGAATGCCTGAGCGACACCGTGGTCAGTGATGGCGATTGCAGGATGTCCCCATTCTGCGGCACGTTTTACAAGGTCACCTGCAGAAGTAACAGCATCCATCTGTGACATATTTGTATGAAGATGAAGCTCAACTCGCTTTTCTTCAGCTTTATCCACTACTTTTATTTTTTGTGCAGTACCTATTGACCTTGCAATAAGTACAAGCTCGTTTGCGTATCTGTCGTATTCAACATCACCCTGAACTACGATGGTATCACCTTTTTTGAGGGTATCAATTACCTGAGAGTCTTTGATTGTGTTGATTACCTTGACAGTTGTTGAATTGGTGTAATCAGTGATATTGATACTGAAAATATTTTTATCGCCTGATTTTGTAACCTTTTTTTCGATTTCAAAAATATCGCCCCATACCACGATTCTGCCAGTATCGTCGGCAATAGTGCTCATAGGCATTATTTTACCTTTGATAGTGCGACCGTAAAGCGGACGTATGGAAGATTCGATAATCTGAGGCTTAAGATTATCGCCCTCTCTTATTTCAATTTCTGTTACAGCATCAGCAATGAGTTTTTCTCTGACTTCATTCTGAACTTCTGTATCAGCCGAATAAAACTCTTCTGCTTTTTGCAGTGCTTCTCTGTGGATTTTTTCTTCGGCATTTTTAATTGACTGTATATATTCTTCGCTTTCAGCTTCTACTTCAAGGGTTCCGTCATAGATAACAGAAATACTCAAGCCAAATTCTTCTTTTACAAGCTTTACAAAAGCTCGGTCAAAGCCTTTTGCATCAAGCAGACCTTTGCCTCCGTTATTAAGTGATATTCTGAAATTTTTGCCGTCAAAATCGACAAAAGCGTTATTCAGAGTACCATTTATGCTCGGAATATCTCTTTTTACAGCTTTGTATAGCTCTGAAAAATAATCAGCGGTGAACAAAGATGAATCGTAGACAGGTCTGATTCTTACACTGCCGAGATTAAGAGCAGACATCGCTATCTGTTTTTCAGCCGCAAACAGCATATCTCGGCTTATAAGAAACCTGAAACGTACAGTCATTGAAATAGATCGGGCGTTACTGTTGATATTAAGTTTTTCAAGTAAACCGCCTGATATTTCATCAGGAAGCTTAGAACCCGTGAGATACGGGTTAAATACTTCTCCTAAATTCTTCATTAACCTCTTACCTATTACCCAAAACGGATTAAAGCTTATTTACTTCATCTACCAAAGCATCTACAAGCTTTTCTTCCGGTACTTTATATAAAATTTCACCTTTTTTGAAAACAAGACCGCAACCGTCACCGCCTGCGATTCCGATGTCAGCTTCTCTTGCTTCTCCCGGACCATTTACAACACAGCCCATAACGGCTACCTCTATGTTTTTGTTGCAATCTCTGAGTCTGTCTTCTACTTCGCCTGCGATTTTAACAAGGTCAATTCTTGTTCTTCCGCAAGTCGGGCAGGATACAAACTGGATACCGTCTTTCTTTACGCCGATAGCTTTAAGTATATCGTTAGCTGCATAGATTTCTTTGACAGGATTTGCTGTGAGAGACACACGGATTGTATCGCCGATTCCACGTATAAGAAGTGAGCCGATACCTGCGGCTGATTTAATTATGCCCATTCTCTCTGTACCCGCTTCGGTAACACCGAGATGAAGCGGATAATCACACTGCTGTGAAGCAAGCTCGTAAGCTTCTACCATAGATGGTACAGTTGAGCTTTTCATTGAGAGAACAATGTCTGTAAAATCAAATTTTTCAAGAAGTGATGCGTGGTACATAGCACTGTCACACAATGCCTGTGGTGTAGGATGACCATACTTTGCAAGAATTTCCTTTTCGAGAGAACCCGAGTTTACACCGATTCTTATAGGGATATTTCTTTGGCGGCAAGCGTCAGCCACAGCCTTTACTTTGTCATCTGAGCCGATATTGCCGGGATTTATTCTGATTTTATCTACTCCTGCCGCACAAGCTTCAAGAGCGAGTCTGTAGTCAAAATGAATATCGGCAACTATGGGTACTTTTACAGCGTTTTTCAAAGCCGGAATAAGCTTGACTGCGTCCATATTCGGTACAGCCGCACGAATTATCTGACAGCCTGCATTTTCAAGCTCAACTGCCTGTTTTACTGAGCCTTCAATATCTGTTGAAGGGATATTAAGCATTGATTGCACAGATATATCTGCACCGCCACCGATTTTTAAACCACCTACGGTTACTTGTTTTTTGCTACCCATAGTTATCCTCCATTCTTAATTTATCTTATATAGTTAATTGTCCTGTGAAAAGTTGCCATACATCCTTTATGCTTACAACTATCATAAACAAAATGAGGATGATAAAGCCTGCTGCGTTGACATATTGTTCAACCTTGCGTGGGATTGGTTTTCGGAAAAGTCCTTCAATTATAAGGAATACAAATCTGCCGCCGTCAAGTGCAGGGAATGGTAACATATTGAACATACCTAAGTTTACTGTAATTAAAATCATTACAAAAAGGATGTTCATTACTGCGGCACCGAAGTTTTGTTCAAGACCCTGTGAGGCAACCTGAGTTACTGCAGTTGCAATTCCGACAGGTCCTGACAGGTCGTTAAATCCGAATTTACCCTCTGCTATCCACACAACTGAAGACCACACCATTTTTGCGATTGAAGCAGTCTGTGAGAATGTTTCGCCTATTACTGTAAAGAAAGTTTTTTCTATAGGTTTAACATAGAAATCAAGAGCTACGGAAGGTTTATCGCCTTCTTTAGCATTCTGATTCATATATGTGAAGAACTGCACATCTTCCAGAAGAACCTCCTGCCCTTTACGCTCTACGGTTACATCTGCCACATATCTTGGACGGGTTTCTTTTTCAGTTATGGTTGGCACAGTGTAGTCGGTTTCACCGACTTGTTCGTACAAATTCCTGACTGCAACCTCTAATAATTTTAAAGCATCTTCTTTGGATTTTGCGTTGTTTATCTCACGGCAGTCAGTTTCAAGTTTTTTGTAGATTTCTTCTACATTGGTTTCGGTTATTTTCTTTTCTGTTACAAGCTCGCTGTAAACATCACAAGCGGCGTTTGCACAATCCTGCTTGTAAATCTCAAGCAATTTACCGTCTACATCTTTGCACTCAACGCTTGCAAAAGCAAATGTAAGGTCACGTGCATTCCAGATTGTGAAGTCATTTATTTTAAGTATTTTGTCGCCTTCCTGCAAGCCGCAATTAGCAGAATAAGAGTTAGGCTGAAATACGTCTATTGTCGTTGAAGAAAAAACGTCGGTCTGCATAACAAAGAAAAACATAAATATCAGACCGAGAAGAATGTTCATTACCGCACCTGCGATAACAATTATCATTCTTTTCCAGATTTTTGCATTATTAAAAGCTCTGGGTTCGTCACTTTCTTCATCTTCTCCCTCCATGGCACAAAATCCGCCTATAGGAAAAAGTCTGAGTGAATACTGTGTTTCGCCTTTTTTGAAGCTGAATATTTTTGGACCCATACCGAGAGCAAATTCATTTACCTTTACCCCTGAGAGTTTTGCAGAAACGAAATGTCCGCCTTCATGGAAAAATATTATAAGTTCAAAAAGTAATATACCTATTACTATCAGAGCTATTGTTGTCAGTATTTGCATATGTGGTTAATCATCTCCAAATAAAATTACCGCAAAATTATTTGTTCACCATTTGTCTTACGTAACTGCGTGCGTTTTCGTCAGCAGTGATAATGTCCTCAACGGTTTTCGGTTCAAAGTTTTCAAGAGCTGAAAGTGAGTTTGTTACAAGCTCACCGATTTGTAAAAATGAAATCTTACCGTTTCTGAACAGAGCATTAGCTTCTTCGTTTGCACCATTTACAATTGCTGTAGCTACGCCGCCCATTTTTAAAGCGTCCTTACAAGCTGTAAGGCACTTGAATGTTTTATAATCAGGCTCAAAGAATGTGAGTTTTGCAATATCAGCAAGGTTTAATTTTGAAACAGGAGAAGTACATCTTTCAGGATATGTTATAGCATACTGAATAGGTATTCTCATATCAGGTACACCAAGCTGTGCAAGTACAGAATTATCTGTAAATTCAACCAGAGAATGAATGATACTTTCTCTGTGAACTACTACATCAATATTGTCCCCGTCAATATCGAAAAGTCGGCTTGCCTCAATGATTTCAAGTCCCTTGTTCATCATACTTGCAGAGTCTACAGTAATCTTTGCACCCATACTCCAGTTAGGGTGATTAAGTGCCTGTGCAACGGTAACATCCTTTAACTCATCGTAACTTCTGCCGAAGAACGGACCGCCTGAGGCTGTGAGTATGAGTCTGTTGATAACTCTGTCATTTGGTATTCCCTGTATGCACTGGAATATAGCAGAGTGTTCGCTGTCAACCGGTAAGAGTTTTACACCGTTTTCTCTGACTGCGTTTGTAACCAGTTTGCCTCCTGCAACAAGAGTTTCTTTGTTTGCAAGTGCGATATCTTTTTTTGCTTTTGCTGCGGCTATGGTTGGCTTAAGACCTACCATACCTACAACTGAGTTGAGTACAAGTTCTGATTTATTAAGGGTTGCAGCCTCGATAAGACCGTCCATACCCGCCAGAACTTTTGTATTTGTATCAGCAACAGAGAGCTTAAACTCTTTTGCTTTTTCTTCATCAAAAAGCACTGCAACAGCAGGCTTGTATTTACGCACCTGCTGTTCCAGTTTCTGTGTATTAGTTGATGCTGTAAGTGCAGTTACTTCCAAGCCGAGATTATCGACTACATCAAGTGCCTGCACACCGATTGAACCTGTAGAACCTAAAATTGAAATTTTCTTAATCATAGTTTTCACCCCATAGTTACAAACGGTATAAATGAGTCCATGGCGAGCATTATTGGAGCAGTAAAAATTAAACTGTCAAATCTGTCGAGCATACCGCCGTGACCCGGAAAAATTGAACTGTAATCCTTGATTTCAAGGCTTCTCTTAATAAGTGAGAATGATAAATCACCTAAAATAGAAATTACAGTATTTAATACAGCTAAAATTATCAATGCAATAAAGTTGAATTGTAACTGTGGCATAAATACATTCTGGAAGAGTACCCAGATTATAACAGCTGAAATGACACAGAAAATCAAACCGCCTATTGCACCTTCAACAGTCTTTTTAGGACTGATTTTAGGACAAAGCTTATGTTTTCCGAGGGTTGCACCAATGAAGAATCCGCCTGCATCGCACATCCATGGCAGAGCGAAAATTGTAATAAAATAGAAGGTTATTGCTAGACCTCTGAGGCAAAGAACTGATAAAGCGTTCATTCCGAATGTAATCAGTACAATTCCTGCTATTGCGTAGGCAAAATCCCTGTAGCAAAGCTTTTCGTGCTTGAAAATAAGCATTGAAAAAGACACAAGCATAAAGAGAACTATTGCGGGATACAAAAACTTAGTTGTGCTGATGAGAGGAACTATGAATGAAAATAATATGCAAGGAACAGAAATAAAATATTTTTTCAGCATATTATTTGCATGCAGATATTCACCGCACATAAAGGCTGTTACCAGTGAAACAGCACAACCCAAAACGATAGGATACATACTACCAAAGAAAAGTATTGTCAGCAATGTAGTTATGCCGAAAACTGCAGTAAGAAGTCTTGCTTTTAACGATTTCATTTATAATCAACCTGTTTCTTTTATACTCCACCGTATCGTCTGTTTCGGCTGGAATATATTTTTATAGCTTCGTCTACGTCGGATTTGTCGAAATCCGGCCATAATTTATTCATTATTACAAACTCAGTGTATGCAGCCTGCCAGAGCATAAAATTTGAAATTCTGTACTCTCCGCTTGGTCTGATGATTAAATCAGGGTCAGGCTGACCTGATGTATAGAGGTTATCTGAAATGAGCTTTTCGTCAATTTCTTCAGGCTTGATTTCGCCGTTTGCAACCTTTGAAGAAATATTTTTAACAGCTCTTACTATTTCATCACGGCTTCCGTAATTCATAGCAATATTCAGAACCATTCCGTCTCTGTCTTTTGAGCTTTCTTCGTTTTCTATCATTAGAGTACGAAGTTCATCATTAAACGGAGACTTATCGCCTATGAATCTTACAACTATACTGTCGTCTTTAAAATCCTCGAGTGCTTCCTCAAGATAGGATTTGAAGAGCCTCATAAGTGAGCTTACCTCATCTTCGGGGCGTTTCCAGTTTTCAGTTGAAAAAGCATAGACAGTCAGATATTTTATGCCGATATCAGAACAGTAACGGGTGATTTTTCTGAATGTTTTTGCACCCGCTGTGTGTCCTGCTTTTCGTGGAAGTCCTCTTTTTTTAGCCCATCTGCCGTTTCCGTCCATAATTATTCCGATGTGAGTCGGAAGATTTACAGGCTCCTGAGAACTTTGGTTTTCGGATTTGTTATTCCAGAAAGCCATATTAAATCTCCATAACTTCCTTCTGCTTAGCTGCAGAACGGCTGTCTACGTCTTTGATAAACTTATCTGTAAGGTCCTGAGTTTTCTTCTCGCCGTGCTTGAGGTCATCTTCTGTGAGTTCACCACTCTTTTTCATAGCTTTAAGAGCATCTATAGCATCACGACGAACGTTTCTGATCTGAATTTTTGTATCTTCAGCGATTTTCTGAACATCTTTTACGATTTCCTTACGTCTTGCCTCTGTGAGTGGTGGGAATACAAGACGGATTACCTTACCG
>JAXJTT010000037.1:0-12131 GCA_036309445.1 Ruminococcus sp. | reverse complement strand
TACGGTCTTATCGCATACGCAAGCTCCCTTGACCAGATTGGTCCTATCACAAAAACTGTTGAAGACGCTTCAATCGTTTTTGATGCAATTTCTCAGTTTGACGAAAAAGACAGCACTTCAAGAGGAAACGTCGGCGGTACTACTTTTGATAAACTTAATAATGATATAAAGGGAAAGAAAATCGGTATTGCAAGAGAATATCTTGATGGTGTGAGAGATGACGTAAAAGAAGCGGTGCTTGCCAGTGCGAAAGTGTACGAGTCACTTGGTGCGGAAATTGTGTATTTCGATATGCCGTCACTCAAATATGCTTTGCCTGTATATTATATCATTGCCTGTGCAGAGGCTTCCTCTAACCTCGGCAGATACGATGGTATCCGTTTTGGATACAAGACAGCACATTACGACGGTACTCACGATATGGTGTGCCGTACCCGTTCAGAGGGCTTTGGTGAGGAAGTAAAGAAAAGAATATTGCTTGGCACTTATGTGCTTTCAGTAGGCTATTATGATGCTTACTATAAAAAAGCTCAGAATCTCAGAGGTACAATAGTAAAGGCTTTCAATGAAGCTTTTACAAAGTGTGATGTTATGCTTGCTCCTACTGTTCCTATGACAGCCTTTGAAACAGGTAAGGCTGTTTCTGACCCGATAGAAACGTATCTTACAGATATCTGCACAGTGCCTGTGAATATTGCAGGCTTGCCTGCCGTGTCTGTGCCTTGTGGCTTTAATGCAAAAGGTATGCCTATCGGTGTTCAGTTGATTGGCAAAAGCTTTGCAGAAGCAGAGATTTTAAATGTGGCTTTCAAATATCAGGAGGTCGCAAAAGAAAACTTCAAGGATACAAAGTGGGGTGTAAAGCTGTGAATTACGAATTAGTTGCGGGTTTTGAAACCCATATAGAGCTTTCTACAAAAACAAAAATTTTCTGTTCCTGCACAACTGAATTTGGTGGTGAACCAAACTCACATTGTTGCCCTGTGTGCATCGGTCTCCCCGGTACATTACCAAAGCTCAACCGTGAGGTTGTAAACTATGCGATAAAAGCAGGTCTTGCAACACATGGCGAGATTGCAGAAATCTCAAAAATGGACAGAAAAAATTATTGCTATCCCGACCTTGCAAAGGCTTATCAGATAAGCCAGCTTTACGCACCTCTTACAATCGGAGGATACATTGAGCTTTCAAGCGGCAAGAAAATCCGTCTTAATCATATCCATATCGAGGAAGATGCAGGAAAGCTCATTCACCAGAACGGCGACACCTATGTTGACTACAACCGTGGCGGTGTGCCGCTTATTGAAATTGTTTCAGAGCCTGATATCCGTTCAATAGACGAAGCGAGAGAATACGTTGAAAAGCTCCAGCAGCTTATGCGATATATCGGAATTTCCGATTGCCGTATGCAGGAAGGCTCAATGCGTTGTGATGTTAATATTTCCGTGCGTCCTGTTGGTCAGGAAGAATTTGGCACACGTGCCGAAATCAAGAATATGAACTCAATCAACAACATCTGCAAGGCTATGGAGTATGAATTTAACCGTCAGGTTAATCTTATAGAGAGTGGCGGAAAGGTAGTGCAGGAAACACTGCGTTATGATGCCGAAAAGAACACAACATCTTCTATGAGAAGTAAGGAAGATGCCCACGATTATCGCTATTTCCGTGATCCCGACCTTGTGACAATCTGTGTTTCAAGAGAAGAGGTTGAAGCTATCAGAGCAACACTTCCTGAGCTTCCGTCAGATAAATGCAAAAGATATGTTGAAGAGCTTGCAATCCCTGAAAAAGATGCACAGCTTCTCACAAAATACAGAAATATCAGCGAATATTTCGACGAAGCCTGCAAGGGTGTAAAGTCAGCAAAAACTGTTTCAAACTTTATTCTCGGTCAGATTTTCAGCCGTTGCATAACAGAGGCAGATAAAGAAGCCTTTGCGGTTGCGACTTCTCCGAGTCAACTCAACGAGCTTGTAAAGCTCCTAGATGATGGAAAAATCCGCAATAACCTTGCAAAAGCAACGCTTGAAAAAATGCTTGATACAGGCAAGGGTGTATTTGATTTTATCAGCGAGAGTGATATGGGCAGACTTGATGAAAACGCAGTAAACGAGCTGTGTAAGCAGGCGATAGAGTCAAATCCGAAAGCGGTTGAAGATTATAAAGGCGGCAAAGAAAAGGCACTCAAAGCACTTGTCGGCAACGTAATGAAAAACAGCCGAGGTAAGGCAGATGCCGCCGCAGTAGAGCAGAAGCTCAAAGATATGCTTGCGTGATTTTTAAATTAAACTTTATAAAATAAACAAAGCCTGAGAAGATTGATGCTTCTCAGGCTTTTGTAATTTTATAAGTTTTTCAGTTCTTTGTTTATGTCCAGAGGAGAGCCGTTGAGTGAGGTTATCAGAGCCAGCTCATCAGCAGAAAGATTTTTAAGGAATATGCAGTATTCATCAGGATGACCGCCCACAAATTCCATTTTCGGTATCCTGATTTGCTCAGGACTGTTAATCCACAGACACGGCTCGTTATTTGCCCAAAATCGAGTCAGTTTTAGTTTTTGCCCGTTGTAAAGCACGTCTTTTTCCATAATTAAGCTCACCTTAAAAATACAATTTTAGCAGGCTTATCCTCGTTTAACATAAGGGTAACGTAGCTACCGACTCTTAAATTGTACTGCTGAAATTCATTGATAGCCACATTTACATCAGCGTGTATAATTTGTCCTTGAAAATTCGGATAATATTCATTATAGAACATAACTACAAGTTCTGCCTTGCTGTTTGTCGTTTTTGGGATTTCATATATCAAGCCTTGCACTAACACACCGTTTTTTGTGCCAACTGCGTGTTGATATGGTGTTGATATTAAACGCTGCTTTTGCTCGTTTGTCAAAGCTTGTACTCTTTGCTCATCATTTTGCCTGTCTTTTTTTGCAAGAAGATAAATAACTCCTCCAAAAATTCCGCATATTATAACTGCGGCTAATAAATATATAATTGAATCTAAATAATCCATTGTTTTTACCTCGTGATTTTATTAAGTTCAAATTTATATTTCAGGTTTCATCTAAAAATATCTCTATTTTACTTATTTTTTTATCTTTACAAAAATCAAACTCTCTCGATTTTTTAATATAGTTAAATATGTTTTCCTTAATATCATCATTCCAAGTACTTTGTTTAAAACTCTTATTTTCTTCGGAGGGCATATATAATATGTCTACATGAAGCTGATAATATTCATCATCATAATTGTTTGGAAATTGTCTGACTAAAGAAAAGTTAAACATCGGCTCACCTGTAAAAGAGTAAGTTCCGGTTTCAAAAAGAATCATATCTTCTTTAATAGGTATAGCACACATTTCTTCGAATACATTTACAATAATATCTAAACTTGTCGTATCTGTAATTCTGTTTTGTAAATATTTTAATAAGTTTTCTTTTGTGTTCTTCTTAAACCTATTAAATAATCCCATTTGAAAACTCCTCTCTAAAATTATGATGCTCACATTGCTTAATTGCAAGATGTATGCAATCAATAATATCAGTGGGAAGCATAGAAGTTTTGCCGAATTTTTCAGCGGCTATATCTCCAGCAAGACCGTGAAGATAAACTCCTGCAACAGCACTATCATACGGAGAGTTACCCTGAGCAAGAATTGAAGCAATCATTCCTGCAAGCACATCACCGCTTCCGCCTGTAGCCATTCCTGAATTTCCCGTAGGATTTACAAAATATTCACCGTCAGGTGAGGCTGTAACCGTACCAGCACCTTTTAAAACAGTGGTTACATTGTGTTTTTTCGCAAAAGCCCTTGCAGTTTCAATGCGTGAAGCGTTTACTTCTTTTGTACTGCAATTTACAAGCCTTGCCATTTCACCGGGGTGTGGGGTGATGATAACAGGAGCTTTTGCATTAAGCAGGATTTCAGGATTGTCACTTATACAGTTGAGTGCGTCAGCATCAAGAAGGATAGGTTTGTCGCAATTTTCTATAAAAGAAATAACAATACCTTTTGTATCATCGCAAACCGATAAACCGCATCCTATAAGCACAGCAGAGCAATTCTCAGCCTGTTCAAGCAGAAAATCCGTATCTTTTTGCGAAATCGTACCGTTTTCACCATCAGAAAGCGGAAAATACACGCTTTCTAGGATATTCGTTGCACAAACAGGATAAATACTTTCCGGCACAGCCATTTTAAGCAAACCAAGTCCGCAACGTAATGCGGCTTTTCCTGCCATAATTGATGCCCCTGCCATTCCGTAAGAGCCGCAAATGCACAACAGACTGCCCATAGTGCCCTTGTGTGCGTTATCGGGGCGGTTAAAAATAGAATTACTAATTAATTTTTGAACATCAGCCTCGTTAAAGGTCTGCATAAAATCAGCCTCTTTTGTAGAAAAGCTTAACAATAAGCTCTCTTCTGAGATTACCCTTCATAGCATTAAGGATTTTTTCGTTAGGGTTAAATACAAGCAGAGTCTTTCCATATGCGGCAGAGTTGAACACAGCATAGTAGTTTTCCTCTGTATTGTCGGGGTCAGCAGCGGCAATAATCTGCTTTGCAAATCTCATACCCTCAATGTTTTTTGCACCCTTGCCCAGAATTTCAAAATCCTTTACTTCAACCTTGCACATATGCTTTCTCTTTCTGAGTGCAATAATCTTAGAAACATTGAGAACGCCTGCAGAAACCGAGTATTCGTACTCAATTTTTTGCTGACCGAAAACATACCATACTGCGTAAATACCGCCTATAAAGAGGAAAAACGCAACAT
Organism: Ruminococcus sp.; assembly: GCA_036309445.1. Taxonomy (GTDB): domain Bacteria; phylum Bacillota; class Clostridia; order Oscillospirales; family Acutalibacteraceae; genus Ruminococcoides. The sequence continues at coordinate 7,347 of JAXJTT010000037.1, read as the reverse complement.
AAAAAAGGTAACTTGTCTGCAACGGAACAGCAAGAAGTCCGCAAATAACAGGTACAGTAATAAGCAGAAGTATCGCAACAATCTTGATAATATACTCTTTAGGTTTTTTAGCTCTCTTTACGAGCTGTTCGTTAAAAATATCCAATTTTTTTCTCCTTTTCAAAAAATATATAATAATATAATAACATAGCTGCAGTTTTTTTTCAAGAAAACTATTGCAAAATAGCAAAAAAAATGATATCATATCAAAAGATAACACGCTGACGAAGAGAGTAGCGTTTTTTGTTTGTCGGAAAGAGAGCAAATGCCTTGGCTGTGAGCATTGTGCGGCAATAAAACGTGAAGTTCACTTCTGAGTGGTGAGGCTGAACATTGAGTAGGCTTCAACGGCAGGCACCGTTATACGCCACAGAAGTGTTTGCTTCTTTAATGATGCAAAAATCAGGGTGGTACCACGGAGTCTATTCGTCCCTGCGTAAGTGATTACGCAGGGCTTTATTTTTTGAAAAAATGTTTAGTATTATAACAGACGGAGGTATGTATGAACGACATTATTACTAATCTGAAAAATGAATTTTCTGCACAGCTTGCAGAAATCACAGACCTTATGGAACTTGAAAAGGTAAGAGTAGCTTATCTTGGTAAAAAAGGCAGTATCACAGCTCTTTTAAAGGGTATGAAAGATTTGTCTCCTGAGGAGAGAAAAACATTTGGTGCAGAGGTAAACGTGCTTAAAACCTTTGCAACAGAAGAAATTGATGCAAAGGCTGAACAGCTTAAAAAGCTTGAAATCGAAAAGGAAATTGCTTCAATGAAGCAGTTTGACATCACAGCTCCTGCTGACCTTTCAAGAGGCTCATATCATCCGATTACTCTTGTGCAGCGTCAGTGTGAGGAAATTTTCAGAACAATGGGCTTTGCGATTGAGGATTATTCAGAAATCGTAACAGACTACGAGTGCTTTGAGGCTCTCAACATTCCAAAGCACCACCCTGCAAGAGATATGCAGGATACTTATTATCTTGATAACGGTCAGCTTCTTAAGTCACACACTTCTGCGGCTCAGAATGCTATCTTAAAGAAATACGGCAAGAGACTTATTGAAACAGGTGAGCCTATAAAGGCAATCTTCCCCGGAAGATGCTTCAGAAACGAGGCTACAGACGCTTGCCACGAAAACACATTCTTCCAGATGGAGGGTGTAATGGTTGATAAGGATATTTCAATTTCAAACCTTATCTACTTTATGAAAACAATGCTTTCAGAAGTTTTCCGCAAGGATATCAAAGTAAGACTTCGTCCGGGCTTCTTCCCGTTCGTTGAACCGGGCTTTGAGCTTGATATAAGCTGTCTTATCTGCGGTGGCGAGGGCTGTCCTTCCTGTAAGCACAGCGGCTGGCTTGAGCTTTGCCCTTGCGGTATGATTCACCCTAACGTACTCAGAGAGGGTGGCATTGATCCTGAAGAGTACACAGGCTTTGCTTTCGGTCTCGGTCTTACAAGACTTGCGATGATGAAGTACGGAATCAAAGATATCAGAGATTTGAACAGCGGTAGTCTCAAGACCCTGTCACAGTTTACTGACGATGAGTAAGATGACAGATAATCAGATTTTTGAATCTTTTATTGCTCAGTTTACAGACTTTGGGAATAAAAATTCAGAAGTCAATTCGCTTGATATGCGATATGTTTTTGATTTACAAAAGCAAAGACTTGCCGAAAAAAATCTTAAACTCAGATACACATTCCAAAACGAAAACTTTCATAACGCCTCAGCTCCGAGTGGCTGGAGTAACGACGAATATCAGAATCTTGTTGTATACAGAAGCTTTGAGATTATCAAGGAGTTTTTCGTAAACAGCAGTCGCAAATTCAAAAAAAAGAAAAAAGAATTTTTCTATGCAGTAGTAACTCATATGAACAATGAGCAGTCTGACAAAACAGCCTGCTGTCCGAGTTGCGGTGCTATTCATTCCATCAAAACACTTCTTCACGAGGGGTGTCCAAACTGCAGAACACGATTTGTAATGTCCGATATTTTTCCGAAAGTAACAAACTATTTTTCTGCAAAAGATTATTCGGAAGAACCCCCATCGCTTGCAAGCAAAATAGTCAGGTATGTTTTGGGCGGTGCTGTGGTTGGTATTATAGTGAATGTTATTGCATCTTATACGCAAGGAACATTTAACGAGATATTCACCAACCCCGATTCGGTGGTATCAATAGCTTTCAGCTTGGTCGGTGCAGGTGCAGCAGGTGCCTTTATAGGTTATCTGGCTTGGTGTGTGGGTAAGGTAGGCTCGTTGTTTATAGATGCGGCAAAATCCGTGCCGAAACTTGCAATACAGTACGATGCACAAAATAAGATACCTGATTTTATGTCAAGATTTGACCCGAACTTTTCGTATCAGTATTTTGTAAGTAAAGCAATTGCACTTATGAAAATTATGATTTTCAGTTCTGATTACAGTAATCTTGCAATTTATGAGGGAAAAGAAACTCAGAATAAATTTAAAGATATTGTTGATGTGCAGTTTAACAGTGCAATGAGACTCAATAGCTGTAAGCAAAGCGGACCTTATGTTTATCTTGATGTTACTATATATACAATAAGTACATATTTTATAAATAATCATATATCAGAGAGGAACGAGAAATTCAGAATGGTGTTGTGCAAAAACGCAATGACACCGCCTGACTACGGCTTTTCTCTCAAAAAAGTTGCATGCAGAAGCTGTGGCGGCAGTTTTGACGCTACAAGAGAGCGTCATTGCCCTTATTGCGGCAACAATTACAGACTCGGTGAAGATGACTGGGTTGTGCTTGTGTTTGAAAAAGAATAATTATATATCAGAAACTACTCTTTAAAAAGGAGATTATACTATGTTTTTATCAATGAACTGGATTAAAGACTTTGTTGATTTAACAGGTCTTGACGAAGTTAAGCTTATACATCAGTTTTCTCTCTCAACTGCTGAGGTTGAAAACGAGATTTTCTATAAAGGCTCACAGTTAAGCGGTGTTGTCGTAGCTGAAATCAAGTCAGTTGAAGAACACCCTGAGTCAAAGAAGCTCCATCTTCTCAAGGTGGATGCAGGTGACGAGCAGCTCACAGATGTTGTCTGCGGTGCTCCGAACGTAAGAGTTGGTATGAAGACAGCTTTTGCAAAGGTAGGGGCTAAAATCGGTGAAATCGAAATCACACCACGTCCGCTTGCCGGCTTTACTTCATACGGTATGTGTTGTAGTGAGGCTGAAATCGGTATTTCAGACGATAACTCAGGCATTATGGATATTACTGAGGATGTTGCAAACGGCACAGACATTAAAGAACTTTATCAGATTGATGATATCGTATTTGAAGTTGATAACAAATCACTCACAAACCGCCCTGACCTCTGGGGTCACTACGGTATTGCAAGAGAGTTTGCGGCTCTTGCAGGCAGAGAGCTTAAGCCTTTGGATGTTGAGGATTTAAAGGCTTATGATAACCTCAAGAAAATTGATATGAAGATTGAAGACCCTCTTTGTCAGCGTTACAGCTGTATGCAGGTTGAAAACATCAAGAGAACTGTCAGCCCTGTAAATATGAGAATCCGTCTTTACTACTGCGGTATGAGAGGTATCAATTTCCTTGCAGACCTCACAAACTACCTTATGCTTGAAATGGGTCAGCCAATGCACGCTTTTGACTCAAGAAAGGTAGAGAAAATCAGAATCAAGCGTTTTGATAATCCGTTTGTATTCCGTACACTTGACGGCGTAGACAGAAATATCGACGAAAACACACTTATGATTTGCAACGACGATACTCCTGTTGCAATCGCAGGTATTATGGGTGGTCTCGACTCTGAAATCGTTGAGGATACAACTACTCTCACACTTGAGTCAGCTACATTTGACTCAGTTTCAGTTCGTAAGTCAACAGTAAGACTTGCACACAGAACAGATGCTTCAATGCGTTATGAAAAATGCCTTGACCCTGAGATGACTGTTCCTGCAATCGCTAGATTTATCAAGCTCTTAAAAACATACGATAACGGTGTTGAGGTTGTTTCTGCACTCACAGATGAATACGCTTTCCGTTATGATACAGTTAAGCTTGACTTTGACAAAAACTTTGTAGACAGATACACAGGTATCAATATCAGCAACGAAAAAATCGTAAACACACTCGAAAGCCTCGGCTTTGAAGTAAGCGTAAACGGTGATGATTTCTCAGTTGTTGTTCCATCATGGAGAGCAACAAAGGATGTTACAATCAAGGCTGATATCATCGAAGAAATCACAAGAATTTATGGCTACGATAACTTCGATATCAATACAACACGTTCACCGCTTTCTCCGGTAAGAGCAGATATCGTAAAGAGAAGCGAAGACAGAATCAAGGATATTCTTGTAAAGAGATTCAATCTCCACGAAGTACATTCATATGTATGGGCATATAACGACGAGCTTAAAGCACTCAATATTCCTGTAGAGAAAAATGTAAAGCTTGCAAACGCTACAAACCCTAATATTGAAACAATCAGAAATTCAATCATTCCTACACAGCTTTGTCAGGTTAAGTCAAACACATCTTACGCTCCTGATTTCGGTATTTTCGAAGTGGGCAGAGTAGTTGATGGTGTAGACGAAAACAACCTTTGTGTAGAAAAGAAAAAGCTCGCTATCACACTTTTCAGCAAAACAAGAGAGCTTCAGGAAATTTACTTTGAGCTCAGAGATATTCTCGCAGTTGTAACAGATGACCTCAAGCACAAGACTTTGACATTCAGAAAAGCAGAGCCTGTTCACAGCTATGAACACCCTGTAAATCTCTTTGAAATCGTACTTGACGGCAACGTAATCGGCAGAATTGGTATTGCACATCCCGAGGTGAGCAAGAAGATTGACAAAAAAGCAGGTGTAGTATTTGCCGAAGTTGATATGGAGGCGTTTGCAGAAACAGAGGATAAGGGTATTAAGTATGATGAGCCATCAAAGTTCCCGCCAATTGATTATGATATAAGCCTCGAAATTCCAAATGGTGTGTTCTATGATTCACTTGCCGCAGTATGGGCAGACAAGGGCTACGAAATCCTCAAAGGCACAAAGATTGTTGATACATACGATACAGAAACAGTTCACAGTATGACAATCCGCTTCTGCTTCTCATCTGCAGAGAGAACACTCTCATCAGCAGAAGTTCAGGCAATTATGGATGAAATTATCGCAGGTCTTGCTCAGATTGGCGTAAATTTAAGATAAAGCTCAATAATTCACACAAAATTCACCCAAATTTACTTGAATAATTTAATAAATTGATATATAATAAGAAGAGATAACTTACAGGAGGTGTTTCAGTTTGTTGGATAAGACAATGATTTTTTCACTTGGTGAGGAAAGAGACGACGCTATAAAAACAAGCCTGACAGTAGTTTATGATGCATTAAGGCAGAAAGGTTATAACCCTATAAACCAGATAGTAGGCTATATTCTGAGCGAGGACCCTACCTATATTACAACATATAATAATGCACGTAATATTATAAGCAAAATTGACCGTGACGACTTACTTGAAGCACTCGTAAAGTCATATTTGAATGTATAATACACAGAAAGGACCGATGCTTTGTGGCAGACGCTAAAAAGACTGCTCAGGAGTTCTCAACATACAAAGGCAGACCCCTTGTACGCTGCGGTGACGAGCTTTATTACGGCAATATGTCTGATCCTTTTGTAATCAGACTGCAAATCAAGACAAAAAATGAAGTTGGTTCTATTCAGGTTGCCGATAAGGTAATCGTTCAGCTTCTTGCAACAGACCCTGATCTTTCACCAAGAAAGCAGCTTGTTAAGTCAAGCGAGAAAAAGGGACTTTATCTTGCAATGGATATTGCAGATATCTGGCTTGAAAGAGCACTTGCCAATAAGTAAAATTATCCCGAACATCCTAGTGGTGTTCGGGATTTTTGCAAATCTGATTTTATTTATAAGAAAGAATTATGTTATGACCTACTATGTTTATATGCTCAGATGTAAGGACAATTCACTTTACACGGGTATGACAAACGACCTTGAAAAACGCATTGAAGCACACAACAGCGGCAAAGGTGCAAAATATACACGCTCGCACAGACCCGTAACACTTGCCTACAGCGAAGAATTGCCGGACCGTTCCTCAGCACTTAAGCGTGAAGCAGAGATAAAAAAACTCTCACGTCAGCAAAAAGAGGAATTGATAAAAAGCGTGAAAAATTAAATTCAACAAGTTTTCCGAGATTATCAAAATACTTGCAATTTAAGAGCGTTTATATTAAAATTATAATAAAATTAACTGTGTAAAACAGGAGAAAAAGATATGAAAATAAAAAATGATTTTATACTCAGAGAGGTTGCAGGTTCATATGTTGTTGTACCTGTAAACGATCGTACAATGGATTTTAACGGAATGATAAACCTCAACGAAACAGGAGCTTTTTTGTTTGAGCTTTTGCAAAAAGGTGCGGAAAAATCCGAGCTTCTGAGCCGTATGCTTGAGGAGTATGAGGTCACAGCCGAAAGAGCTGAGGCTGATATTGATAAATTTATTCAGAAATTAAAGGATGCAGATGTGCTTGAACAGTAAGAAAATTGAGTTTGATGATGTAATAGATCTTATGCGTGAAAAGCTTGATATGGGAGGTACAGTTACATTTACTCCGCAAGGTACAAGTATGGAGCCGATGCTTCGTGACGGACAGGATGTTGTTGTGCTTGCAAAGCCAAAGGGCAGACTCAATATGCTTGATGTAGCTTTATATCGCAGAGATGACGGAGTGTATATAATGCACAGAGTTATTGATGTTGACGATAACGGTAATTATATTTTCTGCGGAGATAATAGGTATGCCAAAGAAAGAGGTATCCGTGACGACCAGATAATCGGTGTTATGACTTGCTTTATACGCAAAGGTACTACATATTATCCTGACAGCATTTTGTATAAGCTCTACAGCAATTATATTTATCGTACAAGACTCACCCGACATGGTTATAAAGCAGGCAAAAGAAAAGTTGTCAAGCTTTTCGGCCTTGAGAAAAAACAAGAGAATGAAGGCAACAATGACGTTGCATCAAATTCTGACAGATAACATTGGTTTATCAGCGGTGTTTGATATCCGATTATCTATTGTAGGGACCGGCGTCCCCGACGGTCCGGCAGTGTGATACCGCTTATTTTAAATTTAATACTATCAAAAAGAGGTAAGACCGACTAAGTCTTACCTCTTTTTTAATGTCTTGAAATCAAGCTGTTTCTTCTGTTGTGTTGCTTATCTTTCTACCTTCAGGAATAGTTTTGAGTTTTTCAATGTATTCCTTAAT
>JAXJTT010000036.1:0-4769 GCA_036309445.1 Ruminococcus sp. | reverse complement strand
TCTTTTGACTGAACTGTTGCGGCATTGGCAGTTACAAGCGACGCTGAAAAAGCAGAGCCTGCCATAAGTACAGACAACAAAACGGATGTTAATTTATTTATTCTTTTCATAATTGCAAACCTCCTTATGCAAAAAGACCATATCTTATATAATAAATATACAATATTATCCTTTTATTGTCAACTTTTTTTGTTTAAGGTGTCATTTATTTTTTTAACACTTCATAAAGCACATTTCCCAAAAGCTCTGCTGTGTATTCTGCCTCCTCGATTGTATTTGCATCTGTGCCGACTTCTATCAGCAATGAGCCGTTGCAGAGATATTCATTGTAGGCAAAATAGCCGAAGGTGAGTGGTCTTGTCATACCGGGGTACATTTTCTCTGCCTGATTCTGGATTTTAAGAGCAAAATTAAGATTTTCTTCCCATGTATCAAAGCCCATTTCTCCGTCGATATCACAACCTGACATAAGCATAATCTGTGCCCCCTGCCTGCCGTCATACTCAAAAACAGGCTTCACCTTGTAAGTATCCGAACCGATTGCATCTCTGTGAATATCAATAACGACCTTGATATCCTCGTTATGCTCCATTATGCTCTGAATTGTCTGCATACTTCTGTCGTATGAGCCACTGTAAGTAGAATCGTGAACGGTTGAATCGTGCAGAGTTGTTATTCCTTTTTCGGTGAGCGTTTCGGCAAGTATCTCCCCCACCGAGGTTACATTATAATCGGTGTTCTGCGTTCTCGAATAGTAGCTTTCGTAGTAATAGTCCACATCTTCATCCATATAGCTCTCGCTTGTGTGGGTGTGATATATAAGCACCTGTGGGGAGTCGGTTTTCTTCATCTCAAACGGCAGTTTTTCTTCAAGTAAAGAGTCAAAATCCATATCTATCCCCATATTATTTTTTATGTAGCCGTTACCGCACATTACTCCTGTTTCCCCAAACTGCTGTGCGACTATGTCATATTTTTCCTCGCCCTCGTGGTCTGCGTATGTATCGTAATAGCCGTCCTTGTCCTTTTTTTCGTTTCTTTTGCTCACATTTCTTACTTTGGTCGGGGCTGGCGAAGTTGTTTCCTCGGTTTGCTCCTGTTCTTCTGTTTCTTTATGTGACATTTTTTCAAATCTGTATGTACCGTTAGTCAGCGTCAGTGCCGCCGCAAGGGCGGCAGGCTCATCTGTGCCGAAACACTGCGGAAGTCTTCTGCAAAGGCAGGCTGCTGCCGTAATCAACAAAACCACCGACACAGCAGTTTTTGTAAATATTATAAGCTTTCCTGAGTTTTTCAATAAATCACCTGCTTTTAATAACACTTCGTTGCCTTTGCCATACAATTATATGCTCAAAAATTTAGCAATATACCTTTAAGCTACATCAAAGAAGCAAGCTGGGCGATGGTAAATTCATTATGCAAAGCACCATTGAGTGCAAATGAAATGAGTCTTGCGGCTCTTTCTGTGAGCAGGTCGATTTCTCTTGGAATAACCACCATTTGTCTGCCGTTCGGGGCAATCATTTTCTTTGTTTTGTTGTTGCAATCGCCTTTGAGCAAATCGCTTGCAAGGGTTGAAGCATCAACCACAGTCGGCACGCCGATTGCAATAACAGGCACACCGATAGTCTCCTTATTTATCCTTGTGCGATGATTTCCAACACCTGCACCGGGAGAAATTCCTGTGTCGCTGATTTGCAAGGTGCAACCGAGTCTTTCCAGCCTGCGAGAAGCAAGGGCATCAACCACAACTACGGCATTCGGACGTATTCTTTTTACTATACTCAGGATATACTCCCCTGTTTCAATTCCCGTCTGACCCGTTACACCTGTAGACATAACCGCAACGGGGCGAAGCTTATCAAGCCCTGTGCTTTTGGCAATTTCGCCTGTGATGTGTCTTGTAGCAAGCACTCTTGCACTTGTTTTAGGGCCTAATGAGTCGGGAGTGATCTCAGGATTTCCGAGTCCTGCAACAAGCACAAGACCGTTCACAGGCAAGAGTCTGCGTATCTCCTGCCCTATCGTAACAAGTCTTTCGTCAGTTTCGGTGAAATTATCTGTAAGTGATGGCAACTCTACTGTAATGTAGGTGCCTTCCTCCTTACCGAGAAGCTGTTGTGCCTTGCGGGTTTTCACCCTCAGACGTGAAATGTCAAGCCCATTTTCGCTGTACTGCTCAAATTCAACTCCGCTTATGTTCTCGCCTGCAATTTCTCTTGCTTCAACCGCAAGGTCGGTCCTTAAATCCATATAATGTCAACCTCTTTCTTCTGCTTTTATATTGTTATATTGCGTACTTATTCGCCTTATATTCTTTACAAAGACGGCTGAGTTTGATATAATTTTTTAAAAGAACAAAAGGACTAAGGTGTTATATGAATACAAATTTTTTTGCAAAAGCTTTCTGTACTGTATTTGCGGCAAGCTTTATTTTATCTGCTGCATCGGTAGGTGCAGATGCGGCTGTATATAAAAAAAAGACAGTCTCGACTGATATAAATGAAAATATAAATTCGGATACGTCAGACTTTTTTGAAGATATGCCCCCTGTATCCTACAGCTCACTTGACCTCGGCTTCACTGCCCCTGTAAGACGTCAGCTTTACAACGATTGCTGGGCTTATGCTTCGATGAGTGTTTTTGAGTCAAAGCTCCTGCACGACGGATTCACTTTTAACAGCTACTCACCTCAGCAGATTAATCAGTGGGCTACCACAAGACCTGACGGCACAGGCTGGCAGAGAAAAATTATTACTGATGCTTACGCTGAAACCGCACTCGGATATTTTATATCATGGCAGAACGTTGAGCACGGCAAGAAAAATCCTGCCTTGAAACCTGCCGAGGGCTACAGCTTTACGGATTTTGGTGCAACTTCTATACGTTATCTCGATACCTCTGACAAAAACAGCGTAAAGAAAGCGATTATGGATAACGGTGCGGTTTATTCTGCTTATTCTCAAAGCATTGACTATGAGAGCCGTGACCAGATTTCGTACTACTGCCCTGAGGGTATGCCTATTTCTACGGGACACGCAATTACGATTGTCGGCTGGGATGACGAATATTCCAGAGAAAATTTTAAGCCAATCAACGGCAAAATCCCCGAAAAAAACGGTGCGTGGCTGATTCAGAACAGCTGGGGTGACTACAACTCACTCAACGGGTTTTTCTGGGTTTCTTATGAGGACGCTTATCTTCTGAGCGACACCTATGACCCCGCATATGTGTTTGAAACTTACGAGGTTGTTGACGAAAACAAAAAGCTTTATCAGAACGAGATTTACGGTGCAACCTATGAATTTACCTACATTGACAATCAGGAAATGACATATCTTAATATGTTCAATTTCTCTGACGGCTACAACGAACTTGATTCGGTAATTTTTGAAACTGTCGATTCCATAGGTGCTGATTACAAAATTTATTATGTGCCGATTGAAAACGAAACTCCTGTAAACGATGAAAGCAAATGGACTTTATTAAAAAGTGATGTTGTGCCTTTTGAGGGCTACATCTGTGCTGATATCGAAAGCTATGAGCTTCCTGTAGGCTACGGTGCAATTGCTGTAAGAATTGACAACTCTATAAATTCTGCCCGTGCATCAATCGGTGTTGGTGAATGGCTCCAGAAAAAAGACGGCTCAAAGGTATTTATCAATGACAGCGACTACAAGCAAAGCTTTATCTACCTTGACGGCAATATAGTTGACATCAAAAAATGGTACGGAGAAGTAAACAACGACCCTATCGGCGGTACTTTTGTAATCAAGGCAGTCACAAACAAAACTGAAGCTAAGGCTACAATTATGGGTGACGTAAACCTTGATTCAATCACAGATGTGCGTGACGTAACATATATGCAACAGTATCTTGCGGGATATTTTGATATCACCGAAGTTCAGAAGCTGAATTTTGACATTGACAAAAACGAAATCCTTGATATTAACGATGCAACTTATATGCAGATGATGCTTGCAGGTTACGATATCTTCGGTGAGGCTGAGTAAGATGACTATAACATATCTGCTTGACACTTCTCCGCTTGAAAACGAGGAGCTTTTCAAAAAGCATTTCGATACTGTATCAACATATCGCAAGGAAAAAATTGAGCGAAACAGACTTTTAAAAGATAAATCCCTGTCACTCGGAGCAGGCATTTTGCTTGATTTTGCTTTGCAAAGCTTTGGACTGAGAGAAAAAGATATGGAGTATATATCAGGAGAAAACGGAAAGCCTTTTTTTAAAAATCATCCTGAAATACACTTTAATATTTCTCACTCAAAAAGCTGTGTAATATGCTCGGTTTCTGAAAATCCTGTAGGCTGTGATACAGAAAAAATCGGCAAGGCTGATTTGCGGATTGCTAAGCGTTTTTTTGCCGAAAAAGAAAAAAACTTCGTAAACTCCATAACAAACACCGAGGAGCAAAACGAAAGCTTTTACAGAATATGGACACTCAAAGAAAGCTATATCAAATACACCGGCAATGGTCTTGCACAAGGGCTTGCTTCGTTTGAATTTGAGCTTGATGATGCAATCGCCCTTTATGATAAAGGCAAAAGGCAAAATCTGTATTTTAAGGAATATAAAACAAACGGCTACAGAATAGCTGTTTGTTCAGAGGAAAACGATTTTGCAGAAAATTTGGAAATTTTGAAACTATGAACAAAAGTAAAATACCCAGATATCATTTTAAGATATCTGGGTATTTTTTGTTAAAGAAAAAACAAGCGATGGAAAACCATCGCTTGTCAATTGAATAT
>JAXJTT010000035.1:0-3888 GCA_036309445.1 Ruminococcus sp. | reverse complement strand
TCCGATTATTGTGTATTCGCCGTCAAGATAATCGGTGATGATTTCACGATGCATATAGTCGGCAACACCGCCGTTATATGCAAGCGAAATACCGTAGGTGGTTATTGTGTAGTACTGATGTGTTTTTTCATCATATGCAAAGCAAGGAGAATATTTGTGGCTTTCATATTCTTCGCCGTTTATATAGAGCTTTCTGATGTACTGTCGGGGAATGTTGCTGTAATCGCTATCTGTGTCCTCATCACGATAAAGCTCTGCATAGGCAATCTGTGCACAACGCAGAACATATGATTCGGGATAGCTGTCAAATTTTTCATCAAACGGAATATGTATAAGAGTTTCTTCGCCTGAATTTATATCAAAGTTAAAGTGAGCAAATTTTTGATAACCAAAGTTTACAAAATCAGAAAAAAGCTCTGTGTTTGCATCATAGTCGGGAAGATAGCTTTCTGTAAGTTCATATAAATCCCATAAATGGGTAACAATTTTCTTTAAATCGCTGAGCTTTCAGCGTTACAGGTAAAATCTATGTATTCGCCGTCATGATAATATTCCGCTTCAAAGGAAATAGAGTTAGTCTCTTCAAGCTCAAGAATCTGACTGTTCAGATGTTCATACAGACATTGCATATAGTTGCTTGTTATATCAGCCTTCATAAATCCCCAGTAATCCTCGTTAAGCTCCGATTTTACCGTAAATTCTATACCCTTGTCGGTTCTGAATTTGTATTCTGTATAAAGGTCGCCTTGGTCTGTTTTCTGCGTATCAGACTTTGATATCAGTTCGGGGTCTGTGTCAAAAGAGGCATTAACAATTGAAATAACCTGTTCGCTTGAATATTCTTCCTCGTTGCAACCGCTTAAAGTTATGGCAACTGTGGGAAGCATCAAAGCAAGTATCAGAATTTTCGCTATTAATCTTTTCATAATTTTACTCCTGAAATTTTATCTTGATTATAATAGTACAAGAAGTAAAAATTGTCAAGTAAAGTAATAAAATACACCTCTGTTACAGAATAACGCAACAGAGGTGTATTTGGTTTTTAGTTGCTCAGAGCGAGTGTACGGAAATACTGTTTCTGAGTATATTCAAATTTATTTTTAGTGCAGCCGCTGAATGTTCCTGCAACTCAGGTTATCAGAGACGCTGACACCTAACTTTTCTGTTGTGTGAAAAGTTTTATATTATCCGATATATGTCAGATTTTCAAGGTCAAGCTGAGCTGTTCTCATTGCAGGCTTGCAAAGCGGAATCTGCTTGCCTTTCTTTATAAACATTGGTACTTCGTTGAGGGCAACCTCAATGTAGTGAACACCCTTTGTCATACTTTCAGTCTGAACATTCTCACCGCTGAGCTTTACAAAAGTCATATCCTCAGGGAGATATACATATCTGCCGTTTACATTCTGCTCGTATACAGGGCAAATCATACACTCGTCACCAAGCATAAGCTGAGTTTCGCACTCTCTTGCAAGCTTATCCTCAGGATAGTCAAATGCGAGTGGGCGGAAAATCATATCATTGTTTTCACTTGCCTTTTTGAATGTTTCGTAAAGATATGGGATAAGTCTGTAACGCACGTTTACGATATCTCTGAAATCCTCAGGATTTTCAAAGTTGTAGCACTCCTGATTTCTTGTGCCGAGTGCAGAGTGGTTACGCATAAGCGGAGTGAATACGCCAAGAGCAAGGAAGCGAAGCACGAGGTCACGTGTTGCGTTTTCGTTGAATCCGCCAAGGTCGGCACCGCAGTAGAGGAAACCGCACATATTTGCTGATGGGAGCATTTTGAGGTTTAAGAGAATGTGTGACCACCATGAGTGATTATCGCCAAACCAGATACCGCTTGAACGGTGAGCACCGATGTATGAAGCACGTGAGAACATAAGGATTTTGCTCTCGCCAAAAGCTTTTTCAAAATATTCGCCAGCAGCCTTTGTCATATTTGCACCGTAGATGTTATGCACCTTGTCGTGACATACAGGCTTGCCGTCTACCATATGATAAATGCTTGAATAGTCAGCAGGGCTGTTTGAAAGACCTGAGAAAGTGTCTTTAAGCTCAAAGAATTTTGAAAGGTCAAGGTTTTGGCCCTCGCAATCCTTTGCTTTCTGAATTGCATTTTCAAGACCCTTTACAGAGTAGAAAATTGCAGGCTCGTTCATATCGTTCCAGAAGCCGTCAATGCCCATATCTGTGAGGAACTTGTATTTTTCACCGAACCACTCACGAACGTCTTTTCTGAGGAAGTCAGGGAAGCCTACGATACCCGGCCATACGCCGCCTTCAAAGTCTGTGCCGTCTTCTAATTTGCAGAAATACCCGTTATCTCTGCCTTCTTCGTAAATGTCGTAGCCGTCCTCTTTCTTGACACCTGCATCAATGATTGGGATAAGGTGGAGGTCCTGAGCCTTTTTCTCCTTGACATATTCCTCGAAATTCGGGAATTTTTCGTCATCAATAGTGAAGTCCTTGTAACGCTCCATATAGTCGATGTCGAGGTATACGCAGTCGAGAGGAATGTTTGCATCATTGTAGCCCTTGATTACGTTGTCAACTGCCTCGCTGTTGTGATAGCTCCAGCGGCTCTGCTGATAACCGAAAGCCCAGAAAGGAGGAATGTAGCTCTTGCCGATAGAAGCACGAAATTCCTTTACAATGTCGAGTGGCTTGTTGCTCTCACACTCAATGAGATAAATGTCAAAGTCTGTGCCGTCGATTGTGATTTCTGTCTTGTTTGTTGTTGTAAAACCGATGTCCCAACGGATTTTTGCAGGGAAGTCAATGAAGATACCAAAGGTCTTACTGCCGCTGAGCATAAGGAAATTATGTGCGGCATAGAGTGAGTTTTTTGTTTCGGTGTGGAATGGGTCGTCACTGCAGAAGCTGTTGTATACCCAGCCACGCTTGTTGATGCCTCTCGGAGCTTCGCCAAGACCGAAAACAATGTCGCTGTCCTGCATTGTGAAGCTGAATGTAAACTTATCGTCAGCAAAGCTGTGTTCAAATGGAAAAGCGTCGATTTTTTCGGCATTGAACTGCTGAACAACTGCTTCGGTGCAGATTGGCGAGCCGTTTGTAAATTTTCTGATCATAAAAACACTTCCTTTTTGAATTAGATAAAATTGTTATTTGTTTTTATTATAGTCGCCATAACACGTAAAATCTACAATAAAATTACGCTGTTATAGTCAAATTTTATCCTGTTGGAAGAAATAAGGACGTATTTCTCCTGCAAGATAAAGCGAGCCGCAGATGATGACTGCCTTGTCATCACTTTTTGCTTTTTCCACAGCGGCTTTAACTGCTTTTTCTGGAGTTTCAAAGTGCTGCACATTGTCAAAATGCATTCTGCATTTTTCGGCAAGCTGTTCTGCCGTGAGGGTACGTGGATTGTCGATTGTGACAGTGTAAACCTCATCAAACAAGTTCTCAAGCAAGCAAAGGGAGCTTTCGCTGTCTTTATCTGCAAGCATACCCATAACACAGATGATTTTCTTGTCACCAAGATGCTTTTTGATAAATTCCGTAAGGGCTTCAATTCCGTTCGGATTGTGAGCACCGTCAAGCAAAACTATCGGATTTTTTGAGAGAAGCTCAAGCCTTGCAGGGTTTACAGCTTTTGAAAAGCCCTTTGAAATGTGTTCATCGCTTATTTTCAGCAGATTGTTTTCAATCAATGCAAAAAGTGCGGTAAGTGCGGTTTTTGCGTTTTCAATCTGGTGTTTGCCTGCAAGATGAAGCTCTATCGTGATGGCGTTGCACTCAAAAACAGTTTTTTCGATATCTTCGCTGAGGATTTTTACCTCTGTGGTTTCGCTCTTGTAAAGAGGTATGTCAAGTTTTTTTCAGGTGTTTTCAATTACCTGCATAGCCGCAGTTTCCTGA
>JAXJTT010000034.1:0-2302 GCA_036309445.1 Ruminococcus sp. | reverse complement strand
TATCCTGAGTCAGCTGTACGAAGCGCTGTATCTGTAAGACCTTTTCTTGCACCGTGAGATGAAATGAAATACTCAAGTACATTAAGACCTTCACGGAAGTTAGCTCTGATAGGAATTTCGACTGTTCTACCCTGAGTATCTGCCATAAGACCACGCATAGCAGCAAGCTGACGAATCTGGTTGGTCGAACCACGGGCTCCTGAATCCGCCATCATGTAGATGGGGTTGAATTCACCAAGGTTTTCAAGCATGGCGTCTGTAACCTGTGAAGATGCATCTGCCCAGATTTTGATTACCTGCTCGTAACGCTCCTCGTCGTTCAACAAACCGAAACGGTATTTAGCAGTGATTGCCTCAACCTGCTTTTCTGCCTCGGCAAGGATTGCCGGCTTTGCTTCCGGAACGTTGATGTCCGAAACTGATACGGTCAAAGCACCGATTGTTGAGTACTTATAACCTGTTGACTTGATGTTGTCAAGCATAACAGCTGTTACTGATACGCCGTGAACATCTATACACTTACCGATAATATCACCTAGCTGTGATTTCTTAACTATGAAATCAACCTCGTAGTCAAGTGCTGTTTCAGGGTTGGTTCTGTCTACAAAACCAAGGTCCTGCGGAATGTTGTTGTTAAATATAATTCTTCCGGCTGTTGTATCAACAAGCTTTGTAACAACCTCGCCACCGATTTCCTTTGAAAGCTGTACGCTTATTCTCTCGTGGAGTGTTATTACGTGGTTTGTATATGCAAGCAATGCTTCCTCAGCCGAGAGGAACTTCTTCTGTGTAACCTTCTTTGCGATTGCAAGGAATGTCTGTACTGATAATGTAACCGACTTCTTCGCAATTTTAACTGTTATCGGGTTAACACCTGTTATCTTTGTTTCATTAAGCTGTACTTTCTTTATAGTAAGCACATACTCGAATGCACTCTGCCATGATGAGAATGTTTCGATTGCCTTTTCTTCATCTACAACTGCCGGTTTTTCGTCAGTTTCTGCGATGAGTGCTTCAAATGCCGCCTGCTTTGACGGGTCCTCTGAAATAATATCGAAAATCTCTTTGTAGTTTTCGCGTACTATTGTGAGGTAATATGAACCAAGAAGCATATCCTGTGACGGAACTGCTACCGGGTGACCGTCCTGCGGTTTTAAGAGGTTGTTTGCTGAAAGCATAAGGAATCTTGCCTCAGCCTGTGCCTCAGGTGAAAGCGGTACGTGAATAGCCATCTGGTCACCGTCGAAGTCGGCGTTGTACGCTGTACATACCAACGGATGAAGCTTAAGTGCACGACCCTCAACAAGACGCGGCTCAAATGCCTGGATACCCAGACGGTGAAGTGTAGGTGCTCGGTTAAGAAGTACCGGATGCTCTTTAATTACATCCTCAAGCACATCCCATACCTCAACACGTGTACGCTCTACCATTCTCTTTGCACTCTTTATGTTGTGTGCAATACCACGTGATACAAGCTCTTTCATTACAAACGGCTTGAACAGCTCGATTGCCATTTCCTTCGGAACACCGCACTGGTAAATCTTCATTTCAGGACCAACTACGATAACTGAACGTCCCGAATAGTCAACTCGCTTACCGAGAAGGTTCTGACGGAAACGTCCCTGCTTACCCTTAAGTAAGTCTGAAAGTGACTTAAGTGCTCTGTTACCCGGGCCTGTTACGGTTCTGCCGCGACGGCCGTTATTGATAAGTGCATCGACAGCCTCCTGAAGCATACGCTTTTCGTTACGGATAATAATATCCGGTGCGCCAAGCTCAAGAAGTCTCTTAAGTCTGTTGTTTCTGTTTATAACTCGTCTGTAAAGGTCGTTAAGGTCGCTTGTTGCGAAACGTCCGCCGTCAAGCTGAACCATCGGACGAAGATCCGGCGGAATAACCGGAACAACTGTCATAATCATCCATTCAGGACGGTTGCCTGATACTCTGAATGCCTCGACAATTTCAAGTCTCTTAATGATTCTTGCCTTCTTCTGACCCTGTGATTCTTCAAGCTCTGCCTTAAGGTTTTCTGCCAAAGCATCAACGTCTATCTTTTCAAGAAGCTCCTTTACAGCCTCTGCACCCATTCCTGCAGTGAAAGCATCGTTGCCGTACTTTTCAAGATATTCGTTATATTCCTTATCAGTAAGAACCTGACCTTCGAATATATCGTTGTTTACAAGGTCTGCATTTACACTTGTTACAATGTATGATGCAAAGTAAAGTACCTTTTCAAGCTGTCTGGGCGACAAATCGAGCATGAGTCCGATTGATGAGGGTACACCCTTGAAGTACCAGATGT
>JAXJTT010000033.1:0-9521 GCA_036309445.1 Ruminococcus sp. | reverse complement strand
TATGGAGACTGGTATGGTACACCGTACCGAGACTGGTCTGCCCTGTTTATTTCATTCTGCCTCAATTATGCCGGTGCTGACCCGAATGACACTCCGGGTAATACGGGAGCCGCTTCTATGGCTGAAATATGGAATAATCTTGATAGATTTGCACCTGCAGGCGAGTATACTCCCACAGCAGGTGATATTGTGTTTTTTAAGGATAACACCGCAGGCATTGTTTCAGAAGTACATAATGCTACATTTTATGTTATCCGTGGTGATGCAGACAACGCTGTATGTTCCGCCACGATGTCTCTGGCAGATGACTCTGTCTGTGGCTGGGGACTTACAGACGGAAAATTTAAGAAGAATACAAGAGCTCCTGATGACTATCTTCTTGATATTTCCGACGGACCTGCGGTATTCATTTTTGAAGGAAGCAACGCTTTGCCGCAGATGAATAAGTTTTCTCTCAGAGTGCCAAGGTCAACCATAGACCTGATTACTTATCTTAATGCTAACGGGGGTAACTACTTCTTTACCCTGCTGGACAAGAACAATCAGGAATTGCCGAAAGATGATGCAGGTAACTACGTAGTACAGTCTGATGCTGACTATAAACTGACTATCAGTATCTATAATCCGAAAGGCTTTGTCCCCGGCACGTATCAGTATCAAATCCCCAACGGATTGTTTGTTGAGGGTGGCGAAGGACTCTTTATTCTCAAAGACGGGACAAATGTCGGCGAATGGACGGTTACAGATGAAGGTCTGATTACTCTGATATTCAATGAAAACATAAACAACCGTACTGATATCACTATCAGTGCAACTATGGGAATTGTCTTTTCCGAACAGGAAGACCCGATTGACTTTGACGGAAAAATTACTGTTACCATTGAGAATCCCAAGCCTGATGAATTTCCTACTCAGTTGAACAAGTGGGGTAATCAGGGAGCTGGTGATAATCCGAACGCTCCTGACCCGACAAAAATCTACTGGTCACTTCAGATTCTCGGAAACAGAGACTCCGATATCGTCGGTAGTGTTCTGAGTGACGAAGTCCTCTCGGGAGAATGGCTGGGTGACCACAGATATACAGACTCAGATATTGCAAGGGGTCTTAAATTCGGTGTTTCGGAAACAGACCCTCAGACAGGACAGGAGATTAACTGGCATAGCTGGGTAGTTCCTCCCGATGACCCTGATCTGACGTGGAGCGAAACTGGCTGGTCCTATAAGATTCCGGCTACTGCGGTATGTCAATGGTGTGGTGAAATATCTCTTGGCAACCACGGCTGGAACTATATGGTTGAATATACTTCCACACCTGTTCGGACAAATTTTGCCGGTACTATGGGCTATATGAATGAGGTTGAAATAGACAATCAGATAACCAGCGGCTGGGCACAGTTCACCCAAGGTGAGGTGCAAGGAACGGTCGGAAAAACCGGTGCTTTTATATCAGATGCAAGCGGGGGTTCTTTCCGTTGGGAGCTTCAGGCAACTATCCCAGGAAGACAGGAAAACGAAAAAGGTATGTACTTCTGGTACCTTATGGACTATATGGACCTTCGTGACAGTGACGGAAATGTAATTAAATATATTACCAATGACGCAATCAACGCCACTGTTACTGCAGAATACAACGGTACAACCGTAAACGTGCCACGCATAGAAGATGCCACGGCAAATGACCCGTTTGCATGGGACATTTACTGGTCAGCAGACCACGGCGACGGTATTTACTACGGCAGACAAATCAACCTTTTATCACGCTGTAACTGCACTGAACACAGTTGTCAGTTTTTCAGCAACGGAAGGTGCGGCAGTGAATATTGGTTTGAAGCAGACAACGGCTACTGGTATACCAACGGTTACTGCCAGTGCTGGACTCCGACAGAAAACACAACATTTACCTTTACTTACCAGACTGATGATATGTCTATTATTGAACAATACGGCGGTATGGGAAACAAGGTGCGAAACGAAGCAGTTCTGTATAACAAGCCTAACGGAACGCCTGAGGGTGTTTTTGTGTCGAGTACACAGACGGCTGTCAACATTCCGGGACTGTTCAAAAAGGAATTAAGCCACGACTTTGACGGCTACACAGCCAACTACAAAATAACTGTCAACGAAGGTAAGCTGTCGCTTACAGACGGAGCTCCTCTGACAATCGTGGATACAATGACGCAGACGCTTGCTTATATCAGCGGTTCGTTGATAATAACCTCAGAAGATGCAGACGGAAATATAGCCACATTGAAACAAGGTGTGGATTATATTGTTGATTATGACGGAACAGGCGGACAGACAGACGAACACGGCAAACCTGTGCATACGCTGTATATTCAAATCCTGCAACCTCAGCCTGTTATGTATCTTCTGGATTATGACGCTACACTGATAATACCTGAAACCGTAACCGGAGGAATAAAATACAGCAACTCTGCTACAATAACGCTTTGGGGCGATAACCTCACGGCATTCAGCGACGAAAAAGTCTATGCTGACATAAATATTGCAGCAAAGAATTTCAAGACAGAGCTTATCAAGACTTCGGCTTTGACAAACGAGCCTCTGGACGGTGCAACCTTTGGTCTGTTCAATGAAAATGATGGTCTTATTACAACAGGGGTTACTGATTCAGACGGAAAAATTCACTTTGAAACAAACGTCATTGAGGGTATTATCCTGCGTGAGCATACACCTTACTATATGCAGGAAATAAAATCGCCTGCAGGTTATCTGCTTGATAATACAAAGCACTGGTTCTGCTTCTGTAACAAAACAGAAGGCTATTGCGAAATCTGTGCTAAGATTACGGCAGATAAAGAAGCTGTCGCTATTCCGTATGAACAGACGGGCAAAATCTTGGTATCAAACCAACCTATAAGCTATAACCTGCCCGCCACAGGCGGCACAGGTGTTTACCCAATAATCTGTGTGAGTGTAATATTTATCGTTACACCACTCATATATAGATTTATTCAAAGGCGTAAGCAGGAAAGGAGGGGCGTCGGGTAGCTTCCCTTTCTACGGCAAAATATGTCTGAGATAAATCTGAAAAAAAACAAACAAAACAAGAAAGGAACAACATTATGAAAAAATTAGTTTCGGTTTTCGTAGCATTGACTATGCTTCTTGCTATGAGCATCACCGCATTTGCGGCTGAAAACACTACTCTCACTATCAACGACTCTGAGGACAGAATCTACAACGGTTACAAATTGCTTGACCTCACCACAAGCCTTAAGGAAGGCGAGCACCATCCTGCAACTTGCACAGGTAATCACACTGATGACTGCTACAACTATGCTTATACCGTAAATGCAAAGTACCGTGAAATTTTACAGTCAGAAACACTTGCAAATGGCAGAAACACTCTTTGGCAAGCTTCAGGTAAGCCGGCTACTTCAGCAGGTGTAACAGATGCACAGATTCTTGAGTATCTTTCTTATCAGAACAGCGACAATGGTGACGTATACGGTACTATGAGACAGGTTGCCGACAGACTCTATGCTGACATTCTTGCAAAGAGCATCGAAGCAGACAAAACAGGTCTTACAGGCACAAATGACAGCATCGAGCAGGGTTACTGGATGTTTGCTGATGTAACAGACCTTGATGACAAGAAGGATTCAAACTCTCTTGTTATGGTAGACACTAAGGGTCAGAATTCACTTGAAGTAACACCAAAGACAGCACTTCCTACAGTTGAGAAGAAGGTAAAGGATATCGAAGACAGCGAAGACGGCACCATCTCTGACAATCCTTGGCTTGATACTGCTGACCACGATATCGGAGATACAGTTCCGTTTAAGCTGACTGCAACTTTACCAAGCAACGCACAGTATTATACTTCTTACACACTTATTTTCCACGATATTATGTGCAAGGGTCTTAGCTTTGATAAAGACTCTGTCAAGGTTTTAATGTACGACACAAAGCACAAGGCAGATGTTGATACAGATTTGAATGACTATGCCAAGGATGTTACAACTTATTTCTTGACTGAAACAGAAAATCTTGATGACGGTTGCACATTTGAAGTAGGCTGTGAAAACATCTATGCTATCGAAGGTGTCACTAAAGATACTGCTTTCGTAGTTTACTATGAAGCAACTCTTAAAAACGATAATGATGCTACAAACGGCGACGAAGTTGTTATCGGTGCAGCAGGCAACCCTAACGAAGTATACCTTGAATTTTCTAACAACCCTTATGCTGAAGGTACAGGTAAAACTGAGCATGACAAGGTTCTCGTATTTACTTACAAGTTAGTTGTAAACAAGACAGATTCACACGGTCATCCTTTGGAAGGTGCAGGCTTCACACTTCTTAAGAAGGACCTTTCAGGCGTATACACTCCTCTTGGTGCAGAGCTTAAGGGCGACGATATGACAACTTTCACATGGATTGGTATTGACGACGGTGACTATAAGCTTGTGGAAACAACCGTACCTGCAGGCTATAATAAGATGGCTGATATCACATTCTCTGTTTCTGCAGAACACAGCGAAATCGAGGGCGTACCAACATTAATTTCTCTTGACGGCGGTGTAATGGGTACAGGTCTTGTAGATACAGGTGCTATTACAAAAGACATTGTCAACCACACAGGTACAGTTCTTCCGGAAACAGGCGGAACAGGCACATTGTTACTTATCGGTGGCAGTGCTATTCTTGTTATGATTGCTGCTGTATTTATGATTACACGCAAGAAGATGTCAATCTACGAAGACTAATCATCTTACATAAGTTTTAAGCTTATTGACATTTAACACAAAGGCGGATGGCTTAACTCGCCATCCGCCATATAAAGCAGTGGAGAGATGCCTATGAAACACAACAAAATAGGAATTATATTGGTTCTAATGCTTTTCGTAGGTGTCTGTGGACTGCTTTATCCTTCGGTGAGCCAATACTGGAACACCAAAACCCAGACCCGTGCCGTTGAAAATTATCGGGAAATTCTGGAGTCCTTGCAACCAAAGGACTATGAGGCTTTTTTGCAGGAAGCTGAAACATATAACAGCGAGCTGAGCAACCTTGATTTTCCTTTGTTTGAGTACCATATGCTTGACGGCTACAACGATATTCTGAATATAAGCAAAAATGGTATTATGGGATATATTACTATACCGAAGCTTGGCGTAGAAATGCCGTTGTACCACGGAGTTTCCGCAGAAGTACTCAATATTGCGTGCGGTCATCTTGAGGGCTCCTCTCTTCCTGTGGGGGGTGAAAGCACCCATTGTGTCCTTTCAGCACACCGTGGTCTTCCCCACGCTAAGCTTTTTACAGAGCTTGACAAAATGGAATTGGGCGACACCTTTCAGATTACCGTATTGGACCGTACACTTACCTATCAGGTTGACCAGATTAAGATAGTGCGTCCTGATGAGATTGACGATACACAAATTATCCCTGAAGAAGACCTTTGCACCCTGCTTACCTGTACCCCATACGGAATTAATTCTCACAGACTGCTTGTGCGTGGAACACGCATTGAAAATGCCCCTCCTGCACTGTATGTTACATCTGATGCCTACAGAATCGACTCCCTTGTGGCAACTCCTGCGGTTGCGGCTCCGATCCTGCTGATACTGTTTATTGCGTTAATGGTAAAATACAGAGATAAAGGAAGCAAACCTCTTATCTCAAAGGAAGAAGAAGAGTGGCTGAAAGAAAAATACGAATAATTATTTTTCTGCATTATGAGAAATTTGTTCTTGTTAAAAATTATATAAGTTTAAAAGCACAGCTATTGGAGAAGAAACCAACGGCTGTGCTTATTTTTTATATTGTATTTATGTTGAATCTTTGTTTTTCTGTAAATCAGATATTGCTGATTCAGAATTTTTTAACCAAGAATAAAAATTTTTAAAATTTATCAGACGAAAATGCATTAATCAATGCAATTTTTAGTGTTATTTGTTCTTATATTGAAAATATAAAAAGGAGGTTGAATTTTGGCACTGAGAAGAATGTTCTCTCTTTCTGTTATTGATACAGATAAATTCAATGATATGTCTGTGTCTGCAAGGCTTTTATATTATGAACTCTCAATGAGAGCAGATGATGACGGTTTTGTGGCGTCACCAAAGAAAATTGTAAAAATGGTTGGTTGCTCTGAAGACGATATGAATTTGCTTATATCTAAAGGCTATGTCATCTTCTTTGAAAGCGGTGTTGTTGTTATCACTCATTGGAAAATGCACAACTATATACAAACAGACAGATACAGAAAAACTATATACAAGAATGAAATATCAAAATTAAAGTTAGAAAACAATGTATATTCTTTCGTTGATGTATCCGATTTGTATACAAAATGTATACAAGATGTATCCATTATGGATACACAGGATAGATTAGATAAGAATAGGTTAAAGTTAAAGTTAGAGTTAGAGAGAGATAAAGAAAATTCAGAAATTTCGTCAACTTGCGTTGACACCCGAAGCTCTTTTGATTATCAATCTGTTGTAAATTCGTTTAACAGCATTTGCGTTAGCTTACCTTCTGTAAAAAAACTTACTGATAAACGTAAAAAAGCTATTAAAAAAGCTTACGTCGTTCTTAACGAAATAAGCTTTGAAGAAATATTTACAAAAGTAGAAAACTCAGATTTTTTAACAGGCAGAAACGGCAAATGGAACGGTTGTGGTTTTGACTGGGTTTTAAATACATCAAACCTTACTAAAATATTGGAAGGTAATTACAATAATACAGACAATGTCAAGGTGAAAATAAGAAACTACGAGGAGGAATTTTAATATGAATGAAATTATAAATTTAATTGCAGAGAAAAACAGAAACAATGCTAAAGAGGGTGATTACACAAACGCTGAGGGTATTCTGATGTGCGGTAAATGTAATCAGCCAAAACAGTGCATAATGGAATTTCCGACAGGTAGCGGCAAAATGAAGAAGTTCCCTATCGTTTGCCGTTGTGACAAGCTTGAAGAAGAAGCCTACATAAAGAGGCAGGAAGAATTTATGTGGGAGAAGAAGCAAAATGAGCTGTATCGTCTGGGGTTGAGCGACAAAGCTTATCTTAAAAATACTTTTGAAAATGACGATAACAGAAATCCTCAGTTGAGTACGCTGTGCAGGAAATATGTGGAGTTTTGGGATATATACAAGGCTAAATCTCAGGGGATTTTATTATACGGAGATACAGGCGGCGGCAAGAGCTTTTACTCCTGCTGTATTGCAAATGCTCTTCTGAAAAAAGGTGTCAGAGTGCTTGTGAGCAGGCTCTCTGACCTTGTGAAAAACCGTATTGACAAAAACGCTCAGGACGTAAATTTTAAAATGTTTGAATTGATTGTGCTTGATGATTTAGGCACGGAAAACACCACTCAGACGGCTTACAACATAATTGACGATATTTACAGGTGTGATATCCCGATGATTGTTACAACCAATCTTGCCCCCGCTGAGTTTAAAGACTGCGATTCGCTTGATAACAAACGCATATACGACCGTGTTATTGAAAGATGTTGTATTACGAAAAAAGTTGATGTTATTGTAACACGTCTGCAAACAGCCAAGGAAGAACGAAATAAGGCTTTGGAAATTATGAAATAATAAGGATATAAAAAAGGGACTATGTCACCCAAAAAGTGAAAAGTCCCGTAGAGGAAGTTATTTGCCTGATTTGCGTTTCTGCATATTGTAGGAAATTCTTGTAATAAGAGTTTCTCCTGCAAAGTGCTGCATAAACTTGATAAACTTCATAGAAAACCCCGGAATAATTATCATTTTACCCTTGAGAGTTTTTTCAACAGCGTATTTTGCAACATACTCTGCATCAAGCATTTTTATATTAAACTTTACATTTGCTATGTTGTCAAAATTTGTTTTTACAGGTCCGGGACAAAGTGCCGACACCTTTACGTTAATCTTGTCACGACGTAATTCTTCGTGAATAGCCTGCGTAAGACGCACAACGTAGTTTTTTGAAGCGTAGTAACTGGAAAATGTAGGCCCTGCAAGAAAGCCTGCAGATGAACCAAGATTAAGTATATATCCGCTGTTTTTTGCAATCATATCCTTTACAAACAGCTTTGTAAGAATATGAACAGCGGTGATGTTTGTATTGATAAGCTCTATTTCCTTTTCAAGAGGAACATCGGCAAATTTACCGTATGCACCAAAGCCTGCATTATTTACAAGAAAATCAATATTTTCACTTTTTACCTGCTCATAAAGAGAGTACACCTCTTCCTCATTTGCCAGGTCGGCTGTGATAATGCATACATCTACGTTGCTGATTTCTTTCTTCAGGCTTGCAAGCTTGTCGTAGCTTCTTGCCGTGATTATAAGATTATATCCCTTTGAAGCAAGGTGTTTTGCAATTTCTCTGCCAATGCCTGAGCTTGCACCTGTAATTAAAGCTTTCAATCTTTTTCACCTGTTTGTTTTGTTATTTTTGTAGCTGTGGCACAAAGCCATGTTGTGCCTGTTTTTGTGTATGTCCGGATATCTGAAAATCCTGCATTCTTGAGATAATCAGCGATTTCTTTTTCTGTTACGGCTGAAATACCGAGCCTGTCTTCTACTTTTTTCCATTTGTCGGGATTTTGTCTGGTTTTGAGCATTTCAAAGACAAGAAGAATTTTTCCGTTTTCCTTCAGAACTCTGAAAATTTCGTGCAAGCCTTTAGCTTTATTTTTCCAGAAATAAAAGGTTTCCACGGCAAGAACTTTGTCAAAGGTTTCAGCTTCAAACGGAAGCTTTTCAGCGGTTGCCCATACTATTTTAACCTTATTACACAAAATATTCTTTCTGTTGAGTTTTTCTGATTTTTCAATGCACAATGCAGAGTAATCAACGCCATAGACCTTGCCGTTTGCAAGCATACCTGCTACTTTGTCTATGGTCTTGCCGCCACCGCAGCCGACATCAAGCACTGTGTCTGTCTTGTTTATTTTAATATGCTTAAGTCCCCAGTCGGTTACTTCGACGTGACCTTTGTTCATTGAATTTATCATCATTTTACCCCAGAAGCCTCGGGGCTTGCCTGCGTTCTCTATAAGCTTATGATACTTCATTTTTGTTCCTCGAATCTGTGTTTATTTTTCGGAAAGTATATTTTTAAAATTAAGAAAACTGATTACCGTTATCATAATATAAATGCAGTTTAAAAGCGTTGCTTTTGTCGTTATTATATTTTACTATTTCTTTTATAAGCTCATTCATATCCTCGGTGCAGGCGTTGCCTTTGTGCTTTATCCATCTTGCACTTGAAAGTATTGCACCAAAGCTGCTTACGCACAATTCACCGTCAAATCTTGCAATATTTCCTTTATATTCAACATCAGCATAACATTTTGTGCCTGTGATTTTTAGTTTATCCATATCAAATTCCGCCTTAAGCTAAGACAAATCATTACTTTGCGTTTGTGTCCTGCAGTTGCAAAGTTTCATTTACTTCTAATGCAGGAGTTTCTTTCTTAGGCATTAATTTAGCTTTTATTTCGTCAAACTTTTTCTTGACGTCATCTATTGTGTTTCCGTCTATGTAG
>JAXJTT010000032.1:0-1749 GCA_036309445.1 Ruminococcus sp. | reverse complement strand
CGCAGTCAGCTTAATGACTATCTTATGACAAAATACGATGTGGCTTTTGACCAGCCGACAGCAGCTCCGTTCATAATGGAAAACGATGAGCTGCTTGAGGGATACAAGAGCATTACTGCTGAAAACGAGAAAAAGTTTGTAGATGCAATTTCATATGATATGGAGCTTACTCTTGATACCAAAAAGAATACCCTCAACGAAAAAGTACATATAGAAATTGAAAACAAAACCGATGCACCTCTCACCGAGCTGTGTTTGCGTGATATGACTCCCTCTGCCCTTAAGTTTGCGGAAGAAAACTATTCTTCGGACAACAAAGACCTGAAAAGTCAAATCTATTCAATAACACTAAAGGATAGTACAACTCCTCTTGAATATAAATTCGGTGATGATAAAACTGTTATTTATGTGTCTTTAGGTGAAGATGACAAAATAGAAGTGGGACAGAGACAGACAATAACTGTCTCTATGGAAACCGATATTCCGCACAGAGGTGACCGTTTCGGCTTCAGAAAAACCGAAGAAGGGAAGATTTATTGCCTTTCATTCTGCTATCCCTATCTTGCCGATAACGAAAACGGTAAATGGGAAACCTATCCGTACTTTGATGATGGAGAAAACAGAAGCTACGACCTGGCAGATTACTCTGTAACATTACACGCTCCCGAAAGCTATACAGTAGCAATGGCAGGTGTCGAACAAACTGAAAACGGCACCTCAACTGTTAAGTTAGAATCAGCCCGTGATTTTGCGGTAGTTGTATGCAACTTTATGAAAAAAGATACCTTCGATGTTAACGGCATTACCGTCAACAGTTATTATCTCGACGGAAAATTCACCGAGGAATACCGAAAAATAACAAACGCTGTAGCTGAAGACAGCTTAAGAATTTTCAGTGAAGAAATCGGTGCTTACCCTTATAAGGAATTAGATATCGCACCTTGTCTTTTAGGCTACGGTTACGGTGGTATGGAGTATCCCGGTTTAGTAATGGCAAATGCTTCAGGCTTTTATGATAATTCCTTCTTTGATGCAATATCCCACGAAGAGAAGATTTCACATGAAATTGCACATCAGTGGTTCTATGGTGTTGTTGGTAACAACGAATATCTTGAAGCTTGGATTGACGAGGGCTTTGCTACACTTCTGGAAAAAGATGTTTTTGGTCTTGCTGACTGTAAGGCACACAAAGTTGTAGCTGAACTTGAGAAGGATTATCCCGATCTTGAGCAGAAAGAGCAAATCAGAACAGAGCTTATCGAATATGCCCGTGAGGGTTATAAGGGCTTTTATCTGAATACTCCGCCTCATGATTTTTCTGAAGAAAGATTCTACGGTGATGCAGAATACAACGGAAGCTATGCTTTTTTACAGGAGGTACGCTTGCTGATAGGAGATGATGCTTTCAAGGATATGTTAAGAAGCTATTATGAAACTTTTTATATGAAAACTGTAACAACCAAAGAGGTTCTTGATTTTATAAGGACATATAATAACAGCAAGGAAATGGATGAAATTATAGATTTTTATTTCAAATAATACATTACAAATGAGGTGCACAATGAATTTTAAACTTTTACCTATGACTGAAGCGGATTTGCCTGCTTTCAAATCTGATATTCAGGAAGCTTTTCAGAAAGGCTTTGAGGATGTGTATGGGCAAACTGACGATATCATTCTTCCCGAAAAAGATATAGACCGTTCACTCAATGCTGAAGGTTCAGCAGCATACAAGGCTGTTGTTGACGG
>JAXJTT010000031.1:0-38470 GCA_036309445.1 Ruminococcus sp. | reverse complement strand
TCCTCACCGCCAAGCTCGATTACAACATCGGTGCCGGGGATAAAGGTATTAGCCGCAACTCTTGTTGCGTAAACTTCCTGAATGAAGTCAATATTACTTGCCTCCGCAACACCCATACCTGCTGAGCCAGAAATGCCGACGAGTGCATTTTCAACACCCTTGACTTTGCCCCTTACGGTTGCAAGAATCTGAGCTATCTTTTCTGTAATCTGAGAATAGTGACGTTCATATGTGCTATATATAAGCTTGTTTTCATCATCTAAAACAACACACTTAATCGTGGTTGAACCAATATCAAGACCTAATTTCAAAATTCTGCCTCCGTAATCTCTTTTTTATATTATATTCTATTATATTATACGCTTTTCGGGAGGCTTTTTAATTCCTATAAAGAACAATATATACTTTAGTAAAATTGACTATTTTTTACATTATAATACAAAAATCAACACAACGGAGAGTCCAATTAATACTTATAATCAAAGAGAATTACGCTTTAATCTTACGGAAACAACAGTCTTACTGTCAGCACACTCATCACAACGGCTGTGAAATCAGCCAGAAGAGCCGCAACAAGTGTATGTCTGATTTTCTTTATTTTTACTGTCCCAAAATACATAGCGATAGCATAAAATGTTGTTTCCGAAGAACCTGCAAGTACAGAAGCCACTCTGCCTGCAAAGCTGTCAGGTCCGCAATCTGAAAAAAGTGCGGTAAGCAACGCTGTTGAACCTCCACCCGAAACAGGGCGAAGCAAAGCCATAGGTACTATTTCTTTTGGAAAACCAAGCAAGACCGCAAGCGGTTCAATAAAATCGCACAACACAGTAATTGCACCGCTTGATCTGAGCAAATCTACCGCAAACACCAGACCTATAATTGTAGGTGCTATTGTATAAAGCACCCCTACCCCCTCTTTTGCACCCTTGATAAAAAGGTCAAATATCGGTACTCTTTTTATCAGGCCGTAAATTACCACCAAAAAGGCAAAAAGCGGCATTGCAAATGCCATAATACATTACCTCACTTTTTAGAATTGAAAACACACGCAATAATCAAAGCCACTGCAAGTGACACCACCGAGCTTATCCAGATGGCTGTCACCACCTCAAACGGTGCCTGACTTCCGTAGCTTTGCCTGAGTGTTGCAAGTGTTGTAGGTAAAATCTGAAGCGAAGCTGTGTTCATAACAACAAAAATCACCATTTCGTTGCTTGCGGTATCCGAATAATTATCAAGCCTGTGAAGCTCTTTCATCGCCTTAAGTCCGAAGGGCGTTGCCGCATTACCAAGCCCCAGCAGGTTTGCACTGATATTCATTGTAATACTCTCAAAAGCCTCTGATTTTTTGTCAAGCTTAGGGAAAAGTGGCCTCAGAAGCGGTGCAAAAAGTTTTGAAATCAACTGTGTGAATCCGCTTTCAACGGCAATTTTCATAATTCCCGACCACAGACACAATATACCTGCCATTGTGAGAATAAGCTCTACAGATTCTTTTCCGCTGTCTATCAGAGCAGTGGAAAGTTCATTTGTATTGCCAAGAAAAATTGATGCCAGCACACTTACTATAACAAGAAAGCCCCAAACGTAATTCAGCATTTTATACCTGCCTCTCGGTTTTTCTTTGTGAATACGACATATTCCTATCATTTCTATAAAGTAAAAATTTCACACGACATTTTCTGCAAACGATTGACAAATTAACCAAAAAATGGTACAATGACGATAAAATAGTCTAATAATTCTATTTATTTTGATTTTGAAAGGAGAAAACGTTATGATTCATACCAATTTCAGAGAAATTGACAATGCCGGCAGAATTGTTATCTCAAAAGATATACGAAAGCACCTCAATATTTCAGCGGGAGATGTTCTTCATATCGAGGCTGATAACGAGTGTATTACAATCAGAAAAGCTGAGAAAAAATGCATTTTTTGCAATTCATCTGAAAATCTTATAAATCATATGGATAAGCACATCTGCAAGGATTGTCTTGAAAAAATCAACTCAGCAGAATAACTTATTTTATTATAAATATATAGCAGAACAGGTAAATTTATGATTGTATTATAATAATTGCCTTTGATACTGCAAGAATAATTAAAGGCAGGCTTTAGATAAGTCTGCCTTGTTTTTATAGATATAATCAGCTTGATGAGGTGACACAAATGCGTGATATTGAAAAATTTCTGGTAAACGGAAGTGAGAAATTTCAGATTAAAAACTGCCCTACCACACCTGATGAAAACATTTCAAAAGAAGCAACTGTGCTTAAAACCCGAAACAATCTTGAAAAGATGTCTGAGTTTCAGGACAAGCTTTATGCTGAAGGCAAGGAAGGAATAGTTTTTATTTTTCAGGCGATGGATGCGGCAGGAAAAGACAGCGTTATCAAAAATGTTATGAACGGATTAAATCCACAGGGAATTACCGTATATTCCTTTAAATCACCAAACAGCGAGGAGCTTTCTCACGATTTTATGTGGAGAGCTATACGCAGATTTCCTGCAAGGGGGCACATCGCTATCTTCAACCGTTCGTACTACGAGGATGTTCTTATAGTAAAGGTTCACAAGCTTTACAAAAACTACCATATGCCTGACAGGTGCAAGGGCGATGATATTATTCATAAAAGATACGAGGATATCTCAGCTTTTGAAAAATATGCTTATAACAACGGGTACAGGGTCATAAAATTTTTCCTCAATGTTTCAAAAGAAAAGCAAAAAGAGCGTTTTCTTGAGCGTATTGATATGAAAATGAAAAACTGGAAATTCAACTCAGCCGATGTAAAAGAACGTATGCACTGGGACGAATATATGGAAGCCTACGAAGATGCAATTAATGCTACCGCAACCGAAAAAAGCCCTTGGTACATTATTCCTGCTGATAAAAAGTGGTACACACGTTACCTTGTCAGCGAAGCAATAGTTGATATTTTTGAAAAAATTTCTCCAAAATATCCGACTCTGCCTGAGTCGGAGCAAGCAAAGCTTACAGACGAAAGAGAAAAGCTTCTGAATGAAGATTTTTAACTACTAAAAAAATCCATAGTATAAACAAAAGGAACCTGATTGCAAATTCAGGTTCCTTTTCATATTCATCATTTATTAAGCTGTGACAAAACAGTTTCAACCGCTTCTTCAATACTTCCGCCTGTAAAATCAGCAGTTATGTCTGCATATTTTTTATAAAGCGGTGTACGTTCACGGTATACATCAGCAAGGGTTTCATCTTTTGCAAAGGCTATTCCCCTTGTTTTTATGTTGGTGACACGTTTTTCAATCTCACAAAGAGGTACATCTATGAAAACCACCTTGCCCTGTTTTCTGAGATTTTCCATTGCTTTATCACACAGCACCATTGAGCCGCCCGTTGCAACTACCGTACAGTCACATTCAAGCTCCTCGCCTGTTTGTGCTTCGAGTTTCAGAAATTCTTCAAGTCCGTCTTCATCAATTATTCTCTGTAAGGTTTTTTCAGCCTTTCGGCTTATGATAAGGTCAGTATCAACAAAAGAATATCCCAATGCCTTTGCAAGCAAAACACCAACTGTACTCTTGCCTGAGCCGGGCATTCCTATAAGTATTACGCTGTTCATATTACAAAATTCTCACGTTAAGTGAATCTGTGCTGAGTGTTGGTGCAGTCTTGTTTGAAGAAAGCACAACAACAATATCGCCCTTGTTTACAATACCTGTGGTGAGAGCCTTTTCCATAGCCTGTTTTGTGATGGCATCAGATGTTTTCTTTTCCTCACCGATAAGAGCTGTAACACCCCAGTTAAGGCTTAATTTCTGACAAACAAGACGTGAAGTAACAACCGCAATAATCGGCACTTCAGAGCGGAAACGCACCATAGAGCGAACAACCTTGCCTGTCTTACTTTCAACGATAATTGCCTTAGCACCGATTTTGTCTGCAACATCCTTAGCCGCACGACATATACTGTCTCTTATCTGATTGGTGTTTTTGTCGTTGTAATGCTCAATAAAGTCAGTAAGGGCAATAAATTCACCGTTGCTCTCAGCCTCTCTGCAAATAGCGGCAAGAGCTTTAACGCTTGCAACAGGATATTTACCTGCAGCAGATTCGCCAGAGAGCATAACTGCACTCGTACCGTCATATACAGCGTTTGCAACGTCACTTATCTCGGCTCTTGTAGGACGTGGGTACATTGTCATACTTTCAAGCATCTGTGTTGCGGTGATTACATACTTACCCCTTGCAACGCATTTTCTGATGATTGTTTTCTGAATTTCAGGAAGCTTGATAAACGGAATTTCAACACCCATATCACCACGGGCAACCATTACACCGTCAGCATGATTGATAATTTCATCCATATCATCAACACCACTCTGATTTTCTATCTTTGCGATGATTTCAACATATTCAAAGCCAAGGCTGTCGATAAAATCTCTGAGAGTAATTACATCTTCGTGTGAACGCACAAAAGAAGCCGCTACATAGTTTGCACCGTGAGTAAGACCAAACTCGATATCACGTCGGTCCTGAGCACTTACGTATGGCATATTGATGTGATAACCCGGAATATTTATGCTCTTTCTGTTTGAAAGCAATCCGCCCTTGTTGACCACGCAAATAATTTCATCAGGAGTAACTTCCTTAACGATAAGCGAAATTATACCATCATCAAGAAGAAGCTCTCTGCCGACAGCTCGCTCTCCCTCTGAATAGAACAAATCAACAAGCTTTGGGAAAGAAATTGCAACACCCGTTGCATCTCCTTCTTCTTTTTTCTTGCAAAGGCTGAAAATTTCGCCCTCATTAAGCTCTGCAAAACCATTTTCAAATGTACGTACTCTTACCTCAGGGCCTTTTGTATCTAAAAGAATCGCTACGTTTTTACCACTTTCGTTAATAGCTTCCTTTAAGGTTGCAAATACCTTTTCCAAATCCTCATATGTGCCGTGTGACATATTTATTCGTGCAACATTCATACCAGCGTCAATCATCTTGAGCAATGTTTCCTTAGTGTTACACGCAGGACCGATTGTGCATACAATTTTTGTCTTTCTCATAGCAACCTCCATCTATAATTTAATTTGTGAACAATTTTGTGTTATTATACATTATATAACATATCCTGCAATTTTTCAATCACCCGAATGTAAAATATAGACAAAGATTTATTAAAAACAAAAACCTCTCGGAACAAGTAGCCCTGCTCCGAGAGATTTATAAGTTTTAAATTAAATGAAATTGGGTAACGACTTAAAATGTGTAGCCTGCAAGAAGCATCTGGAGTCTTGTAACGTCGGCAACGTCAACTTTACTATCCTTATCAGCGTTAGCTACATCCTGACTCTCTTCGTCGAGAGTGATGTTTCCTGCAAGGTAGAGCTGAAGTGTTGTAACATCGCTTACATCGAATTTGCCGTCGTTGTTAATATCGTTTTCAACTCTTACAACAGGGTCGTAATCCTCGTACATTTCGTTGCTCATCCAAGCGGCACGGCTTGTGAACCAGTCTGCACAGTAGTTATAAGCACCGTCAAAGTTATTTTCGTATTTTGTTACTTTTGTGTCTACCTTGTATTCACCTGTAGCCATATCAAAAGCAGCCTTCTTAAGTGAATCGTGGTCTGCAATCCATGTTTTGCCTGTCTTGAGAAGCCAACCACTCTGGTAGTTCATTTCTGCACTGCCCTTGAGGTTGTTATAATAAACATCAGATGAATACATTTCTCCCTCAGTAACACCCTCTGACATAAATGTGTCAATTGCAGGAACAAATTCCTCAAACCAGATTTCAGGAGCCGCCGCAAGAATCTTCTTGTTTCTTGAAATATTATTCATAATATTTTTAGAAGAACGACTGCCCAGATACCTGTCCTTATACTTGCACCACCAGCCTGAATACTCCTCATAGTCTGAAACACCAAAAGCTGCAAGATTATCTTTAAGACCCTTTGCATTACCTAAAGAGTTATCATAATCCCAAACAGGTGAGCCGTAGAATTTCCAGTTGCCTTCTTTATCCTGCTTGTAAGTAAAGAATGTACTGGAAACACCTGAATCCCAGTTTTTGCCAAGCTCATTTATAAGATAAAGCTTTGTAACTGAGTCGATATCGATATAGCTTTCGAGTGTAGATGAGTTACTTTTGATTGCATTATACATTGCATCAAACTTGTTCTTTACGTGTGTCTTCACTTCATTATAGCCTTTATCGCCTTCTTCAAGCTCAGGTACTTTGATTGTAATTTTGTTGCCGCTTGATGACTTGAAGTAGTAATCCTCGTCATTTGCACTTGCATCAACTTCACATACAAATGGAAATTCCTCATTGATTGTGCCGTCTTCATTGAGGTAAGCTTCATCATCAATGTCATTGAGAAGATTTGTTTTACCTGTGTCAACCTTCTCTGTCATCTGGTATGAACCCCAGTAGTAGCCGTTTGCGTAGAAATCAACATATCTTGAGTCAGAAGCATATGGCATATCTACCGCATCTGAAAGGTCATAGAGAAAACGGTTTCTTGAAAGTGAGTCGTCCTGATAGTTTGCAAGGATAGAAAACTTCTTGCAATCCTCCATTGTACCCACGTTTACTGCATCTTCAAAAGTAATATTATAAGCTTTCTTTGGTTTATCCCATGTTGTGTTACCTCTGCCCTTGATTTTCTTTACAGGTGCATCGGTAATGGTGCCGTCAGCATTTGCAATAGCACCTGTGGCAGAAGCAGAATTGCTCTTATTTTCATTGAGATAATCCATAAGTTCTCTGCCTTTGCCGTCTGCATCTGAATTATTAACATATACAGCGGATTCTGCTGTTGATTTCATAAATTCGAGAGTGTATGTTTTTCCCTCTGCATTTACTGTATATTCAACATCAACTTTGTATGGAACAGTTCTTGTCTCGCCCGAAGGAATTTCAACACCGTTTACAACAACAGCCTTAGAATATGCATTGTGGATATCAACCTTCTCGCTGTCAGCAGATGAAGGTAAGAAGAAATACTTTACATTACTGTTTGGTTCGTTAAAATCTTCATCATGCTCAGCCTGCCACGCAAGCCACGCCTCTGTATCCTCTGAGTTAAGCACAGCGTGTGCGTAAAGTGCTTTATCAGCTTCAAAAGAAAAAGCTGAACTCTGCACAGCATTTGTTTCAACTGCATTTGCCGCCGAGGTGCTGATAATTGCACTTCCGCAAACCATTGTAAAAACAAGAGAAGCCGCAATAAGTCTTTTGCTTTTCATTTCAATCACTCCTAAAAAATTCAAATCTTCCGCAATATAATTGTATCATATTAACAAATCTATGTCTAATGAATTTTTTCACAAAAAAATGTTGAAAATTTTGTGCTTTATTTTTTTGATATAGTCTGTTATAATAGAAACACTAATACATAGATAAGGATTGATAGTAATGAATAAGCCAAAGAAACTTCCACGTGTTCTCTCTGTTGCGGCTATTGCAACAATGCTTGTTATGACAACATCAGTTGCAAGCTTAATGAGTGGATGCGGTTGTGATAATGAAACAGCAGGTACAAAGCCTGTAATAAACAACACTGCTACAACCGTTGCGGCTGAACAGACAACTGTTGTAAACGAAAAAAGCGAAAACGAAGTAAACGAAAACTCAGAAATCACTACAACTTCTGCACAGAGCAGTAACGACAAGATTGAAAGCTCAGAGAACAGCCAGCAGGAAAACTCTTCAAACGAAAAGCCTGAAAGCTCAGAAACAAGCAGTAAGGCTGAGTCATCAGACAACAGTTCATCTGTAGTTTCTGATGTAAATACAGATGAAGGAATCTGTAATGTTGACGGCAAGAAATATGAGGTAGGAAGCAAAGTTACTTCTACCTACTATTTGACATCACCAGTTGTTCTTGTAAACTATCAGGGTAACATTGAGTATGACAGCAAATATCTTAAGATTACTTCTGCAAGACTTGCTGAAAAATCTGCTCCGAGCGGAATGGTAAATTACGCAAACCTTAACAACGAAATCACATTTATCGGTTCAGTTCTCTCAGGTTACGACTACACAAAAGAAGATAAATTCCTCACAGTTACCTATGAGGTACTCAAAGAGGGTACAACATCAACACGCTACAACTGGCAGAATGCAAGCGAATTGCTCAGTGACTACACTTTAAAGAGCTATGTAACTGACGGCAAGCCTGCAGCAGGTCTTAAAATCAGACAGGAATTAAGCTAATCTGAAATTCATATTAATTAAGGGGCGAACACAAAGTTCGTCACTTAATTGCAATAACAAAAGATTTCTTTAATAAAAACGCAAAAAGCTGTTTCGCAAATAATTGTGAAACAGCTTTTTCAATAAATAATATTATATTTATCTCTGGTCAAGTGATGTGTAAATCTTCTTATCAGAAATACTCATATATGCAGGACGGATAATCTTACCTGCGTTTGCAATTTCTTCAAGTCGGTGAGCACTCCAGCCTGCAATACGAGCTGTTGCAAAAAGCGGAGTATAAAGCTCGCAAGGAATCTTGAGCATACTGTAAAGGAGGCCGCTGTAGAAGTCTACGTTAGCGGCAACGCCCTTGTAAATCTTACGCTTCTTGCCGATAACCATAGGTGCAAGTCTTTCAACTCTCTCGTAAAGGTTAAAGTCATCCTCATAACCCTCAGCCTGAGCAAGCTTCTTAACAGCACCTCTCAAAATCATCTGACGTGGGTCAGAAATTGTATAAACAGCGTGGCCCATACCATAGATAAGACCCATCTTATCGAACACCTGCTTCTCGAGAATCTTTGTGAGATATGCCTCAAGCTCCTCATCATCTGTGAGGTCACGCACATTCTGCTTGATATCCTCGAACATATAGAACACCTTAACATTAGCACCGCCGTGTCTTGGACCCTTAAGAGAAGCAAGAGCCGCTGCAGTTGATGAATAAGTATCTGTACCTGAAGATGTTACAACGTGAGTTGTAAATGTTGAGTTGTTACCGCCGCCGTGCTCCATATGAAGGATAAGAGCCATATCAAGAACCTTAGCCTCAAGAGGAGTGTACTTTCTGTCAGGACGGAGAAGTGAGAGAATAACCTCAGCAGTTGACATTGAAGGATCAGCTCTGTGGATATAAAGACTCTTATCACGGAGATAGTGATTGTATGCGTGATAACCGTATACAGAAAGCATCGGGAATACAGAAATAAGCTGAATACACTGACGAAGAACATTCTCGATTGAAGTATCGTTCGGATTGTCGTCGTAGCAGAAAAGCGTGAGAACACTACGAGCGATTGAGTTCATCATATCGTCACTTGGAGCCTTGAGAATAACGTCACGCACGAAGTTCTGCGGCAAAGTTCTGTATTTTACAAGGAGCTCTTTGAAATTCTTGAGCTGTTCTGCATTTGGCATATCACCGAAAAGGAGAAGATAAACAACCTCTTCGAAGCCAAAACGGTCATCAGCGGCAATTCCGTCTATAATGTCATTTACGTTATAACCACGGTAATAAAGTTCGCCGTCACAAGGAACAAGCTTACCATCAACCTCTTTATTCTGAATGATTGTAGAAATATCAGTAAGACCTGTAAGAACGCCCTTACCATCAAGGTCACGCAGGCCTCTCTTTACGTTGTATTTTGAATACAATTCTGAATCAATCATAGAGTTTGCTCTCATTTTTTCAGCAAGCTCATGAATCATCGGTGTGTTGTTTGAATAATCGTTATTATTGCGTACCACAAGAATCACTTCCTAACATTTATTTTACTTATAATCAGCTGAAATAATCATCTGATTTTGCTATAAGGCATATTATACCACACTTTCAACAAATTGAAAAGCATTTTTTTACTTGTAGCTTATGATTATTTTTATAAGATTCATATTTCCTGATAACCGCCGCATAATTTATATAAGTTTACAAAAACATAGGAGCCGTACACTTAGCGTGACGGCTCCTGAGCAATGCTGTTTATTTAACTTTAAATTCTGCATATAGAGTATCGGTTTTATCCTCAGCCATTTTTTCATCAAAGGATACGTCAACACCGATTCTGTACTCCCCCTGTGCAAGTGTGCCGTAGGCATCTGCCACCGCATAATCACACCTGTACTCTTTGCTTGGGTTTACTGCAACTTGAACCTCTGATATAAAATAATCCTTTGCTTCAAGAGCTTTCCACTCGTCGTTTTCCTTTACTTCAACGGTGAACTCATTGGCAAGATAAGCCAGATTATCGCTGTTGTTGGTAAAAATGAGTGTTATCGGAGAAATATCACCCTCATATTCAGATTTTTCTGCTGTCACAGTTACCTTTGCTGATACATCACCCGAAGTCCCTGTATCTCCTGCACAACCGGCAAGAAGTGCTGTTGCAAAAAGTGTTGTTGCTAAAATTACTGCAAAATTTTTTCTCATAACAGTTTCCTCCTTTGTTTAATTACATTCATATGTACCGCAAAATATAGTTCTATCTCCATATTATTATTTTATTATATTTTTACTATATTGTCAACTTTTTTTCACAGCATTACTAAACAAAAATAAGGCACTCTGCTTATGCAAAGTGCCTTTCATAATTATTTATCTCGTTTTACTGCTCTAAGTCTTTCGCTTCTGAAATCTACTATGAGTCCGATAACCACTGCACCTATAACCAACACAATAGTTTCGGGAATCATATATGCAGCATTGTATGTAAGAGAATACAACCAAGCAGGCATATCCTCCGCAAATCCGCCCCATACGGTTACACCGCTTATAAAATGGCATACAAATCTTAAGAGACCTGCAAGTACCGCACCAAGAGCAAGACCTGCTGACTGATTTTTAATACCTCTGAAAACTCCTCCCAAGCCGATTACACCAAAGGCTACAAGATAATCAAAAAGCAAAATCATAACAACCGCAAGTGCCGAAGTTGCATATGCAAAGTTTGACATACCAAAAAGCATCTGCACCAGACCGTAAATCAAGCCGGTAAAACAACCCCATAACGGTTTGTATCTGTAACCAATTATGAGTATCGGCAACATACTGCAAATTGTGATACTTCCGCCAAAAGGCCATTCAATTTTAATTAAGCTCAGCACAGTTGCAAGTGCAATCATTACCGCACTTTCGCACAGCATCAATACCTTTTTATTCATTGATAAAACCCCTTTTATCGTTAATTTACAGGTAAAAACAATACACAACAAAGCACCCCTGCCGTACAATCCGACAGGGGTGCAAAAGGGTTTATCAATGCCCAAGAAATCAAGGCTAATAAACGTAACTAAGTCACTCCCTTCGTCGGTATTATCCGCATCAGGTAAAAAGGGTCAAGGTCGAACCTTATCTCAGCCATACAGCTCCCCTGTACTTTAAAGCAACACACAAAACCCGTGCACTGATTTTGCAATATTGCTGTGTATTTAATTTTACTTTTTTAATTATAACACAATCTTAAGTGAAATGTCAAATGCTTTTACAGAATGAGTGATTGCACCCATTGAAATAATATCAACACCTGTTTCTGCAATCTCACGGAGAGTTTCGTCTGTAATACCGCCGCTTGCTTCAAGTATTGCTCTGCCGTCTGTAATCTTAACAGCCTCTTTCATAAGCTCAGGGCTCATATTATCAAGCATAATAACGTCAACCTTTGCATCAAGTGCCTGCTGAAGCTCGTCAAGGTTTCTTACCTCAAGCTCAATCTTTGTCATATGGCCGAGCTTTGTCTTGAGCTTTGCAACTGCTCCTGCAATACCGCCGCCTGCATCAACGTGGTTGTCCTTGAGCATAGCAGCATCAGAAAGATTGTAGCGGTGATTTTTTCCGCCGCCTACTGTTACGGCATACTTCTGGATAGGACGGAGCAAAGGAAGAGTCTTTCTTGTGTCTGCGATAGAAGCGTTTGTACCCTTGATAATCTCTACTGCTCTGTTTGTTGCTGTTGCAATACCACTCATATGCTGAATGAGGTTGAGAGCTGTTCTCTCGCCCTTGAGAAGTGTACGTGTCTTACCGTGAATTTCAGCGATGATATCGCCTTTCTGGAGTTTGTCACCGTCTTTTTTATAAATCTTAGCTTCAAATCCGTTTGGCTGTAAAATCTCAAAAACTCTGAGAGCTACTTCAAGACCGCAAAGCACACCGTCGCTCTTTGCAAGGAATTTTGCTGTGTTTTCCTGCTCCTCGTCAATGAGGTAGTCTGTTGTAGTGTCGAGGTAGTTCATATCCTCAAGTAATGCGTTTTTGATGAGATTGTCAACATAAATGCTGTTAAGTACCATTATTTATTTCCTCCCTGAATTCTTCAAGAATAATGCTTGCTATTATCGCTATGCTCCTTGCCTCCACGTAGTCTGAGGTGATTTCGTAATTTTCAGACACAAGTGTATCAAGGATTTCTTCAACCTGCTTAAAGCTTTCCTCAACCTTCTCAGGCTTTTTAAGCACAAAACAGGTATCCTGCAAAATTTCTCTTATTTTCGAACGGCAACCTCTAGGCATTGGTTTGCCGCCTGTCTTTTCTATATTATCTTTAATCGCAATCGGCTTTCTGCCTTTATTAAGTCTTGCAGTAATATGTTCAGCGGCTGTTCTTGAGTAAACAAGAGCCTCAAGCAGTGAATTACTTGCAAGTCTGTTTGCACCGT
The DNA here is from genome assembly GCA_036309445.1 of Ruminococcus sp. Taxonomy (GTDB): domain Bacteria; phylum Bacillota; class Clostridia; order Oscillospirales; family Acutalibacteraceae; genus Ruminococcoides. The sequence continues at coordinate 25,853 of JAXJTT010000031.1, read as the reverse complement.
GAACACCTGTGTGTGCACACTCACCTGCGGCATAAAGACCGTCAACCGTACTTTCTGAATTGAGGTCAACATCAATACCGCCCATAAGGTAATGCTGACATGGGAAAACAGGAATTCTGTCCTTGGTGATGTCAACGCCCTCCTCAAGACAACGTGCAGAAATCATCGGGAAGCGTTCCTTTAAAAACTCGGCAGGCTTATGAGTAATATCAAGGTAGAAATTCTCGCTCTGTGTCTTTATAGACTCTCTGATTACCGCATCAGACACAACATCTCTCGGAGCAAGCTCTCCTCGGCTGTCGTAATCAAAAGCAAAACGCTCACCATGACAGTTGAGAAGCACTGCACCCTCACCTCTTACAGCCTCGCTGATAAGGAAACGCTCTCTGTCTTTGTCAGCAGCAAAAGCAGTAGGATGAAACTGAACTCTTGATAAATTCTTGATTTTTGCACCCATCATATGAGCAAAAGCGATGCCGTCACCTGTAGCAATAGCTGAATTTGTTGTATATTTATAAACTCTGCCGATACCGCCTGTTGCAAGTAAACAATAACTGCAAGCATAATCACAGCTTTTACCGTCCTGCATAATGCTGACATAAAATCCGTTCAATACTTTTTCTATTGAATACACCAGTGTATTTTCAAGGATTGTGACGTTTGTAAGCTTTTTTACAGCCTCAATAAGACCGTCCACAATAGCTTCTCCTGTAGAGTCCTTGTGATGAACGATTCTGTGTCGGCTGTGACCTGCTTCAAGAGTCTTCAACAGATTGTTATTCTCATCCATATCAAACTCTACACCATAGTCCTTCACCTTGAGAACATCAGCAGGACCCTCTGTTACGAGCTTTTCAACCGCAGAAAGAGTGTTTTTGTACTTTCCTGCAATCAGCGTATCGGTAATATGCAGTTTGTAGCTGTCGTGAACGGTATCTAAAACTGCGGCTACACCGCCCTGTGCAAGAGAGGAATTTGAAAGTGTAAGTTCTCTTTTTGAAATCAGCAGAACACTAATATCCTCAGGAAAACTGAGTGCAGCATAAAGTCCTGCAACACCTGTTCCGACAATTATGACGTCATATTTTTTATCCATTTGCAAAACCCCGATTAATTGAATTTAATTTGATAATAATAATTCCGTTCCCGATTTAAGTTCACAGTAAACCGAGAAAAATGTTGTTTACAAATTTATACGAATATATTATACTACTAATCAAAGGAATAGTAAATAAAATATTTAAATTTTCACAATATGACATTACACTAATAACATAACCATCTATGTAAACTAAAAAGGTAAAAAATATGGAACTTATCAGTAACGAAGAAAAAATCACTCAGGCACTTTTGGTAAGTGTCGATACAGGAGAATATGACTCTGAATCTTCTCTTGAGGAGCTTAAAGAGCTTGTCAAGAGTGCAGGTGCAGAACCGCTACTCACAATAACACAGAATCTCAAACGTCCCGAAACAGGCACATATGTCGGCACAGGTAAGCTTGAAGAAATTGCCGAGGTATGCCGTCAGCAGGAAATCGACCTGCTTGTGTTTGACTGCGAGCTGACTCCGACACAGATACGAAATATAGAACAAGCAACCGACACACGCACAATTGACCGCACAATGCTCATACTCGACATATTCGCACTCAGAGCAAGGTCAAAGGAAGGTAAGCTGCAGGTAGAGCTTGCACAGCTAAAATATCTTATGCCACGACTTACAGGTAAAGGTGTGGCTATGTCAAGACTGGGTGGCGGTATAGGCACAAGAGGACCGGGTGAAACAAAGCTCGAGACAGACCGCCGTCACATAAGCCGAAGAATGGAAACTTTAAAAGCAGAGCTTTCAGAGGTTGAACAGCACCGCAATATGCTCAGAAAACGTCGTGAAAAAGACGGAGTTATCACCTGTGCTATCGTCGGCTACACAAACGCAGGTAAATCAACTCTTATGAATTATCTCACCGATGCAGGTGTGCTTGCACAGGACAAGCTTTTTGCAACACTTGACCCTACTTCAAGAGCCTTGAAGCTTCCAAGTGGCGTTACGGTTATGATGATTGATACTGTAGGACTTGTACGCAGACTTCCTCACCATCTTGTTGAAGCTTTCCGTTCTACACTCGAAGAAGCGGCACAGTCAGATATTATTCTGAATGTATGTGACGCCTCCAGCGAAGAAGCAAGAACGCATATGCAGGTTACAACCGACCTGCTTGATTCGCTCGGCTGTGGTGATACACCTATAATCACAGTCCTTAACAAATGTGACTTACTCACTGACGAAGGCTTGATTCCTCAGTTTGAAAACTGCGTAAGAATCAGTGCTAAAAACGGCACAGGAATTGAGGATTTACTCAAAGCAATTGACAATAATCTGCCTGTAAGAGTTAAGAAGCTTTCACTTCTCATTCCGTTCTGTGATGCAGGACTTGTAGCTGAAATAAGAAAAAAGGCAACCTTAATCAGCGAAGAATACCTTGCAGAGGGAATAAAGGTTGAAGCCATAGTTGACGAAAAATTATTTGCAAAAGTAGGCAAATACGAGATAAATAATTGAAAAATCAGTAAAAAACATTATAATGATGTTATTAGGATTATAGGAGGAAACATATGTCTTTTTTTGATGCTGTTACACAATGGGATTATACAATCCTGCAATCAATACAAAGTATACAAAACGATTTTCTTGATGTAGTGATGAGGATTTTCAGCTATATAGGTGAAATGGGTGCAATCTGGGTTTTTATAGCTCTGATTATGATTTGCTGCAAGAAAACAAGAGCAATGGGAGTAATGGTTCTCTGTGCTATGCTTGCAGGTGTTTTGTTAAACGAAGTTGCTATTAAAAACGTCGTTTGCCGCCCACGACCGTTTGTAACATTCCCTGACATTTCCGTAAACGTAAAGCCTCCCCAAAGCTTCGGCTTTCCTTCAGGACACAGCTGTTCATCATTTGCCGCTACAACGGTATTGATGTTGCATGACAAACGATTTGGTATCCCCGCCCTGTCAATAGCTATGTTGATAGTATTTTCAAGAATGTATAATGGAGTTCACTATCCTACAGATGTACTTACAGGAATTTTACTCGGTATTCTGCTTGGAGTATTAACTGTTATCATATTCAAAAAAACAAAGCTCGAAAACAAACTCTCTAAACCGATTATGTATAAACGCAGTCCTGCAGATGATGTAAAAACTGATGCAGAATAAGATATAAAACACCATAGAAAGGGTTATATAAAAATGAAAGAACAAATGCTTATTAAAAATCTTTATGACCTTGACAAAACAATTGCAAAACCTTTACTCGAAAAAAAGGAATATCCTTGGGAGGCTTTGCATGAAATCAAAGATTTCATAATCGAACTCGGCAAAACTCTTGACCCTGAGGTTTATGAGCTTAGGGGTGAAAACATCTGGGTTGCAAAAAGTGCAACTGTATATCCTACTGCACACCTCGGTGGTCCGCTTATCATCTGCGAAGATGCTGAAATAAGACATTGTGCATTCATCAGAGGCAGTGCAATCGTTGGTAAGGGTGCCGTTGTCGGCAACTCAACAGAGCTTAAAAACTCAATTCTCTTTGACGGTGTGCAGGTACCACACTACAACTACATAGGTGACAGTATTCTCGGTTACAAGTCACACACAGGTGCAGGCACAATCACATCAAATCTCAAGAGCGACAAATCACTTGTTACTGTTATGTGTGACGGTGAAAAGGTTGAAACAGGTGTCAAGAAGTTTGGTGCAATGCTTGGCGATTTCGTTGAGGTTGGTTGCAACAGCGTTTTAAACCCAGGCTCAGTAGTAGGCAGAAACACAAATATTTATCCTCTTTCTTTTGTTCGTGGATTTGTTGCTGAAAACAGTATTTACAAGCGTTTAGGCGAAGTTGTAGAAAAACGATAAGCAACAGTGGTATGACACTGCTAAACAAATTTAGATACTCAAGCAAACCGTATCAGGTGTTTTTTCCTGATACGGTTTTTATTTTTTTTTGTAAAAGATATTGACAAATATATCGCACTGTGATATATTAAGTACAACGATACAACGCAGTGCGATATATCGTTGTGTGATATTATAAAAACAAATGCAGGTGACGAAATGGACGCACATATAAAAAAAGTTTATGTACCAATGACCGAAACAAGCTTTTACATTCTGCTGTGTCTGCAAAAAGCAAATCACGGCTACGGCATAGTACAACGTGTTGAAAAAATGACTGAGGGAGAAATAAAACTTGCCCCCGGCACAATGTACGGAAGCTTGTCAAAAATGGAAAAAGACGGACTTATAATTTTTATAAGAGAAGAAGAAAAGCGAAAAATATACGAAATCACAGAACTTGGCAAAGAAGTTTTACAGCTTGAGCTTAAGCGAATCAAAAGACTTTACAGAAACTCACAGGAGGAAATCTGAGATGGATAAGACAACTAAAAAAACAATAAAGTTTTTCAGCATACTTGAACACGAAAAAGAAGAAAAATATTTACGAGAAATGCACAAATCAGGCTGGAAGTTTGTAAAAATATCAAAACTTGGTTTTATATATTACTTTGAAAAGTGTGAGCCTGAAGATGTAATTTATCAGCTCGACTACAACAAAGACGGAATTGAGCACAAAGATGAATATGTAAAAATGTTCAACGACTGCGGTTGGGAATATATGATGGATTATGTTGGCTACAGTTATTTCAGAAAGCCTGCATCAGAGATGACAGAAAACGAAGAAACTATCTTCTGCGATGACAGTTCACGACTTGAAATGCTTGAAAGAGTATATAAAGGCAGGGTTGTTCCACTGTTTTTCATATTCTTTATGGTAATCATACCGCAACTCGTTCTTTCAATCACTATTTATGAAGAGCCAGCTTTGGTAGCTTTCTATTCCGCTGCACTCGTAATTTATCTGTGCCTGTTCATCGGATTTGCTAAAAAATACAAAAAATACAAAAACAACTTAGAATAATAAATTTTACATTAGCAAAGGGATGCAGATTTTTAAATTCTGCATCCCTTATGTTGTTAAGTTATTATACTCGTTAAGCGTATTGTCGGGAAAATATCATTTAAATTATATCAAACTATCTTCTCGGATTGGATGAAACGTCACGTTTCTTTTTATATTCATTAAGCACTCCTGTGTATTTGTTGCCTGTGATTTTAAAATGAATTTCAAAAATTACAAGGCTGATAACAAAGCAAAGCAGGAATATTGTAATAAATGTTATCCACGCACCAATATTTTCCGTCGGAAACCAGCCAAACAACATAGCAAAGCCTATTATCACCACCAGAAACGGGAACATAAACACGCACATTCTCTTTGTATACGCCATTTTCTCAAAAAACAACTCCGAGAAAGCAACAAGCTGTAACACAGCCGATACGGTACAAAGTGCAAGAAGCTGAATAATCATTTTAAGTTGCATAGCCTCTTCACCTAAAAAGAATCCTATTGTCATAAAAATAATCATACTCATTGAAAACGAAAACGCTGTATATTTTGGTATGAGTGATACTGCACTGAGCAATTTTTTTACATCAAATTTTTTCATTTGGATTTACCTCCGCTAATTCCTAATTTTTCTTTAAATGCCTGCACATACTGACGGGAAATATAGATTTTTTCTCCGTTTTCCATTGTTGCTAAAAGCTTGCTTGCAAAGTCAGGCTTGATAGATTTTATCATTGAGATATTTACAATGCAGGATTTTGAAATTCTGAAAAAATCCTCTGCTGTATATCTTTCTTCAATTTCATAAAGTCTGAGCGATGTATTATACACCTTATCAGCCGTGTAGCAATATGTATTTCGGTCAACCGACTCAAAATATAAAATATCTTTGCAATCAATAAAATATGTTTCTGTACCCAGAGTACAAGCTATTTTTTTGCTGTTGCCAAAGCTGTTAATAAAAGAAATGAGTCGCAATACTTCGTCATCTGCCTTATTGCACTCTATGGTTACAAGTGTTTCTCCCATTTCAGGGTTTTGAATCATATTAACTTTCAATGTCTGCTCTCCTGTCTTTAAATTCAGATCTGATGGTTTAATTATACTATTTGTCAAAATTTTTTCAATAGATATATACGCAAGTTGCATATAGCTGTGTATGAAATACAAATAGTGTTAATAATATACATATTTGTAAAATTGTATTGAAAAAGGCAAAAAAATAATTTATAATTATTATACAAAAGTTTATAAAAAAGGTGTGATAATATGATAAAATTCAATAACGTAACCAAAGTTTTCAACAACTCAGTAAGAGCTGTAGATGATCTTTCATTTACTGTAAACAAAGGTGAAATAGTAGGATTTATCGGACCTAACGGTTCAGGTAAGACAACAACAATCAAAATGCTCACGGGTATACTGACATCAGACAGCGGAAACATTTCCGTAAACGGTTTTGACATTCAGAAACAACCGCTTGAAGCAAAAAAGAACATAGGATACATAGCTGACAATCCTGATATGTTCTTAAGACTCAAAGGCATTGAATTTCTCAATTTTATAGCTGACATTTACAAAGTACCGACAGACGAGAGAAAAAAACGTTTCCTTTCCGTATGCGACCGCTTCGGTCTTACAGAGAGTCTCTCCTCCCCTATGCTGTCATACTCACACGGTATGAGACAGAAAATTATGGTTGCCGCTGCACTTGTTCATAATCCAAAAGTATGGATTCTTGACGAGCCTCTTATCGGTCTTGACCCGAAAAGTGCTTTTGAACTCAAAAATATGATGAGAGAGCATGCAAAACAGGGTAACTGTGTTTTCTTCTCCACTCACGTGCTTGAGGTTGCAGAAAAACTCTGTGACAGAGTAATAATTATCAAAAAGGGCAAATCACTATATGACGGCACTCTTGAAAACCTGACAAATAAAAACACAGGAAAATCACTTGAAGAAATCTTTTTGGAGCTGACTGACCATGACTAATTATCTCAAACTCCTCAAAATTTTCATTCAGACCACTGAGATAACCTCCACCGAAAAGAAGCGTTCAAAGCATTTCTACAGCCTTATGGGCACTGCTATCGTCTTGCTGATTATGCTCCCTGCAGGTGCATTGGTTGGTGTGATAACCTACGCACTCACACTTGGCGTGCTTGCAAACGGCGGAAACACTCAGGCTTCTGTAATGATACTGCATATAATCTCAATACTTTCAGCCGTTTTTGGCTTTAATGTAATCATCAACATTTTCTATTTTTCAAATGATATTGAAAATCTTCTTCCTCTCCCCTTAAGGCCACACGAAATAATCGCTTCTAAATTTACCTATTCGCTTCTTAGCGAAAACATAATGGAATTTATCCTGATTGTCGGTGCTTGCGTAGGCTTTATGGCTGCAGGCGGCTGGTCGGTGTTTGGCGTTATTACTTCTGTTGTCGGAATAGCCACACTGCCTGTAATCCCTCTTGCCTACTGCGGTATTTTCAGTGTTATTCTTATGTACTGCACCCACTCAGTAAAAAACAGAGATTTTCTCAACAAAATCACAGGAATAGGAACTGCACTACTCATTGTTGGTTCATTAGTTGCACTTGTCAGTGTAAGCGGTCTTAATGCTGACAGTATTGCCGCATCACTTTCAGGCGACAACAATGCTTTTCTCAACATTATGAATGTCATCTTCCCGCACATTCCTCTTATGATGCGTTCTATTTACGATAACTCCCCTGTTGAACTTCTGCTTTACATTCTTGTAAATGCGGCTTTTGTGGCTGTATTCCTGCTCATTTCTTCAAAAATGTATATCAAGGGTGTTTCTGATGTAAACACTTCAAAAAATAAGCAGAGCAAGAGCCTTACAGAAAAAGCAGTTGCTTCATCTGTAGAAAAAGGAATTTTCTCAAGCTATCTGAAAAAAGAATTTAGAATACTTTTCAGAACTCCGCCATTCTTTATGGATTGTATTGCAATCAACCTTTTGTGGCCTGTTTTCCTTGTTGTTATTGTAATCTTACAGGGTCAGACAAACTTCCTTTCAGGTGTGCTTACTCCGTATCTTGCAGGTGACGAAAAATCCGCCTTATATATAACTCTTGCATTTGTGGCTGTGCCTGTGCTTGTTACAGCAATAAACAGTATTGCCTCTGCCGCTATTACAAGAGAAGGCAAGCATTTTGAGTTTATGAGATACATTCCCGTAAAACTCCAGACTCAGTTAAATGTCAAAGCTTCAGCAAGTATAATTATCAGCGGTGTCGTAATGATACTTTACATAATTGCATTCAATGTTTATTGCTTATTCTGCGGTGCAGAGTTTGATGTAACTTTGTTTGTGCTGATGCCGATTTTGCATACGGTGCTTGCAATTCTGAGCGTTGTTTTTGTTACCTATCTCGGAATTTATATGGACACAATAAATCCAAAGCTTGTCTGGGACGACGAAATCAACGCCCTGCGTGGCAATTACAACATATTTATCAATACAGCCGTTGTTATGGTGATTGCCGCTGTGCTTTGTGGTGGCTCGCTTGCACTTGTATGGCTCACAAATATTGCTCCTATTATAATTTCACTTTCACTCGTTGCACTTATGACTGTACTGTGCATTATCTCCTACCGTCTGTGTATGAATAAGGGCGTTAAGAATCTGGAGAGTATTGAATAGTAATACAATTTTAATACAAAAACAATATCAGGGACCATGCGGACCGTCGGGGATGCCGGTCCCTACATTGTTTCTTATAAACGTCTCCTCGTTAATAAGCACAATATTTTTTACTTTTTATACAATAGACTTTTACTATAATCAAAAATCCGATGTAGCACTCACTACATCGGATTTTTTGCAAATATTGTAATTTTTATACCATCAGGCTGCAAACGAGGTCTGCGTATTCACCCGGATTTTCAATCGGGAGTCCTGCAATAAGGAGTGCCTGATTATAGAGAAGCTCAGCGTATTTTTTAGCTCTCTCGATGTCTGTCTGAATTGCGTTTTCCATAGCCTTAACTGCATTATGGCTTACGTTGAGTTCAAGCACTCTCTGTGCCTTCATACCGCCCTCAGGAGAAACCGCATTGAAATATTTTTCCATTTCAAATGAAATTCCGCCCTTTGCAGTGAGGCAGACTGGATGTGAAACAAGCTTCTTTGAAGCTATAACCTCAGCTACCTTATCTCCAAGTGTTTCCTTTACAAATGTGAGAATAGCACTGCTGTCCTTTTCATCTTCCTTGTTTTCATCGTTTTCAATGCCGAGGTCGTCATTTGTTGCAGAGCAGAATCTCTTTTCCTTATACATCATAAGAGTCTGGAGTGTAAACTCATCAACCTCTTCTGTGCAGTATAAAATCTCATAACCCTTTGAACGGAGAAGCTCTGTCTGTGGGAGATTATCAATTGAAGCAACATTTTCGCCAGATGCAAAATAGATAAATTTCTGTTCTTCTTTCATTCTCTCAACATACTCTGCGAGTGTGACAGGCTTTTTCTCTGTTGAAGAATAGAACATCAGTAAATCCTGCAAAGCTTCCTTGTGCATACCGTAGTCAGAAACAATACCGTATTTGAGCTGTCTGCCAAAAGCTGTGAAGAATTTTTCATAGCTTTCACGGTCATTTGCAAGCATTGAAGTAAGCTCGTTTTTGATTTTCTTTTCGATATTCTGAGCGATTGTAAGGAGATGACGGTCATGCTGGAGCATCTCTCTTGAAATATTCAAAGAAAGGTCGGCACTGTCAACAATACCCTTTACAAAGCGGAAATGCTCAGGCAAAAGCTCCTCGCAGTTATCCATAATAAGAACACCGCTTGAATAGAGCTGAAGACCTTTTTTATATTCCTTTGTGTAGTAATTATAAGGAGTCTTTTCAGGAATGAAAAGTAAAGCCTTGTAAGTAACAACGCCTTCTACGGAAGTAACGATTGTACGAAGCGGCTTTTCCATAGCAAAGAACTTTTCACGATAGAAGTTGTCATACTCCTCCTGTGTAACGTCCTTCTTCGCTCTCTGCCAGATTGGAAGCATACTGTTGAGAGTTTCACACTCTGTGTAATCCTCATACTCAGGCTTGTCGCTGTCTTTTGTGTCTTCCTTAACTCTGCTTTTTTCAATATCCATCATAATCGGATAGCGGATATAGTCAGAATATTTTTTGATAAGCCCCTGAATACGATACTGCTCAACAAACTCATCGTAGTTTTCGTCGTCTGTGTTATCTTTAAGCTCAATGATAATTTCTGTACCTACGCTGTCTTTTGCAATCTCTGTGATTTCGTAGCCGTCTGCACCGTCAGACTCCCAGCAATATGCTGTATCACAGCCGTATTTCTTTGTGTTTACAGTGATTTTCTTAGCAACCATAAATGCAGAATAGAAGCCTACACCAAACTGACCGATAATGTCAATCTCGTCATTCTTCTCCATCTCCTGCTTGAATTTATAAGAGCCTGATGAAGCGATTGTGCCGAGGTTGTTTTCAAGGTCATCTTTATCCATACCGATACCGTTATCTGAAATTGTAAGAACACGGTTATCCTTGTCAGCTTTGATATAAATTTTGAAATCATCTCTGTTAAGACCAACCTTATCGTCTGTAAGAGAAATGAAGCAAAGCTTGTCAATAGCATCGCTTGCGTTTGAAATAATTTCTCTTAAAAAAATCTCCTTGTGTGTATAGATAGAATTGATCATCAAATCAAGAAGTCTTTTTGACTCTGATTTAAATTCCTTCTTAGCCATAAAACTACTTCCTTTGCTATATATTAATATAGACCAAACAAAAAGTTTGATACTGTACAATGTCATATTATATACCAGATTGTTGTTTTTTTCAATAGATATTTCCCCCTCCTTGTTCAATGCGGCAAAACAAAAGGCATAAGCCGAAGCTTATGCCTGAATAAGTGTATTTTATTTGCCGTACTTTTCAAGAGAAACCTCGATGATTTTCTCGCAAAGTGTTGGATAATCTATGCCATCAGCCGCAGCCTCCTGTGGAAGAAGACTTGTCGGTGTCATACCGGGGAGGGTATTTGCTTCAAGGCAGAATGCCTCACCTTTTTCGGTTAAAATAAAGTCAATTCTCGCATAGCTTTCAAGGTTAAGCACATTGAAAACTACCTCTGCAGATCTGCGGAGAATTATATCCTGCTCTACATCAATATCAGCAGGACAGATTTCCTCTGTTGCACCAGCCTGATACTTTGCAACATAATCATAGAAGCCTGCTTTTGGAATAATCTCAATCGGTGGTAAAGCTCTGCCACCGATAACACCTACTGAAAACTCTCTGCCGACAACAAACTGCTCAACAACAACCTCTTTTTCAAAAGAGAAAGCTTCCTTAACAGCCTTGTCAAACTCTTCCTGATTTTCAGCTTTTGCAATACCCACGCTTGAACCGCCTGAGCAAGGCTTTACAACACAAGGGAAGTAGCTCCAGTTTTCTGCTTCCTCTGCACTTCTGAAAATCTCGCCTGCAGGTGTCATAACCTTTTTCTGAATAAGCACACTCTTTGTGAGAGCCTTATTCATAGCAAGAGCAGAGCCGATATAGCCTGAACCAGTGTATTTTATACCGAACAAATCAAGAGTAGCCTGAAGCTGACCATTTTCACCCTCACCACCGTGAAGTGCAAGGTATGTAATATCAGCTTCTGCACAGATTTCGATAACATTTGCACCGATAAATCTTGAAGACTTATCAAGACGGTTTTCCTTTACCTCGTCAAGGTCTGGAATTTCTGTTCCTACACCAAGATTTTCTGTAAAGCTGTAATTCTGCTTGAAAAGTGCATCAATGTCACAGATTCTTTCTTCGTATCCTGTGAAAACATCAAGTAAAACTACCTGATGACCTTTTTCTCTGAGTGCTGTGGCAACTTTTATGCCCGAAGTTATTGAAACATCACGTTCTGTGCTTAAGCCACCTGCAAGAACAACAATTCTCATATATAAATCTCCTTTATTACCCTATTATTAAAAGATTTTATCAGAACATAAAGCTGTTATAACCCCAGCTCTCGGTTTCTTCAAATTTAACATAACATCTGTCGCCGGAAACTCCGACAACACTCTGCATAATCTCACAGATTTTCTCAGTGAGTGCTGTGTATGCCTGCTTTGTTGAGCTGTGCAGAAGCTTAACTTCAACAAACGCAACAGGACTTGTGCTGTCACCTCTGAAAATCATCTTCTGTCCGTCTTCAACTCCACACATAACAGAAGCTTCACTTTTGCCGGGAATGGCAGTGATTGACTTTGCAAGTGCCGTGAGCAACTGCTCGGATTTTGAATTATCAAGCTTAACATTTGTCTTTACGTTTATATAAGGCATTAAATATCAACCTCGCTTTTCATTGTCCATACTGCAATCATACTGCAAGTACAGACTCACCTATATATTATAATACTACTGGCTTTTTAAAGCAAGAAAAAAAGAAGAAATATTTGTATGCACAAAAGCATATATTCTGTTAATTTTTCACTAACTTTCTCAACAAACGCAAACCCTGCTGAAAACATTAAGCTTCCAGCAGGGTTTTTATCATGTTAAATTGTATTCACTTAAACTAAGACTTTCGGGATATACTTCTCTGAAAGATTTAACATATTCTTCATTTATGCTTTTAAAAATCACAAGCGTGCTATCCCAAGGCACAATTTCAATTTCTGCAAGAGGATTTTGTAATGTAACAGGATTTTTCCATAAATCAGGGTTGCCGTTTGCAAATGGCAATCTATGTTCAAGCACTTTTTCTAAAGAAATATTTTTCGGAAATGCTGAAAGAACTCCCCATATCCATTGAAAATTCTCTTTTTCAACCATTTCAGTAAGTTCATCTCCACTAAGCCAACAGTAGTTTTTATACAGCTTATTCAAAACATCTTCATCAAATGTAGCACACTCGCAATCGGTGATAAGCCAATTATAGTTTTTCTGTGCATTATCTAAAGAAGAAAATATTTCTTTCAGTGTCGTGTAACTTCTGCCATAACCTTTTGAAATTAAACTGTAAATCATAAAACACCTTCTTAGCCAGCCTTTAGAATTACTGTAGACTGCGGAGGTAATTTAAGTGTGCCGTCTTTAAGAGTCGGATGGTTGAAAATTGCATTTTCATCATCTGCGGATACAAAATTGCCCTCTGAATCTGTCGGTGCACTTGCAACAAGGTCTCCTCTGATAACAGGATTTGAAATCATAGTATCAGTTATAGTGATTTCAAGTGTTTCATCAGCGTCCATATTATGGACAATCATAAGCTTACTGCCCTCGTACTCTACATAATAAGCACCGATTGCTGTGTTTTCAAACGACTCAGTACCCGTAATCTTACCTCTGGCAATTTCAGGGTTCTGATTTTTGATTTTAATAATTCTTCTGTAATGATTAAGAAGTGAATTTTCATCAGCAAGCTGCTGCTTTACACCACCGAAGGCTGTATCATCGTGAACATCGCCAATGCCATTTACCCAGATGTCAGGGATATTCTCGCTATCGAATATCATTGGAGTACGATAAGCCGCATCAGTTGTAGTATAAGGTGCTTCGATTCCGATTTCCTCACCATAGTAAATAAATGGGTTACCCGGATATAACATATATAATGAAGCCGCCATTTTATGGTAAGGCAATCCGTATGAAGAAAATGCATTTCCGCTTCTTACCATATCGTGGTTTGAAAGGAACATAGTAGGAATATAATCAGGGTTAATCTCTGCCATCTTATCGTTGTATTTCATAACTTTCTTAGATAAAGCGGCACCTCTCTCAGAAGTAACCTCAGTTGAAACAGCAGAATTTACCTGTGAAAATTTGAAAGCAAACTGACTGTCTATTCCTGATTTGAAAATTTCTTCGATGTAAGAATCATCATCCCAGTTTTCGCCTACAACATAAACATCAGGGTTAATTCCACGGCAGGTTTCCATAAACCATGTAAGGAACTCTGTGCCGTCTGTCTCAGCGTTTGTAAAATATTTTACGGCATCAAGACGGAAACCATCCACACCTCTGTCGAGCCAGAATTTAGCAATATTTGTAAATTCCTCTCGAGTTTTCTCGCTGCTGAGATTCCACTCAGGCATTTCACCTGAGAAATTTGCCTCGCAAGCAAGACTTAAGGTGAGGTTATTAACTCTGGTATCTGATGAAAAATATGAAGTCGGATGAATCTCATAATACTCAGCATAACCGTCAAGTTTTCCGTTTTTCACTTCTTCAACTGCATTCAGATAAAACGGATGTTTCGAAGATGAATGATTAAGCACAAGGTCCATAATAAGCTTTATTCCACGCTTGTCACATTCTTCGATAAGCTTGTCAAATGTTTCAAGTGTACCAAACTCAGGATCAATATCGTAGTAATCCATAACATCGTACTTATGATAAGATACTGAAGGCATAATAGGTGTAAGCCAGATTCCGTCAATACCCAAGTCTTCGCCTGTGTTCGGATCACCATCATTGAGATAATCAAGCTGAGAAATTATCCCCTCTAAATCTCCGACCTGATCACCATTTGAATCACAAAAAGAATTTACAAAAATCTGATAGTAGTTACGATAATTATCTGTTGAAGCTTTTGCCTCAATTTCCAAAGTAGGGTCTTTATATTCCTGTGATGAACAGCCTGTAAGGAGTGCTGAAGCAGAAAGAGCTGCTACGAGAAATATAGAAATTATTTTTTTCATAATATACTCCTTTTAAATTTTAAAATAACTGCATTTTTGTAAAAAACAAAAGAGTGGCAACCAATGGCTGCCACTCCGAAAAGTGCGTTAAAATTCGATTAACCCTTAACGCCGCCGGCTGTAACGCCTTCAACGTAATATCTCTGCATGATAAGGAAGAGAATGGTAATCGGAACAGCAACTACTACAGAACCAGCAAGGTACTGCATATAGTGTGTTGTTTTAAATTCCTGTGATGTCATTGCCTGAAGACCGATAGCAACTGTGTAGTTATCGTACTTTGTACCCATGATGAGCTTTGCAAGAATAAAGTCTGTCCATGGAGCAATAAATGAAGTAAGAACTGTGTATACTACGATTGGCTTTGACATTGGAAGAATGATTTTCCAGAAAATCTGGTTTCTTGTAGCACCGTCAATGGTAGCCGCTTCGTCAAGAGCTCTTGGAATTGTATCAAAGAAGCCCTTTGAAATCTGGAAGCCCAGACCTGCACCCGCACTGTAACAGATAACAAGAGCAGCAAGTGTCTCTGTGAGCTTCATGATATCGAGAAGGTTGTAAATAGCGATCATTGTCATAAAGCCCGGGAACATACCGAGAACCATACCAACATTGATGAACTTTTTACGAGACTTAAATCTGAGTCGGCTGAATGTGTAACTTACCATAAGTACTGAAATAGTAGAAATGATACAGCTGAAGATAGCAACAACCAATGTGTTCATAAACATTCTGCCGAAGTTAAGTGTACCTGGCTTTGTGAAAAGGTCAATGTAGTTCTGGAAAGTGAAAGCCTTTGGAAGAAGTGTATCAGAAATAACCGCTGGGCTATCACGGAATGAGTGCAGAACAAGATAAATAAATGGGCAAATCCAGATAAAGCCGAGAACTGCGAGAAGAATGTAAATAAGAGTATTTGCGATAATTCTTCTTGCCTTGTAACTTTTTATCATGAGAACGCCTCCTCGTCTTTAGCAGATTTTGATGAATTGTAAACGATAAGTGTCATTGTTGAGCAAACGATAAATACGAGGATACCGATTACAGAAGCAAGGTTATAGTCGTTTACAGTTGTTGTAAGTTTATACAACCATGTTACGAGGATATCTGTGTAACCTGCCTGATAGTATTCCTGAGCATTTGGACCACCGTTTGTAAGAAGGAAGATAACGTTAAAGTTATTGATGTTACCAACAAACTGAGTAATGAGCTGAGGAGTTGTAACAAAGAGCATATATGGAAGAGTAATGCTTGTAAATGTTCTTACAGGACCTGCACCGTCAATACGAGCTGACTCATAAAGATCCTCAGGGATATTCATAAGAATACCTGACATAGAAAGAATTGTGTAAGGAACACCAACCCAGAGGTTTACAATGATTACAATTGTTCTTGCCATAAGTGGTGTTGAGTTAAGCCACTGGATTTCAAAATTCTGACCAGTGATGTTTGAAAGAAGAATGTTGAATGCACCGTCTGTCTGGAGCATCTGATTCATAAGAAGAAGTGATACGAACTGTGGTACAGCGATAGCGATTACGAAGAGAGTTCTCCATAATGACTTAAGCTTAATACCCTTCTTGTTGATCATAAGAGCAATGATCATACCAATGATATAGTTTGAGAATGTAGCTGCAATAGCCCATACAACTGTCCACTGAGCAAGACCAACGAATGTGTGTGCTTTGATTGCAGTACCAGCAAGGTCAAATACAGAACCGAAAGTATCAAAGCCTACCCAGCTGAGAAGTGTACCAGGCTGTGGGTGTACTGAGTCATAGTTTGTGAACGCAATAAGTATCATAAAGATGAGTGGGAGAATCTGGAAGATACTGATCATCAATACAGGGAATGATAAAAGTGTAATCTGATACTTACCGTCGAGGAATTCGTTGAAATCTTTCTTAAGAGATGTTGGCTTTTTGCCAGCTTCTCTCATTAACTGATGCTTGTATGCATCTTTAATGTTAGCAACATAAATTGCGAGAATAACAAGTGTGATTGCAATTGTAAGAACAGAGAAGAGAAGAATGAGCATTGAGTTGTCGCCCTGAACGCTTGTAGGGAAACCATCAACCATAATTGTCTGTGTCTCTGTGTCACCGAGTGTTGTAAACTCTGAAATATAGGTCCAACCGAATGAAACCATATAAACTATGTAGAATACTTCTGCAAGGAAGAAAAGAATTCCCTTATAATATTTACCCTTGTGTAAATCACCTATACCAAAGATAAAATAGGAAAGTTTTGTAGCCCAGTCGCCCTTTACAAAGGTTGTGAAGAAACCAGAAACGCCCTTGCCTATACCAACAAAGAAGTTTACAATTGTCTTTACAAGAGACTTGAAGAAGCCTGAAATCTTGCCTGGAAGACCTTTGAAAAACTCTTTTGAATTATAAGCAAACCTCTGGAAAGGATTAAGCTGTTTGTAATCAATATATTTCATCAATACGCTCTCCTTAATTTGTTTGCATTTTTTTACACCAAACTTTTTTACACCAAACTAGTAATATCCTTTGCGTTATCCGTTCGGTATTCAAAAAACATTAGTAGTTTGGTGTAACACCGATGCAGATTCAATGAAAATCTTAACCTTAAACCTGTATCGGAATGAAATGAATACCTTTTAGCAGATTACGATAACGTATTCCGTTTGCATTGGGGCACCTTACAACAGCAAAGTGCCCCAATAGCAGAGAGAAGATTTATTTATTGGAAAATAATCTTAATTAGAGATCTAAGATCTGGTTGATTACATCCTCGAGAAGCTTCTTGAAGAATGCCTCGTCTGCAGGATCTGTCTCAGCAGCAACGATCTTGCTACCAAGTGTACCCATTGGAGTCCAGAACTTAGCAGAAACGTTAACCTGTGGAACAGCAAACGCACCCTGCTCTGAAATAGCGTTGATAGCTGGGTTGTCTGTTACAACTGACTCAGAAGCAACAACCTTGTTTGTTGGGCCCCAAGCATTCTTTTCAGCTCTCTCTCTCTGGCACTCTTCGCCTGTGAGGTAGTTAGCAAGAACCTGAGCAGCACGTGGGAACTTTGTTGAAGCGTTAACGCCCATGAACTTGTAACCGAGCATTGGAACGATCTGCTTAGCTTCGCCGTTTACCTGGATTGTTGGAAGCTTAGCAACGCCGAACTTCTCGCCGAGAGCGTTCTGGTTAGCAGCTGTGTTCCAAGAACCGTCGATACCAGCACCGCAAGTACCGTTGATGAAACCTGAAGAAATTGAATCTGTTGAAAGAGCCTTAAATGTATCTTTGTAATCGTGCATAAGCTTTGAGAAAGCCTGAAGTGTTGCTACAACCTGAGCTTCATCATACTCTGTGAACTTCTGTGTAGCTTCGCCATCGATGTACTCAAGACCATCGATCTTAAGACCAGCTGTGAATAAGAAAGCACATGAATAGTAACCGTTACCAGCATCCATGATGAAGTCCTTATCCTGAGCCTTACAAGCCTCGAGAATAGCCTCTAAAGAACCAGCCTGCTCAGCAGTAACAACTGTGTTATCGTATATGAGGAAGTAGCCGTTGTCGCCTGTCTCTGGGTAAGCGTACATTGTACCGTCAACTGTAACAGCCTTAACTGACTCTTCTGAGTTGTTAGCCTTTACTTCTTCAGCAAATGCATCAGGAACCTGAAGGATAAGCTTTGAATCAACGAGCTTTCTGAGGTGGTCTGATGGGAAGCCGAATACGTCAGCAGCCTTAGCAGGAGCGTTAGAAACCTGAGTCTGAACGTCAGCCTCTGTTAAAACGTCAACTGTGATTGTGATGTTCTTGTCTGGATAAAGAGCCTTAAAGTCTTCGCACTGCTCTTCGAATGTAGCCTTAGCTGCTTCCGGAGCCCAAACCTTAAGAACGATGTTATCCTCGTCACCGAATACTGCACTGTCACCTGATGCAGCTGAACCCTGTGAGCTAGCATCTGGAGTCTGTGAAGAACTCTCTGTACCACTACCGCCGCAACCAACAAGAGCGGAAGCAGCCATTGCACTTGCTAAAAGAACTGCAAGAATCTTTTTCATGGGAATTTTCCTTCTTTCTTAAAAATATAATTTTTTGTCTCATCCTTTGGATGATGCGGGGACTGTTACGCATGTCCCTCCGCTATATTTATGATACCAAAAACGGCTCCAAATTGCAACCACCTTTGTACTTTTTATACAGAATGTTAATTTATTAATTTATATTTGTTAAAAACGACAAAAAATAATCAATCGTTCTACTTTTTGAACAAAGTGTATTTTGTTTTTTTGTTTATTTATTCTAAAGAGCGTTTGTACAAAATGCACATTACAAATAAGTAACAGAAGTAAAGATAACGAGATTATTTTTCTTTATTTGACTCAAAGACTAAATTTCTCTTACTTTTTTTGAATTTTAGTGCAATTTTACCAATAAAGAATTATTCTGTTTTTTTAAGTGTTTACATCACCTCTTTTTTTATTTCGGTTGTATTATTTTTAAACACCTGTTATAATATAAATGTATGTAACAGGACAAGGAAATAGTACACTTGTCCGATTTTTCAGGAGTGATTTTATGAAGCTTTATGATTTGCTTGCAGATGTAAAATACACCTGCACATCAGACTGTAATCCGAATATTGACGATATAATATATGATTCAAGAAAGGTAAAAGAAAACACTGCATTTGTATGCCTTAAAGGCTACACAAGCGACGGTCATAAATTTGCTGCTTCTGCGGTAGAAAAAGGTGCTTCTGCACTTATTATCAGTGATGATCTTGATTTTGATGTACCTGAAAACGTGGCTGTTATTAAAGTTGAGAACACACGCTATGCACTTGCACTTATGAGTGCTGCTCTGTTTTCTTATCCTGCAAAGGAACTTATAACAGTAGCTATAACAGGCACAAAAGGCAAAACCACTACAACTGCAATGATTTCTTCAATTTTTGAGCATAGCGGAATCAAAACAGGAACAATCGGCACACTTGGTGTGCTTTACGGTGGTAACACTTACAAAACCGAAAACACAACACCTGAGTCATATGAAATACATAAGGCTATGCGTGCTATGATTGACAGCGGTTGTAAGGCTATGGTCATTGAAGCAAGCTCCATAGGACTCAAGCACCACAGACTTGCAGGCATCACATTTGACGTCGGTATTTTCACAAACTTTTCTCACGACCATATCGGAGGTGTTGAGCATGCTGATATGGAGGAATATCTGTACTGCAAGAGTCTTTTATTCAGACAGTGTCGTATGGCTGCTGTCAACATTGATGATGAAAACTATAAGGCTGTGACAAAGGATTTTCCAAACACCCCTGTCACATTCGGTTTTAACGAAAATGCCGATTATGTTGCCAAAGAACCTACGCTACTTTTTGAAAACGGATTTATAGGAGTACATTTTGAGCTTGACAAACCAAAAGCTCTTTCTCTCGATGTAAACACTCCAGGAAAATTCAACGTATATAATGCACTTGCGGCAATTTGTGCGGTATCTTTTTTTGATGTTTCTGACGAAGCTATAAAGGAAGGTTTACGCACTGCAAAAGTAAAAGGCAGAGTTGAACCGGTAAATGTTTCTGATGATTATTCATTGATTATAGACTATGCACACAACGCTCTTTCTATGGAAAATGTCCTTTCTACACTCAGACTCTATAATCCTAACCGACTCATTACAATGTTTGGTGCAGGCGGAAACCGCCCTAAAGTAAGAAGATATGAAATGGGAGAAGTTTCAGGTAAGCTTTCTGACCTTTCGGTAATCACCGAGGATAATTCTAGATTTGAAAATGTAATGGATATTATCGAAGATATCAAAACAGGTCTTCACAAAACAGACGGAAAATATGTTGTTATCCCTGACCGCAAAGAAGCTATCAGATATTGCATTGAAAATGCTCAGAAAGGTGACATCATCGTACTTGCAGGTAAAGGCCACGAAGATTATCAGGAAATCAACGGCGTTAAGTATCATATGGATGAAAGAGAAATAATCGCCGATATCCTCGCTGAATAAATATTGATTTACTAACAAAACAAAAAATCTGTCCTGACAATCAGGGCAGATTTTTTTAGTTTATATGATGATAATATCAGGTAAGTTCAGGAATAACAGCAAAGAAAATCAAATCGCTGTCGCTGTCATTTACAAGACTGTGTGTATGACCCATAGGGCAATAATGGCAGGAGCCTTCCTCAAGTCTTTCTTCCGTGCCGTTATAAATAACTTTGCCTTTGCCACTGAGAATATAAATTACTTCACAGCTTGTGTCATGTGTGTGCATACCTATTGATGCACCGCTTTCAAGCCTGCCGTTCATAATCTTTACTTTCTCGTCAACAAACATTCTGGCAATTGTCTCTTTTTCTCCTCCACGAAACTGAGGTATAACTTTTTCATCAATCTTATCGAAATTTATAAGCATCTTTTTATCTCCTTTTTCATATTAAGTATATTTTCCCACACAGCTCAGACATAATACATTATAATAAGCACCGCACTTTTCATTGTTTTGAAATGTGCGGTGCCTTTAAGCATCTGCTTAGATTTTTTTAATAATAAATATTGTTTCGCCTTGATTGAGACCTATCACTTTGCGTTCAATCTTAGAATTTTTATATCTGCGTACCATATCACGCAGAGCAGTTCCTGAATTGTATCCGTGAAGCACTGCAACCTCGGTAACATTTTTATTCAGACTTCTGAGCCTTTGTGTGAGAAGTCTTGTTGCACTCTCAACAGTATGACCGTGCAAATCAATTTCAACACGGCAAGCAAGTTGTTCTTGCTTACAACCCGATTTATTCTTCATTCTGAATGTCTGCATTTTCAGCTTCAGCCTCTGTAGGCTCCTCAACAGGCTCGGTTGGCTCCGGCTCTGTCGGTGGTTCTGTAGGCTCTGATTCAGGTTCCGTTACCTCTGGCTCTGTTGGTTCCTCTGTCGGCTGCTGTGGTTCCTGAGTTGGCTCAACAGGATCAGGAACATCATATGACGGAGGTCTTACCTCACCTGATGATGAGTTGTTGTTATTTTCAGGTCTTGTAGGAGCAGTAGTGCTTGATGTTGAAGGAATCAAGCCTGTAACACCCTCAGCGGAACCGCCGCCACGACCACCGCTTGCCTCATACTGAGAAGAACCAAGCTCTTCACGCTTAATTTCTTTACCGTCTTTATAGTAAACTCTCCAAGCTCTTGCTGAAAACTCACCATCTTCAACGTCGCTGATTTCGTTTGCTACCTTGATTTCATCATATGACGGGTCTTTGTAGCCCCAGAAAGTAACTGTAAGCTTGCCATCTACCATCTTACACTCAAGGAACATCTGATAATCAGTTGTGTTCTTCATTTTAAGGTCAAGTACAGGATATGCTATTGTAGAATCAAGTCCCGTAGGCACATAATCGGAAGCGAATGTGTGACAATGTCTTTCAACAATCTCCATATTTGCTCTGATACCTGCATTGTATACAGTTGAACTTGCCTGACAAACACCGCCGCCGATGCCCTCAGTCATTTCACCATTTACAATTACACCTGCGGGCTTATATCCGTTTGATTCAAGGTTTGTGTCGCCTGCACTGCCGCTGAATGACCATGTTTTACCAGGCTCAATCACTGAACCGCTGCAAGCATCAAGTGCAGTTTTCATATTGTCAATCGCACTTGCGGTACTCATTGGTATTGTTTCATAAGTTGCAAGCTGCACAATGTTTTTCTTAACCATAGCCATTGTAATCGGAGCCTTAGTTTCATTGACTTTTGCACTTAATTCAACTTCAGCTTTTGTACCTGTAACTGCTTTTGCAAGCTGTGTTTCAAGATCATTTGCATCAATTATATAGCCAAGCTTTGCTTCTTCATATTTGAAGCGGTTATTGCCGCCATATGGTTTAAACTCTGAAACTCTTGCATTGACAGGCTGCTTGTCCGCTTTCTTTTTCAGCTCCTCAACCTGCTTTTTTATGGATTCTTTCTTACATGTAGCAATAACTTCATATGAAACTGTGCTGTCGGCAATAATGCTGTTTTCTTCTTTTTTCTTAAGCTCATTAAGGATTTCTTCTGTGTTAAAGTCATACTCGAAATTGTCCTGTGTAAGAGTATATTTATTTCCGTTTGCGTTTACTGTAATTGTGATAGGATCAATAAAATATTCCTTTTTTGCATTAAGGAGTTTCAATGACTCATCATAAGTTTTTCCTGAAAGAGAAATACCTGATACAACAGTACCCTCCGGATAAGTAAAATCCTGTGTCTGCCCGGCAATCTCAGTTTTATTCTCAGGCTTATTCATCATAGCCACGCCTGCGATAGATGTACCAAGAAGCACCACACCTGCTATACAGCAAGCAATCACCATAGTTTTGGTGTTTCTTTTTCTGGGTTTAAAATCATCCGAAAAGTTATCTCCTGATACAAAAGTGTTATTTGTATCTTCAGTATCAGAATTGGTTATATCAACCATCTCATCTTCTTTGTCGTAATTATCGTTATAAAAAATAAAATTGTCTTCGTAATTTATTTTCAAAAAATTCACCTCTAAAAAATATATACAAGCATCTTTTTTAACTCATTACATTTTACAACAATCCAAGCAAAAAATAAAGTGCTTTTTTGCAAAATATGATATTAAAAAAAGCCGAAGTTTCTCACTTCTATTTTCTCTTTTTTGTCTTGATTAAATAAAATTGTAAATTCTTATAGTAAATATATGAGTCGGACATTTGATTTTCCTGAAAAAGCAAATTTATAAACACACAAAATTTTTGTAAATCAGTTGAAATGATAAGAAATAAAAGTTATAATATTAGTGTATAGCTAAAAGCAGAAAGTACACAACTTCCCTTACAGGAGCATAATTATGAAAATACTTATTCTTTCAGCCTCAACAGGCGGAGGTCACAAGCGTGCCGCTGCCGCACTTGAGAATAAAATAAAAAGCGTAAGTCCCGAAACAGAAGTAATGGTTGTCGATGCAATGGCGGCAATCGGAAAAGTGTATAACAAAACCGTGTGTGAAGGATATCACTTTATGGCAACAAAAACCCCCAGTATTTACGGCGTCTGCTACAAAATAACAGACCGCAAAAATCTGGTGTATGATGCTGTTATGAAATCAAACACCGCCATGGCACGAAAACTTCTTTCTACCATTGACGAGTTTTCTCCTGATGTAATAATTATGTGTCATCCGTTTGTTACTACAATGGTTTCAAAACTCAGAGAGAAAAACAAAATAGACGTAAAAGCAATAAGTCTTATCACCGACTATGATGCACACAGAACATATATTGTTCCGAATATAGAAGCATATGTTCTTGCAGAGCCTCAGATGGCTAGGAAGCTTGTTGATGAGTATGGTGTAGACAAAAATATCATTTACCCACTGGGTATTCCTATTTTTGACAACTTCACACAAGCATTTG
Organism: Ruminococcus sp.; assembly: GCA_036309445.1. Classification (GTDB taxonomy): domain Bacteria; phylum Bacillota; class Clostridia; order Oscillospirales; family Acutalibacteraceae; genus Ruminococcoides. Next base: position 1,752 of record JAXJTT010000031.1, on the reverse strand, counting down.
ATAAAGAAGAAATCTGCAAGCGTGAAGAAATCGACCCGAATATTCCAACCGTGTTACTTATGGCAGGTTCTTTCGGTGTTACAAGTGTACTCAAGTTCTACAAATCGCTTGTCCGTGCAGGCGGCAATATGCAATTTATTGTTATCACAGGCAGAAATCGTCATCTTTATGAAAAACTTGAAGAAACTGTCGAAGAACTTGGCTCCGCTGACCGTACAAAGCTTCTTTACTTTATTGACAATGTTCACGATTATATGCATATTTCGGATTTGATTGTGACAAAACCGGGTGGTCTCACTGTTACAGAAAGTCTTGCTTGTCATCTGCCGATGGCTATATACAGTGCTTTTCCCGGTCAGGAGCGTGACAATGCTGAATTTCTCATTGAAACAGGTGCAGCTATAATGCTTGACAAACACGAAGGAGCACAGCAAATCACCGAGCTTATGCAAGACACCGAAAAGCTCAATAAAATGAAAGAAATCTGTTCAAAGCTTGCTATGGAAGACTCTGCACAAAAAATATTTGAGCTTGCAAAAAAGCTTTGCAACGATGACTCCGAAATTGAAAGGAACTAATAATGAAAAAACTGCTTGCTTTTATAATGTGTTTATGCACAGCTACTGCAACAATGACTGCCTGCTCATCTCCGAATGAATTTTCAGGCAAAGAAATTCTCTCGGATAATGCAGAAAGAAATAAGGATATTGAAATAACATACAACTATAATGACGGTGCAACCTCTGCCCCGTTATCATATACTGCTTATTCAAGCGAAATAGCAGATTTTGAGCTTAAGCTTTTCAGAAATTATTATCAGAAAAATACTGCCAAGAGCTTTAACTACGCACCAATCACAACTGTCGCAAATCTCGGACTTCTCGCAAACGGTGCCGCAGACAGAGCACAGATAAATATTGTAAAGGGTCTTGGTGACGAGCTTACGCTTGAAGCTGCAAATCAGGGTTCATCTTACTTTTTAAGCCGTCTTGAAGCACTTAACAGTAACGGCGAAGCTGACGAAAACGGAGAAACAAAGCCAAAGGCTTATGTAAAATTACAGAACACTTTGATTTTTGACGAGGCTGTTGAAGTCCGCAAAAACTTTTTGCAGAACAACGCAGATTTCTACTCAACAGATATTTTCAGATTCAGTTTTGCTGATGAAACTGCTCTTCCAAAGGTTAATTCAGGCTTTACTGAGTACACAAAGAATGATATACTTCCTTCACTTGATAAGAACAACAAGCTTTTGTGCCTTGGTGCGGTAAATATCTATGACACATGGCTCAACAGCTACACACAGAGCGATGTTTCTCAGGGAACTTTCCACTCATCAGAAGGCGACCGTGATGTAAATTATATGACTTCAAACGAAAGCTACCTACGCACAGAAAACGCACAGGGTATTATCAAGTATACAAAAGGAACACCACTTAAGTTTATCGCTATTATGCCGGACGAGGATATTTCACTTGACAGCTACGTATCTTCGCTGACATATCTTGAATATTCCGCTTTACTCGAAAGTTTTGATGTGCAGTCAAGTGTAAGTGCCTCAATTCCTGAATTTTCAATCAAAGCAGATGAAACTGCATTGAGCGTTAAAGACGAGCTTTCACAATGCGGTCTTGAAGATTTGTTCACAGAAGAAATCAAACTTACAAACATCACATTCTCAGACGATTTGTTTGTAAATGATATTTTACAGTTCAATCCTTCTGTTACAGTAAATGCAGCAGGAATCAGCGG
>JAXJTT010000030.1:0-1897 GCA_036309445.1 Ruminococcus sp. | reverse complement strand
GGTGTTACAATTCTGCAGTTACGTGAAAAAGAAAAATCAACAAGAGAATATATTGAACTTGCAGAGAAAGTACACGCTATTGCAAAGCAATATAATGTGCCGCTTATCATTGATGACCGAGTTGATGTAGCACTTGCAGTTGATGCTGAGGGTGTTCACGTGGGAGCAAGTGATATGCCTGTTGCCACTGCAAGAAAACTGATGGGTAAAAATAAAATTGTGGGTGCAACTGCAAAAACTGTGTCTTGGGCAAAAGAAGCCTATGAGCAGGGTGCTGACTACCTTGGTGTAGGTGCAATTTATCCGACAACCACAAAGGTTAAAACTGTGCTTACTTCTACCGATACTTTGCGTGACATTTGCAACGCAGTACCGATTCCCGTAAATGCAATTGGTGGACTTAACAAAGATAATATTGATATTCTTGAGGGGATTGCAATTTCTGGAATATGCGTTGTTTCTGCAATAATGAAAGCTGACAATCCTAAACAAGCAACAGAAGAACTGAAATCAAGAGCAAAGGAGCTTGGTTTATGTTAAAAGGAGCGATATTTGATTTTGACGGAACCCTTGTGGATTCTATGTTTATCTGGGAAACTTTTGGCGAGGATTATTTAAGAATTCTTGGCAAAGAGCCGAAAGAAAACTTGCGTGAAACTTTTGCTACATTTACATTAGAACAGGCGGCAGAATACTATCGTCAGCACTATGGCGTGAATCTTTCTGCAGAAGAAATTGTAAGCGGAATAAACAAGATGGTTTTGCAAAGCTACAGGACGAAAGTCAAACTAAAATCAAGTGTAGCTGAGTTTTTGGAAAAACTGAAAAGACAAGGTATTAAGATGTGTGTGGCTACTGTTACAGACAGATTTGTGGTTGAAGAAGTTTTGAAAAGACTCGGTGTGCGTGATTATTTTTCTGAGATATTCACTTGCAGTGAGATTGGCAGTAACAAGGAAACACCTGAAATATACAACATAGCTCTTGAACACCTCAAAACGGAAAAATCTGAAACAGTGGTATTTGAGGACGCATATTATGCTTTGATGACCGCTAAAAACGCAGGGTTTAGGGTAGCAGGTGTTTTCGATAAGCACGAAAAGAATCAGATTCAGATGAAAGCAAATGCAGATTATTATATAACCGATTATACCCGATTTAATTTTACAAAGCAGATTAAAACAGCTCTTACTATTGCAGGTTCTGACTCAAGTGGCGGAGCAGGTATACAGGCAGATATCAAGACAATGACAATGAACGGTGTTTATGCAATGAGTGCAATTACTGCATTGACTGCTCAGAACACAACAGGTGTCCGTGCAATTCTGGAATCAACACCTGAGTTTTTAAAACAGCAGATTGACGCTGTTTTTGAAGATATTGTACCTGATGCTGTTAAAATCGGTATGGTGGCTTCAAGTGAGCTTATCTGCGTAATTGCAGACAGGCTGAAACACTATAATGCAAAGAATATTGTTGTAGACCCTGTTATGGTTTCAACAAGCGGTTCTTCCCTGATGAAAACCAATGCATTAAAAACACTTATAAACGAGCTTCTGCCTCTGGCAACACTTGTTACACCAAACATACCTGAGGCGGAAATTCTTGCAGATATATCTATCAAAACCGAGCAGGATATGGAAAAAGCTGCAAAAATAATCGGAGACAGTTATAATTGCTCTGTTCTTCTCAAAGGAGGGCACAACATAAATAACGCTAACGATTTATTGTATTCAGATGGTACAATGCAGTGGTTTACAGGCGAAAGAATTGACAATCCAAACACTCACGGCACAGGCTGTACACTATCAAGTGCAATAGCTTCAAATCTTGCAAAAGGATTTACACTTACCGAGTCTGTGCAGAGAGCCAAAGATTATATTTCTCAGGCACTTTC
>JAXJTT010000029.1:0-2092 GCA_036309445.1 Ruminococcus sp. | reverse complement strand
CTTATAAACACGCATATTTCCGGAGGCGATCTCGTCAATCAACATCACATTGCCCTGTGCATCATAACCGAATTCAAATTTAATATCGTAAAGGTCAAGGCCTTTTGCCTTCAAATCGTCAGCAACAATCTGTGTAATAGCCTGCGTCTGTGCCTTGAGAGAGTCATACTGTTCTGCGGTCATAACGCCGAGATCCACCAGACCGTCTTTCGTAACAAGAGGATCACCTTTGGCATCGTTCTTAAAGGTAGTTTCAACATAAGCAGGAAGATCTTGTCCCTCTGTACAATAATCGGAGTAGCGGCGGTAGAAGGAGCCGACTGCTTTATAACGGCAAATAACTTCTAAACCCTTGCCAAATACTTTTGCAGGCAAAACTTCCATTGTAGTGTCATCAAGGTTTGCAGAAACATAGTGTGTGCGAATACCCGCAGAATTGATTCTCTCAAAGAAATAGATGGACATACGCAGGTTCACGTCGCCAACACCTTCAATGGTAAGACCGACTGAGTTTTCACCCGGATCAAATACACCGTCTTTTCCTGTGCAATCATCCTTAAACAGTAATAGACAGTTACCGTTAGGGAGTTCATAAACATTTTTGGTTTTTCCTGTGTATAAAAGTTTTAAATTTTCCATTTTAAATACCTCTTTCTTCATTCAAGCGGTGACATGACCACCTGTTATTTTTATATAAATATTGTTTTTAACACAAATCAGGCATCAATAGTAGAAATGGTCAGAGTTGTTTCTTCCAGAACATCAAGAAGAACCTTTACAGTATCGAGTGCAGTAAATATTGTTACATTGTTCTCAATTGCATAACGGCGAATTAAGTGACCGTCATTGTTGTTTTCACTGGTTCCGTTGATATCTTTTGTATTAATAACATAAGCGATATGACCCTGACGGAGTGCATCCGGAACTTCATTGCTGCCCTCACTGATTTTGCCGAGAACGTGAGTTCTGATGCCGTTTTCTTTGAGGAATTTTGCAGTACCCTCAGTTGCCTGAATGTTAAAGCCAAGCTTATAGAATCGGCGGATAAGAGGAAGTGTTTCTTCTTTATCCTTATCTGCAACTGTTACAAAAACAGTACCATAGTTCTGAAGGTGCATCCCCGATGCCTGAAGAGCCTTATAAAGTGCTCTGTTTAATTTATCGTCATAACCTATTGCTTCACCTGTGGATTTCATTTCGGGTGAAAGATAAGCATCAAGTCCACGGATTTTATTGAAAGAAAATACCGGAACCTTTACATACCAGCGTTTCTTTTCTTCTGGGTACATATCAAAAAATCCCTGCTCCTTAAGGCTCTTTCCCATAATTACTTCCGTTGCGATATCCGCAAGAGAGTATCCGGTTGCTTTCGATAGGAAAGGAACAGTTCGCGAAGAACGAGGATTCACCTCAATAACATAAACATCTTCTTTTTCATCAACAATAAACTGAATGTTATAAAGACCAACTATGCCTATTCCAAGACCAAGCTTTTTAGCATATTGAAGAATAATGCCCTTAACCTTGTTTGAAATACTGAATGACGGATAAACGCTTATTGAGTCACCTGAGTGAATACCTGTTTTTTCAACAAGCTCCATAATACCCGGAATAAATACATCTCTGCCATCACATATAGCGTCAACCTCAACCTCTTTACCCTGAATATATTTATCTACAAGAACAGGCTTATCCTCATCAATTTCAACAGCAGTTCTGAGGTAATGACGAAGTTGTTCTTCGTTCGCAACAATCTGCATTGCACGTCCACCAAGTACAAAGGATGGACGAACAAGAACAGGATACCCGATTTCCTCTGCAGCAGCAATACCTTCTTCTAATTTGGTAACCGCCTTGCCATTTGCACGAGGGATATTAAGCTCGTTAAGAAGATTTTCAAAAGCATTACGGTCTTCTGCACGGTCAATAGCATCACAGTCAGTACCAATAATTTTTACACCACGGTCGTGAAGAGGCTGTGCAAGATTGATAGCAGTTTGACCGCCGAGTGACGCAACAACACCTTCAGGCTTTTCAAACTCAACTATATTCATAACATCTTCAGGAGTAAGCGGTTCGAAATAAAGCTTAT
>JAXJTT010000028.1:0-8521 GCA_036309445.1 Ruminococcus sp. | reverse complement strand
CACAAGGGAGAATGTATTTCTCAACGCCGTTACTATCGTATGAAATGCTGATTATTACAGCATAATTCTCACCTTTGTCGAGCTGTATTTTTTCATCAAGAGGAATTGTGTAATATCCTGCATTAGCATAAGTTTTTGAACCCCTGAGAGCAAGCTCACCGCTTGTCGGGTCATTCTTATCCTTCAAATCAGTATAAATCTTGTAATTAAATGTAGTAAACGGCATAAGTGTAGCAGAGGAAACAGCCTCTAAGGTTTCATCTCCTCGTGCTGTAAACACGTTTGCCGACTCAATATTTGCTGTTGTAGAAATCTGTGTAGCACCGAATATTGTTCCATCATACTGATAAATATTCTTATATTCGTGCTGTGTGGTTCCGTCATTCTTATATTCTGCATCCTCAGCAACAAAAGAAACAAAGTCGCTCTGGCTTATATCATAATATGAAACATAGAAAAATCCGTCATCGCCCCATCTCTCGCTCCAGCTGTTTTTAACTATCCAGGCACCATCTGCAGGAGGTGTTATCACGAAATTTTCCTTTGAATAGTTGTCGTCCCAGCCTACAATAGATACTTCGTGGTTGGAATAACGGTAACCATTGTCGGAAGCATCGTTTTTAACAGAGCCGTCAAAATAATAACCGTATGTTCTGTTGTTAAAATAATTATCAGCCTCATAAATAGAGAAGTCAACAACACCGACATTCATAATATTCTCTTTAATGCAGTTCAAGGCATAATCAAATTCACTCTTTGAAACCAAGCCCTGAGCAGTAATATTACCTGCCGAGTCACTCTCGTAGAAGGCGAGGGGAGGGAGCATCTCCATACTGTCAAGATAGATGTCTGCCTTTGTTCTCAGACTGTCATCAAGTTCGCCTTTGCCTTCAAATTCATATTCACAGATTGACTGGTCACACGCACCGTATCTTCTCATAAGAGTAGCCGCTGAGTTAAAATATGAACCACCGATTTCATACGGAGAGTAACCGTAAGTAGAGAAGTTATCTCCGCCACCGAAAAGGCTCTTATCGGCAGAATTATCTTTTCCGTTGAAGGTAAACCACGCCAGATGTCTTTCTGAAAGGTCAATATTATTATCTGCATTGCCTTGCATTAATATAGATGACTCAAAGGAAGAAAGTGAACCAAATGTCCAGCAAACACCGTGAGAGCCCTGATATTTTACACTTGTAGCTTTTCCCATATCAAAAAGATTATAAGTGTCGGGAAGTGAAAGTGACTTTTTGTTTCTCAGAATATTATAAGGAATATCCGATTTTTCATCATTATTTCTTGCTAAAATCAATTTGCCGTCGTTGTCTACAATCTTAGCCAGAAACTCAATATCAGACTCGTTGCTAAGAGCATAAGTGCTTATGACGCCTGAAAGCATTACAACAGGAGTTAATGCCACAGCTAAAATTGCTTTGATTTTTCTTTGCATTACTAAATTACCTTCTTTATGTAAATAATAAACAAATAACTTATAAATCAAGGTTATTGTTGGTATAATTATATCAAGTGTGAACAAAAAAAGCAATCTTTTTCCACGAGAAAACACAATACATCATATTCATTTCATATTTATTTCAGTGTGATTTCATATAACCGTCACTTAATAAAATTATTATATATGACATAAGATAAATTTTACGAATAACTGCAGGAGGTATAAGTATGCTTGATAACAATAACAACTATGATAATTACGAAAACACATCATCAGGCAACAACGATTTTAAAACTGAAAACAAATCAGAAGATATAGTAAATTCATACGAGTGGAACAAACCGACCACAGCGGAAACTACAGCAACATCAAGCGAGTATCGTTACTCTTATGTAAACGGCAGAAATCGCAATGCTGAGCATAATCCTAACAGATATAACAGTAATCCTTATCTGGAAAACTCAGCGACTGCCGAAACAACATCAGCCTCAAATACTTCCGCACAACAGTATACCCAAAATCCTTATGCTGAGGAAGCAAATGCAAATTACACAACCCAACCAAACATTAATTATCAAAATTTTAATAACCAGCAGGAGTATACAGGCTATCACCCGAATCCTGCAGGCAATCCGCAACCACCCAAAAGGGTAAAGGTTAAAAAGCCTAAGAAGCCTAAGAAACCTGTCACAAGAGGCGGTATAGCCGTTGTGCTTGTTATCACAATGTTAGTGTCAGGCGGTCTCGGCTTTGGCGGTGGATATATTGCAAACAAAATGAACACCACAACAAGCGGTAATCTCACTATAAACAAGGTTACACAAAACACCGCAGAAAACACATCTGCAAACACTTCTGCAATATCAACCACAGGCTCTATTGTTCAGAAAACTGCGGACAGTGTCGTGGAGATTTCAACAGAAAGCGTTGTTACAGGCTCTTTTGCACAGCAGTATGTTCAGCAGGGTGCAGGCTCAGGTGTAATAATCTCAGATGACGGATATATCCTTACAAACCACCACGTAATTGATGGTGCAAGTACAATCAAGGTAACATTACGTGACCAGACTGTATACGAAGCACGTCTTATCGGTGCTGACGAGAGCAGCGATATTGCATTAATCAAGGTTGACGCAAAGGGTCTTTCAGCGGCTACATTCGGCGACAGCAGTCAGCTTGTGGTAGGAGATTATGTTGTTGCTATCGGCAATCCGCTAGGCACACTTGGTGGCACGGTTACTGACGGTATCATCAGTGCACTCGCACGTGAGGTTACTATCGAAAACAACGATATGACCCTTTTGCAGACAAACGCACAGGTAAGCCCCGGTAACTCAGGCGGAGGACTTTTCAACGCAAACGGTCAGCTTATCGGTATTGTAAACGCAAAGGACAGTGCAACAGAGGTAGAGGGTATTGCTTTTGCAATTCCTATAAATAATGTACTCGATATTTTAAGCGACCTCAAAACACACGGCTATGTAACAGGCAGAGTAGAGCTTGGTATGGAGCTTACCGATATCACAACAAAAGAAGCCGCTTTCTACTACGGTGTCAACCGTACAGGCTGCTATGTTCTTTCCGTAAATGCAGGCTCATCAGCCGAAAAAGCAGGTTTTTACCGTGGTGACCTTATCACAAAAGTGAACGGCAACAAGGTAGAATTGGCAGAAGATGTAAAGAAAGTTCTTGAAAATTGTGAAGTAGGCGACGAGGTAACATTTACTATCGACAGAAGAAACAAGAGTATTGATATTTCACTTGTTCTTGAAGAATATGTGCCTAATATCAGCAATTTTTCGGATAATATCCAGCAGCCTGACTATTACTCACAGGACTCAGGCAATTCAATCTGGGATGAAATGTTCGGCTGGTAAAATCAAACTTCATACAGATACAAAAAACGGACTTCGGTTTAATCCAAAGTCCGTTTTACTGTATTGTCTGTAATATTATTTATTTTCTTCGTTGTATTTAAGCTGATTTAAAATCATATTTGCACACATATACACGTTGCCGCCGCCCATAGTAAGAACAAGGTCGCCTTCCTGAGCATTTTTGCTGATGTATTCAGTGATTTCCTCGAATGTATCAAGACAAACTGAATCTGGCACCTTTGCACCGAGGTCGGTAGAATAAATGTTATATGTGTTTGTCTCTCTTACAGGCAGGATTTCAGAAATAATTGCAACATCAGGGATTTGCAAAGCCTTTGCAAAATCATCAAGTAAGATTGCAGTTCTTGAGAAGGTGTGAGGCTGGAAAACTGCCCATACTTTCTTAAAGCCCATATTCATAGCCGCAGTAAGTGTAGCGGTAAGCTCTGTCGGGTGGTGAGCAAAGTCATCAGCCACAGTGATACCGCAAGGAGTGCCTAAAACTTCAAATCTTCTGTGAACACCGCCGAACTTATGCAGATTTTCTGCAATTTCAGCAGGAGTAGCACCAAGATAATGGGCAGTAGCCGCAGCCGCAAGAGCATTATAGATGTTATGTCTGCCCGGTACGATAAGCTTGACTTCCGTGAGCTTTTCGCCCTTATAATATAAATCAAATTTCTCGTGAATACCCTTGTCAGGTGAAACATTCACGGCTCTGTAATCGCAGTTTTCACCGAAACCATAAGTGATTTTCATAAGCTCAACATCTTTTACAGCGTCGAGTGTGTTCTCGTCATCACCGTTTAAAACAAGCAAGCCTGTTGTCTGCTTTGCAAACTTATTGAATGAATGCTTGATATGGTCAAGGTCCTTGAAGTAGTCAAGGTGGTCAGCATCAATATTTAAAATAATTGAAATATAAGGGTTAAGCTCAAGGAAGGTGTCAACGTACTCGCAAGCCTCGCAAACGATAATGTCGCTTTCACCCACATAGCTGTTACCGCCGATAAAAGGAAGCTTACCGCCGATAATTGCAGAAGGGTCAAAACCGCTTCCGATAAGCACCTGAGAAAGCATACCTGTAGTTGTAGTTTTGCCGTGTGTACCTGATACAGCAATACTTCTTCTGTATCTTCTTGTAACTACACCAAGCATTACACTTCTTTCAATGCAGGGAATACCCTTTTCAACAGCAGCGGCTCTTTCAGGGTTAGTTTCCTTGATAGCGGCTGAGTATACAACAAGCTCCGCACCGTCGATATTTTCGGCTCTGTGACCCATATACACGGGGATACCATAGCCCTTGATTCTGTCAAGAGTATCGCCCTCGTTCATATCAGAACCCGAAAGCTGAAAACCCTCGCTGTTAAGTATCTCGGCAAGAGGGCACATACCACTGCCGCCGATACCGATAAAATGTATTCTTTTTATGTTGTTAAGTAAAGCATCAAAATTCAAAATACTCAAACTCCGTTTCCTTATACCGATACATATATAAATCACGTATCAGTATTATGTTCTATCCTTTATATTATAAGGCTAACTTGCAAAAAAATAAACACTTATTTTAAATTTGTAACATAATTTTTTTGTTGCGTATTTTGTACAAAAATGATAGAATAGAAATATTAAATCCTTGGTGGTATAAATATGAATTTAAATAAAAACGATATAATCAGATTAAATATAACTTCTGCAACGGCAGAGGGCAACGGTGTGGGCAAAACAGACGAGGGCATAGCTGTTTTTGTACCCTTGTCTGCAATCGGTGACGTGCTTGATGTAAGAATACTCAAAACCAAAAAGACTTACGCTTTCGGCAAAATCGAGAAAATAATCACCCCGTCACCTGCAAGAATTGAAGCTGATTGTCCTCAGTTTTCAAAATGCGGTGGCTGTGTGTGGCGTCATATCAGCTACGAAGAAGAATGTAAAATAAAAGAAATGCGTGTGTATGACTCCATAACAAGAATAGGCGGCATTTCTGATTTTGATTTCAAGCCGATTATCGCTTGCGAAAACACAGAGAGATACCGCAATAAAGCCCAGTTTCCCGTGGGTACAGATAAAGACAACAGACCTATTTTCGGCTTTTATTCATTCCATTCACACAGAATAATCGAGTGCGACGACTGCCTCTTACAGCCGAAGGTTTTCACCAAGGTAATCGAAGTTACAAAGCAGTTTTTAAATATAAGCGATAATGATATATATAACGAGCAGACAGGCAAAGGCAAGCTAAGACACCTGTATATGCGTATCGGTGAGGTAACAGACGAGCTTATGGTGTGCTATGTTGTAAACGGCAACGGCTTGCGACAGGAAGATGTGCTTATAAAAATGCTCAGAGAGGCTTTGCCAAACCTCAGGAGCGTTATCATAAATTCAAACCGTGAAAAAACAAATGTTATTCTCGGCAGAAAAAACCGTACAGCCTACGGCACAGACTATATAAGCGACTATCTCTGTGGCTTGAAATTTAAAATTTCGCCTTTTTCTTTCTGGCAGGTAAACAGAAAGCAGGCTGAAAAGCTTTACAACAAAGCCAAAGAGTACGCCAATCTTAAATCAGACGAAATTCTCCTTGACCTCTACTGCGGCACAGGTACAATAGGTCTTACAATGGCTGATAAATGCAAAAATTTAATCGGTGTAGAGATTATAGAAGATGCCATAAAAGATGCAGAAGAAAACGCAGAAAACAATAATATAAGCAACGCAAGATTTATCTGCGGTGATGCGGCACAGGCGGCAGAGGAACTTAAAAAAGAAGGTCTTAAACCTGATGTTATCATTCTCGACCCGCCAAGAAAAGGCTGCAGCCCTGAGCTTATCTCAACTATCAACGAAATGTCACCTAACAGAATTGTCTACGTTTCCTGCGACCCTGCAACACTTGCAAGAGATTTACAGCTTCTCAGAAATTACGGATATATCACAAAAGAAGTAACCCCCTGTGATATGTTCAGCCGTACCGCACACGTTGAATCTGTTTGTCTGCTGTCAAGAAAAGATTGATAGTTATAGAGAGGATAACGAAATGACAAATTATGATAAGATATTTAACAGCCAATCAGAAAAAAGCTCAAAAGTTCAATTAGCCAATGGATATATTTCTACTACGAATATTCTTTTCGAGGAAGAAAAAATAGTGGTAAAGATTGATGCTGATGGAACAGTCGGATTTTTAGATTTGGAAGATAAAGTTATCGCTTCAATTAATATTCCTGAACAAACGGGCGGTAAGCAAGTTTATACCGAATTGATGTGTAGTGTAGAAGCTGACTTCATTCTGTTGAAATTCCCGATTGTGGAATGGATTGATAATTATCCGCATTGTGATGGTGAATATGACCGTTGGGATAGTAAAATTATCGGATATCATAATCTGGATTTTGATCTGAAAACAAGCCAAATAATCTTAAAGGTGGTTTAACTGTTGCAGATAAAATTGCAACGAGTAAAAATACATCTCAACATTATTTTATATGATTGAGTTTAACAAAGAATAATTTTAAAATTGACATTACGATTCTCTAAAACCGAAAGGGATATTAAGTATGAACGACGATAAAAACAAAATCGAACAAAGATTGCAGAATATGAAAAATCTTTATTTCAAAACCAGTGAGATGATTGATAATCTGCCTGATGTCATTCCTGAAAAAACCCGTAAGTTTCTAAAGAAAACTATTTTTGGTGATAAAGATTTGAATAACCTGATTGACGGCATTGAGTCAAACAGACCGCCACGAATTTTTCTGTTCGGCAGAACAGGCGTGGGCAAGAGCAGTCTTGTAAATGCTCTTTGCGGAGCATATGTTGCAAGAGTAAGCGATACTGTAAGCTGCACAGCAAATGCAGAGGTATATCAGTGCAAGGATCAGGACAGAGTTCTTATGGAAATTCTTGACACACGTGGTATTGCCGAGTCAGAAAGTCTTGATGAAAAGGTTTCCGCAGAAGATGCACTTATCAATGATATAAACCAGTTCACACCTGACGTAGCTATTTTTATGCTCAACTGCACTCACCGTGATGATGTTGATTCAGACGTGAAGTTTCTGAAAAAGGTTTCAGAAAAATACGCCAAGAAACACAAAACAAGACTTCCGATTGTTGCGGTAGTAAACAAGTGTGACGAAATGGCACCAACCAGATTTAAATTACCGTCAGAATACCCCGAAAGCAAGATTGCAAAAATTAATGAGGTAGTCACATATTATAAGGGTATTATAATTAAAAACGGACTTAAAATTGACAATATAGTACCTGTATCATCTTTGATTGACTGGCAGACTCACGACGGAATTGAAGTTGGAGTAGAAGATATAGAAAATCTCCCGAAATATGACGTAGAAAATCTCCAGATAGCTTTTGACGGAAGATACGGAATTGAGGAACTACTTGATATATTGGAAAAAGCCATCCTCGACTTCGAGGCGCAGATGGGATTGAGGATGGCTGCAAGAATTGACGAGGTTGTGCATAGATTTGCAAAACACTTAAATCGTATTTTCTCAGGAATTTCTGCAACAGTTGCACTGACACCGATTCCTATAGCAGATGTGTACGTATTAGTTATCCTTCAGGCTGTTCTGGTAGCTCTGATTGCTTCTCTCAGCGGACGTGATATATCGCTTTATACTGCAAAAGAGTTTATTTTCAGTATGGGGGTGTTGCAGGACTTGGCTTTACATTTAAGCTTGTTACTCAGCAGGCAGCTAAATTTCTGAATGGATTTTTACCCGGTACAGGCTCTGTTATCAGTGCAGGAATTGCCGCAGCAGGCACCGCCGCAGTCGGAAAAGCCGCTGTTTCTTACTACATAGACGGAAACACAATAGATGACGTCAAGAAAAAGTTTGACGAAATAAAAGCTAAATTAATGCCTAAGAAAGAAACTCCTGCATTAGAAGTAAATGAAACTTTGCAACTGCAGGCACAAACACAAAGGAATGATTTGTCTTAGCTTAAGGCGGAATTTGATATGGATAAACTAAAAATCACAGGCACAAAATCTTATGCAGATGTTGAATATAAAGGAAATATTGCAAGATTTAATGGTGAATTGTGCGTAAACAGCTTTGGTGCAATACTTTCAAGTGCAAGATGGATAAAGCACAAAGGCAACGCCTGCACCGAGGATATGAATGAGCTTATAAAAGAAATAGTAAAATATAAT
>JAXJTT010000027.1:0-12772 GCA_036309445.1 Ruminococcus sp. | reverse complement strand
CCAGAAACATGTTGAGTAACCGTTCTGTGCAAAGTAATCGTTCACAACATAGCCGATGAATTTGTCGAACCTGTCAATAGTGCGGTAAATGATGTCCATACCAACACCATTGTTGAGAATACAGTTGTCTTCATATTCCCAGTATTTGTTGCCGATTTCCATTTGTGAGCAGTATTGCGAGAGAATTTCCTCTCGGATTTTCTCGTCAAATTCACCGTCAATGTATACGTAAACATCATAATCAGATTTTTCGTCAGCATTTCCTGAGGCCCTTGAACCGCCAAGCACGATTGCTTCTACCTGCGGCTGCTGTGAAAATTTTTCAAAAATTTCGTTTACCATTTTTATTCCTCTTTTCCATATATATAGTATGATGTAAAAATAAAAGCCGTATTCAATATAATAATACGGCTAAAATACTTTTATGTCAAGTTGTATGATAAATTATTAAATAAGTATTTTTGTAATGTAGAAGCAACACGCAACGCAAATTTAAATTTATATGTGTGCATTGTCGGGCATAAAACATCGGAAATAAACCAAAGCTGTCTACCCGAATTGGATGCAACGTCACGTTGCTTACATTTCTGTGATGATGCTTTCTACTGTTTTTCCGGGAGGAATCATAGGAAGTACGTTCTGGTCAGGGCTGATGCGGCAGTTTACTACAACAGGTTTGTTGAGTGCAAAAGCTTTTTCAAGAACAGGCTTGATTTCGTCCTTGGTGTTGATAGAAAGGCTGTCAACGCCGAAAGACTCAGCTAACTTGCAGAAATCTGTTGCTCTGTGTGGATTAGTCTGTGAGAAACGGTTTGAATAGAAAAGCTTCTGCCACTGACGTACCATACCGAGAACTGTGTTGTTCATAACAACTACAACAACCGGAAGCTCGTATGACTTCATTGTAACAAGCTCATTGAGGTTCATATGGAAGCTTCCGTCACCTGTTACAAGCACAACTCTCTTGTCAGGGTGTGCCATCTGAGCACCGATTGCGGCACCCATACCAAAGCCCATTGTACCCATACCACCTGATGTGAGGAATGTTCTTGGGCTTTCAGCCTTGTTGTACTGAGCAACCCACATCTGATGCTGACCAACGTCTGTTGCTACGATGTCGCAAGCGTCCTTGATATCGTTGAGTGCATCAAGGATTTCCTTTGGCTGCGGATATTCGCTGTCTGGACATTTAACTTCTGAAAGTGCCTTCCAGCCATTGATTTTCTCATTCCACTTATCGTGTTTGAGGTGTTCCATACCTTCTGTAAGTGCTGTGAGGATTTCCTTTAAGTCACCTAAGATATATTCGTCAACTTTAACGTTTTTGTTAATTTCTTTTTCGTCGATTTCAAGCTGAACAATCTTAGCCTGCTGGCAGAATTTTTCTCTGTCACCTGCAACTCGGTCTGAGAATCTTGCACCGCAAGCAATAATGAGGTCGCACTCGTCTGTTGCCTTACCTGTTGCAAAACCGCCGTGCATACCGATGTTGCCCATAGCAAGAGGATGGCTTGCAGGAATACAGCCAAGACCCATAAGAGAGCATGAAACAGGGCAGTCGATAAGCTCTGCAAAGCTTACAAGCTCAGCACAAGCCTCGGCACTGAGTACACCGCCGCCTGCATAGATGAGAGGCTGTTTTGAATTTCTGATAAGCTCCTGAACAGCCTTTACGCTCTCAGGATTCTTCACTTTTATTATTTCTGTTTTTTCAGGAACAATGCTTTCAAATTCTGTCTTTGTGCCTGTGATGTCCTTTGGAACGTCAACAAGTACAGGACCCTTTCTGCCTGACTGTGCAAGTGCAAAAGCCTTGCGGATTGTCGGAGCAAGGTCCTCGATTTTTTCTACGAGGAAGCTTGCCTTAGTTATAGGCTTTACAATTTCAACAATGTTTACTTCCTGAAAGCTGTCTCTGCCGAGAAGGTCTGTTGTTACGTTACCTGTGATTGCAACCATAGGAATACTGTCGATGTTTGCTGTTGCAATACCTGTAACAATATTTGTAGCACCAGGGCCTGATGTTGTCATAACAACACCTGTTTTGCCTGTTGCTCTTGCATAGCCGTCAGCAGCGTGAGAAGCACCCTGCTCGTGAGCTGTGAGAATATGTGTGATTTTGTCGCTGTATTTGTAGAGAGCGTCGTATGTGTTGAGAGCCGCACCGCCCGGATAACCGAAAACAGTATCTACACCCTGCTCAACAAGACACTCGCAAATGATTTCTGCACCTGTAAGCTGCATTTTACTCCACTCCTTAAAATTCCTTTTACACTTTTCAGTGCTAAAATGTATACCATATCATTTTACATAAATATAGGCAATTTGTCAAGGTAAGGCAAGCCTATATGCAAAAATACCCACGAGCAAATTTATCTCGTGGGTATTTTCATATGTGTTTAAGATTATAATAAGAAAAGAAAATCTTTAGCTTGCAGTAACTATTCGTTTTCCTCTCCATGTGCCACGCTTCCAGCGGACAAGTACGATGATTCCACGGAAGATTTCATCAGCCGCAAGACCGATAGTTACTCCGATAAGTCCCATTTCGAATACAATTCCGAGAAGAAACGCAAGTGTAATTGAAATTCCCCACATTGAAAGGATAGCAATTATAGTAGGGAACTTAACATCGCCTGCCGCTTTCATAGACATAATTACAATAAGGTTTGTTGTTCTGCCAAATTCAAGGATCAGGTTTACGAACATAACTGATGTACCAAGTTCAATAACTGCAGGGTCGCTTGAGAAAAGTCTGAATGTGAACGGAGCCAGTGCAAAATTGAGTGCCGCAACGGAGATTGAAACAAGCATACCGATTTTAAGAGTTTTAAGCACTCTCTTATAGGCAAAATCGTAATCGTTTGCACCAACACTGTGACCTACAATAATCTGTGTTGCAATAGCCGCAGAAAGAGCAAACATATAGGTAAGCATTGAAAGCATATTTGCATAAATTTTGGTGTTTATCGCAACTATGCCCATTGTGTTTACAAATGAAGAAATAACAAGCTGAGCCAGATTGTAGGAGATATTTTCGCCTGCTGAAGGGATTCCGAGCTTTAAGAGGCTTTTTAAAATGTCAATCGGGAACGGCTTGAGATATTTAACGCTTATCTTGCCACCGATTATCTTATAAAAATATATAATAGAAAGAGCTAATGCCACAACACGGCTGATGCAGGTTGAAACTGCAACACCCTGAGTCTGGAGTCCGAGAAACTGCAACGGACCATAGAGGAAAAGATAGTTGCCGCAGATATTCATAATGTTCATAGCCAAAGACATAAACATACCGAAGCCTGTTTTACCGTGACTGACAAAAACCTGAGTGAATGCATTGAAAACAGCCTGTGTGAATATTGTTCCGCCGACAATCTGCATATATCCGTTTGCATCATTTATCATTTCTGCAGGGACCTGTATAAGCATTAGCAGAGGTTTACTGAAAAGGAAAATAACAAGACTTATTACGATGCTTAAAACCAGATTGAAAGAAATTGCAACGGTGTAAATCTGGTTCATTTTATTTGTTTGTTTCGCACCAAGATACTGACTGACCATTACACCCGTAGCACTTGAGATAATGGAAAAGGCGAGTGCCAGAAAGCCGAGTATCGAGTTAGCGTTGCCGATTGCACCTACTGCTGTTTCTGAGTAGTTGGAAAGCATGGCTGTGTCGATGTAGCCGAGTGATACACCGAGCAGTGACTGGAAGAATATCGGCAAAGCAAGGCTTAATACGGAACGCTTCATCATATCGGTTTTGTTAGCAGACATAAAACTTAACCTCTTTTCAAATATATGTTTAACTTATTGACATAATATTTTTATATTTGTATAATGATTTTAAAAAGAAAAACGAATTTTATTTCAACTTATTTCATATAATCAGAGAAGCTAATGTAAACGAAAGGAAAATGGATATGGAAAATATTTGCGTATTTGGCTCATCAAGCGAGAGTATTGACAAAGTGTATCATCAGACAGCCGAGAGTCTTGGCTCTGCACTTGTAAATAAGGGTTACGGTGTGATTTTTGGTGCCGGTAAGTATGGTGTTATGGGTGCAACAGCAAGAGGCGTAGTTGCCGCAGGTGGAAAGCTTATTGGTGTTTCTCCGACATTTTTTATTGAAGACGGAGTTATTTTTGATGACTGCACCGAGCTTGTCTTCACTGAAAGTATGCGTGAACGTAAATTTATTATGGAAGAAAGAGCCGATGCTTTTATAATCTGCCCCGGTGGAATTGGTACATTTGAAGAGTTTTTCGAGGTGTTCACCCTTAAACAGCTCCGCAGACACTCAAAACCGATTATCATATATAATGTAAACAATTACTACAATCCGATGATTGAGATGATGGAAAAGTGCGTTGAGCAGAAATTTATGGCAAGAGAGTTTACCGAGCTTTACACAGTAGCGTATACTGAGGAAGAAGTTTTTGAACAGCTCGAAAATTATAAGGCTGTTGTTTATGATAAGTACGCTGACATTAAAAACGGGGGTGCAAACAATGGCTGATCATAGCTGTGAGTTTTGTGCTCATTTTGTCAGCGATGAGGAGTTCGGTGATTATTGCAGTATCAACCTTGATGAGGATGAAATGGCAAGATTTCTCACTCAGAACACTTCACAGTGCCATTATTTCCGTCTTTATGACGAATATAAAATCGTACAGAAGCAAAACTGATGATTTTATATGTCGGCATTGTCAGGAAAATAAGATTTTTCTGTAATATAAATTATGTAACGAACTGAAAAACATTGCCTTAATATGTAAGCATTGTCGAGAAAATAAGATTTTTTTGTAATATAAATTATGTAACGAACTGAAAAAAATTACCTTAATATGTAAGCATTGTCGAGAAAATAAGATTTCGTTGTAATTTGAATTTTGTAACGAACCAAAATAGTTATTTTTTTATATTTTATCAAAAAACTCCTTTAAGTTAAAGGAGTTTTTTTGTTTTTTATGGTTGTTTATAGTGAAATTGAATATCTGGCGAAATGTAATTATGTATATTTTTGTTTATTTATTCTTACAAAAATTAGCCTTATATTTAGTGCAAATGCACGAAAAATATTAATTTAATGAAATACATCTTGAGTTTTTGTGTAAAAAGCACTAAAATGATATTTACAAGGAATTTAGGTTCCGTATGCAACATACAAAGGAGTGTGAAAAAATGAGCTTTTTCGATAAGGTAATTGAAAATATGATTAACGAAAAAGTATCAAGAGCAAAACGCAGACGTGTTATTGTTTTCGTTTCGCTTATAACTCTCCTTTCAATGATTTCATCAACGGTTGCATGGTTTACAGTTAATACTCTTGCAGGTGTAGACAGCCTTGATATGCACATCAGCGTGAGTGCACAGCTTAAGGTAAGTATGGAAAACCACGGTACAGACCTTACCCGTTATGATAAGGTTATCACAAACGAGATGATTGATTCTTACCTTGCAAAGAGTAACACAAAACTTTCTGATATTCTCCTTGATCCCGTTACTACAACAGACGGTGTGAGATTTACGAACCAGCGTGGCACAGTCAGACAGGCTAACGACCGTTCATATCTTGAGTTTGAGTGTTATTTCATATCAACTGAGGATATGTGGGTGCATCTCACAACTGAGGGTACAGAGCAGGGAGCAGATGACGGCACAAAGGTTACTTCTTCATCTCCTGCACCTCAGGCAGAAGTAGTACAGTGCACCAGAGTTGATTTTTCAACTGAGGCTAACGGCACTGCAATTTACGAGCCTAACAAGGGTACTCCGGTAAATGGTCAGAATACATTTGATTTGCCGTCAGGTGCTATGGTGTATTCAGACAGTACAAGGATTTTCCACCTTGAGGAGATGACACCTACACTTGTAACAATCCGCCTTTGGATTGATGGTGAAGACCCACAGTGCGATGATGACGTGCAGAGTGCACAGCTTTCAGTACAGCTTGGGTTTGTAGGTTGTGATGAAAACAATCAACCGATAGCATAATTTACTTAAGGAGTGGTTCACTTGTTCGGTGACAAGAAAAAGAAAATTGAACAGGAATTTACTCCCGAGGAGTTAAGTCGCTTAAACGATAAAAAAACTGCAGATGCGGAAATTGAACGATTTCACGTTAAAACCGACTCAGCAGAAATTGTAAAGTATAGCAAAAGAAAAAAAGTGCTGAGCATTATACTCAGCGTGTGTATGATAATCTTAATCATACTTTTCCTTGTTTCAATGCTTTTAACCCAGTGGGGTGACCTGATTATCAGTGTCGATTCTCCCGCTGTTAAAAGAGGTATAGTTTTAAGTGAAGACCCCGAATTTAAAACTCAGAGTGCTTCACTTTCAGCTACTCAGGTAAAAGATGTTACCAATATTACATATAATTGGCTGCCGACAGACCTTGATACAAGAGCAGATGGTCCTCACAATGGTGACAACTACGTAGCTTATACATTCTATTGTAAGAACAACGGACAGGCTGTTCTGAACTATGATGCAACTCTGGATATAACAGGTGTTGCAAAGTCAGCAGACGAAGCCGCACGAATTATGGTTTACAAAAACGGCGAACCAGCAATTTACGGCAAAGGCAAGTACGATGACCGTGAACAGAGCGAAACAGACTGCACAAAGTTTGTTGACGAAACTGTAGTAATGACCACCCGCACCGAGAATTTTGAGGTTGACCAGATTGATAAGTACACAATTGTAATGTGGGTGGAGGGAAATGACCCCGAGTGTATAGATGATATACGCAACGGCCACATAAGAATGAGAATGTTGTTCAGCGTCGAAGACGAGGAAGCAACAACTAATTAAGGTATTTAGTGCGAAAGCACTGATATAAATTAAGTAAATTATCCCTATGGTGTTTTGGGGACAAAAAATTTTTAGGAGGATTCTCTATGAAACAGACATCAAGAAAAAAAGTGTTAGTATCATCAGTAGCAATGATGATGGTAGCAACCGTATCACTCGGTTCCGCAACATACGCATGGTTTACAAACAACACTGTTGTTAAAGCAAATGGAATGAAGGTAAAGGCTTCTGCTGCACAGGGTCTTCAGATCTCAATTGACAATGGTTCAAAGTGGGGAGCAACAAAAACATTTGAAGTTGGAGAGCAGATTTTATATCCTGTATCAACTGGTTATTGTAGCTATAATGATGAGGGCGTTGCTAATGAAATAACTAACTTCCAGGAGAAAGCTTTTTATCCAAAAACAGCAGAACAAGAAGGTAAGTGGTCACCAGAACAAACTAATGCATTTAAGGAGTGGCAAGAAATAGGCTATCCTGCGGCTGCAACTAATGGTGAGGCTCAGGCTACCAACGAGTACTTTATGGTTTATGAAGTTGGTGTTAAGTCAACTGGTGAAGCTTTAAACAACGTAAATATGGTTGTTAAAACTACAGATGAGAAAAAGTTTATGAGAGTTGCTATTTTAGAAAATGGCAAAACAACAACAGAGGTTGATGGTGAACAAGTAACAACAAATGATACAGCTGTAACATTTACAGAAGACACTATCGTTGCGGTTCTTGGTGATGAATCATCTCCAGAAGCAATTACCAGCAAAACACCTGAATCAAAGGGTCAGAAGTTGACTGCTAGTACTGGTGCAGATTATACTAAGAGTGGTGTTAGCGTAGGTACTGAAGCACAGTATTATACTATTCTTGTATGGTATGAGGGTCAGGATGGCGAGTGTGTGGATGCAAGCCAGCAGGCTGCAGGTACAATTGATGTTGAATTCAATATTCCACAGGCTTAAGTTAAAGAAACTGATTTTATTTAATTTGTAAAATTTTAAACTAATCTAAATTCTAAATTGGAGACCCCCGTATGAAACAAAAAATCGCAAATATCACACACAAAATTGTTGATGTACTGGTTATACTTGTATTGATAGTATCAGTTCTCATCGCAGTATTATCACTTACAAGTAAATCGTCGGGGGTACCCAATATTTTCGGTATGGCCCCACTCAGCGTACAGTCTAACTCAATGTCAGGCACGTTTGAGGAAGGAGATTTGATTATCGGTAATGTTACAAATGACCCTGCAAGAGAGTACAAAGTGGGCGATATCGTAACATTCCCCATAACTATCGAGGGTGTTGAAACACTCAATACTCACCGTATTGTTGATGTAATCAAAGATGAAAACATTACCTATTATCAGACTCAGGGCGATAACAAGGACACTAACCCCATAGCCGATGAAGAACTTCAGACAGCATCAACTATCAAAGCTGTTTACACAGGTACAAAAATCGGTGGTTTAGGTTATGTTCTCAGCTTTTTAAGAACACAGCTCGGATTTTTCCTCTGCGTTCTTCTTCCGATGATTATTTTCTTTATTTACGAAGCAATCAGAGTTGTACTCAACGTAATTGCTTACAATAAAGAAAAGGCTCTTGAAGAAGCAAAGAACGTAATTGCAAATTCAGAGCTTACAGAAGAGCAGAAGAAAAAAGCTGTTGAAGAATATCTTGCTTCTCTTAAGGAACAGCAGAAGGAAGAATAATTTCAGGTATAAACACCTGCCTGAGATGAAATATTCAAAACTTTTTTAACTAATTTTGTCCCATAGCACATAGGTGCATAACAGTAACGTAATATTTCTTCCCTGCAATAGCGGGGAAGAAATAGGTTACTTTATAAGGCTTTTTTATTTTTTTTAAAGCTTTTTCGGTCGGATATAACAGCAACTTATAATGTTTAGGTCTGACTGATGCTGATGCAACCTTGTGTTGCAACGATAGATTTTTTTAAGGAGACGACGCACCGTGGATACAGTATTTAAATTCCTGTTTGAGTTTCTCGGTCAGTTTTTTGGCTCACTGTGGTCAATAATAACGGGCTTTTTTGCAGGCATTGGCGGAGCTTTTGACTTTCCCGCATACATAAATATAATAAATGCCTACACAACCGAGCTTGGCGGTCTTGCCTGGGGTATTGCTATCCTTGCAATTGTTCTGCTTGTAGCAGTGCTTGCCCTTGCGGTGTGGATTATTGTCGTATCTGTAAAAAAGTTTATCCGTTCTCACAGAAGAAGAAAGGATACAGACTCTCTCGTCAGAGAGGTTCAGGCTCTCAACAAAGAGGTTATGCGACTTAATCTCGAAAAAGACAAAATCCTTTCAATGAAAGTTTCTCAGATTGGTCTTAATCCTAACGAGATTGCAGAGCTTACAGGTGAAGAAATCGAGTCTCTCAATGGCAGCAAAGACAAAGAAGAAGTCAATACAGAACAGAGATTTTACAAGCTTGCTGAAATCGATGACCTCTGGGCAGATTACAAGCCTCCTGTATATGATGATACAATCACACTTCCACAGTTCTGTGATCGTTTCAGACTCTTTGCTTGTTCAAGACTTGGTCTTTACTACGATATTAAAATTATCAGACTTTTCGTTTCAGCGTTTGCTTCAACAAGACTTATCATCTTGCAGGGTATTTCCGGTACAGGTAAAACTTCATTACCGTATGCTTTTGGTAAGTTTGTAAACAATCCTGCGGTTATCGCATCTGTTCAGCCTTCATGGCGTGACCGAAGCGAGTTGTTCGGTTATTTCAACGAATTTACAAAGAAGTATAACGAATCAGAACTCCTCAGAGCGATGTATGAGGCTTCTTACAACGAGAACATCTACGCTGTAATTCTCGACGAAATGAACATCGCACGAGTTGAGTACTACTTCGCAGAAATGCTCTCAATTCTTGAAATGCCGTCACGTGATGAGTGGGTTGTTGATATTATCCCTAACTCATGGCCATCAGACCCTAAGCATATCGTCAATGGTCAACTCCAGATTCCACCTAATATGTGGTACATCGGTACAGCGAACAACGACGACTCTACATTTGCTATCACAGATAAGGTTTACGACCGTGCAATGCCTATCGACATCAATACTAAGGGTGTTGCTTTTGAAGCACCTCCTACAGATTCTGTCTATATCAATTACAAACACTTTGAAAAACTGCTCAACTACGCCAAGGCTACATATGTTGTTTCTCAGGAAAGCCTGCAGAAAATTAACCTCCTTGACGATTACGTAATCGAGCATTTCCGTATAGCTTTCGGTAACCGTATTGTAAAGCAGCTTCGTGACTTTGTTCCTGCTTATGTTGGTTGCGGTGGTACAGAGGTTGACGGTCTTGACTATGTACTTGCACGTAAGGTATTCAGAAAATTTGAGGCTCTCAACCTCTCTTATATCAGAGATGAGATTGATGGTCTCATTGCTTACCTTGACGAGCTGTTTGGAGAAGAGAATATGAACGAGTGCAAAGATTATCTGAAAATGCTCAAAAAGCTTGTATAATTAGCATTAAGGGCGAACGCTGTTCGCCCTTAAAGTGCTTGTTGCAGAACAGTCTTTGCGAAAGCGACAAGGAGTAAATTATAATGGTTGATTTCAGAAAATATTACAGGTCATATATGTATATGAAAGACCTGCTCAAAACCGACTTTACTCACAATTACATAGAAGAAGCCTTGAAGGATGCGGATAAGGGAGAAGACTCTCTTATCGGTAAAACCAATGAAAAGGTTATTGATATGGATTGGGTTATTGCAATTGAAGAAGCCCTGCCATATATCCGTAAGGCAATTGACGAACAGCGTCGCTTTATCAAACAGGTTGAAAATGTTGTACGCATAGAAAAAGCCAAAAAAATCGGTACAGACTCTGTAAAGCATCTTGCTCAGCACACAAGCTTTATTGCAAAAGTCGAGGGTGACAAGGTTACACCAAATAAAATTCTCACAATCGAGCGTGAGGAAAGCTTTGCAATTTATGAAAACCGAGTGCTTCTGACACTTATCCACAAGGCATTACGCTTTGTTGATGACAAATACAGCAAGATGAAGGACGTCCCGAATGACTCCTATAACAATATTTCGGTAGAAAGACATCTTGAGCTTAACCAGCAGAAGCTTGATTTTAACATTAATTACGTTCATGAAAATCACGAAACTATGGCTGATGACCTTGATGTTATTGATGTTTCAGAGCTGTCTGACTTTGACCGAATCCGTCGTATCAGACAATCTTTAAATGAGTGTCTGGCGACTCCTCTTATGAAGGATATTGCAAAAGAGACCCACGTAAGACCTCCTCTTACACAGACAAACCTGCTGAAGAAAAACCCTAACTTTAAAAAAGCCGTAGAGCTTTGGAATTTTCTTGATACATACAAGAAGAAGGGCTTTGAAATTGTCGGCGAAGAATACAGCGGTAAAATGACCGACGAAACCAAGCAGGATATATATTTCTCGATGGGTTTCCAGCATTTTATGATGTCAATCACAACAAACTCTGCGTTGAGAAGAATGCTTCAGGAAAAATACGAGGAAGAAAATGCCCTTATGGAGGAAGAAGCAAACAAGCCTGAGCGTATCAGAGAAATGGTTATGCAGGCTAAGATTGACGCAATCCGCAAGGAAGAAATGGAAATCCGCCTTAAGGAAATCCGAGAAAGAGAAAAGAAAATTGTAGATTTGACAGCTGAAATCCGAAGCCTTAAAATCACACTTGACCAGAAAGAACAGCAGATTCTTACCCTTAAAGGACAGGTGTCCGCACTCAAAGATGAGCTTGATAAGGTTAAGAAAGAGCTTCAGGATACAAAACTTAAATTACTTGCAGCTCAGAAAGAAATTGAGCAGCTTAAGGAAGAAAATATTGCTCTTAAGGCTGAAATTACTCAGCTCAAGGACAAAATCGACGACCTTGAGGACGAGATTGCAGAACTTAACAAGACAATAAAAGAACAGAAAAACAGAATTCTTGAACTCGAACAGGAAAATGAAATCCAGCAGATAAGAATAAGAGAGCAGGATAAAATCATTGAGGATCAGATCAAGAAGATAAAAGAGTGTCTTGCTAAAGTTGCTTTCTATGAGAAAAAAATAGAAGAGATAAAAGACGAGCTTAGAAAGACCAAGGAAGATAATGCCCGCAAGACAGAGCAGGTAATCAACCTTACAGAGCTTAACGAATCTCTCACAAATGAAATTGAAACAGAGAGAGAGCAGAATAAGGCTGAAAAAGAAAAAATGCTCTCTGAGTTTGAAGAAAAATCGAAAAAAGCTGAAGAAGAATTTAACAGCCGTCTTCTTTCAAAAGATAAAGAGCTTGAAGCGGCGGCTGCTGCTCACGATGAGTATGTCATCAAGCTCAATGCAGAAAATGACAGCAAAATTGCTCAGCTTATGAGCCGTCACACAGATGAGCTTGCACAAGCAAAAAGCGATTATGAAAAGTCCGTAGCAAGTGCTCAAAGCTCTCACGACGCTTTTGTTGCTAAGCTCAACGAAAAACACGCAGACGAAATTTTAAGAGTTCAGCGTTCAGTTGACAAGCGTGTTGAGCAGGCTGAGGCAGAAGCAGAGAAACTTATTTTAAATGCCGAAAAAGAAGCAGAAACTGTAGTTGTAAAAGCAAAAGAAAACCAAAGCACAAAGGTTTCAGATGCAACTAAAGAAATGACAGTTTATAAAGCCGCTTTTGAAGAATACAGAAAGAGACCAGCGGCATTTAAACTCAGTAAATATGTCGATACTTACGAAAAGGTTATTGCTGGTAATAAAGTTTATGTATTCTCACCTAATATAAAGACCGACCTTTCGCAATACATTATAAATTCAACAGGAAAGCCTTTATCATCAGAACAAACAACCGTTATTGAAGCGGAGGAATAAAAAATGAAAATTAAAAAGATATATAAATGGATATTTGCATTAATACTTGCTGT
>JAXJTT010000026.1:0-10928 GCA_036309445.1 Ruminococcus sp. | reverse complement strand
GTACATCATAACGTATTGTCTGTCACCTTCGGGATAATCAAACATATCCAGAATCGGATTGAAGATTTTTTCATACATCCTCTTATACACAGCTTCAAACCCAAGAGTTTTATTATGCAATAACGCTGTACCAAAAACTTCTTTATGGTCTTTTATATAGTTCAGATAGGGAGCCAGATATTTATCGCATATAAAAATCAACTCGTTAAGTTCACAATTTTCAAGATTAAAAGATATAGATTGAGTATCTGCAGAAAAATATGTCAAAAAGTCATTCAGCAAGTATCTCGCTGTTTCGTTAAGCAAATCACCGATAGTTTCATAATGCAAATAAAAGGTAGAGCGATTCACACCTGCTGTTTGGCAAATCTCACTTACGGTGATATACTCAAAAGGTTTCTTTTTCAGCAAAGCAATCAATGCAAGGTCCATTTTTGTGGCAGTATTAAAATATTTACTTTCTGATTTTTTCACATCACCACTCCTTGCATAATCTGATTAATTGTCTGCGATTTCACGGGCAAGCTGTACTATTTCATAAGCGTATTTTGATTTACCTTTTTCAAGCAATCGCTTATAAATCGGGTAATTCACACTACAACCAACAATACCGATAATGCCGATGACAATGCCAAGCAGCACACCAATCATACCGCTACCTATGACCTGCATTGCCAGACACATACCCGTACCGAAAACAAGTACAGATATTATACCACAAGAGTAAGCAAAAACTGTTGCAGGTAGCTTTGCTTTGTTATCTAATTTTTTGAGTGCAACAATTTTTGAATTGTCTTTCGGTGCATATTCCTTCGCAATTGATTCTGCTACAATTTTATCTGTGTTCATATCAAAAACCTCCTTTTTATTTTACAATAATATTCTAACAATTAAAAAGGATATTTTGAACAACACAACTTCAGGATACTGTTGATTTCATAAGCAAAAACTAATTCACATTTAGAACAAAGCTTTTATAACAGCAATCATAATAAAAGCAATTATAAGAGTCAACAATGCCGAACCTACAGCTAATAAAATTTTCTGATAAGGTCTTTTTCCCTCTTCTCTTGCTTTTTCAAGTTCAGTAAGGCTATTGCCTTCTGTGAACGCAATAATTTCTTTGTAAGTCTGTATATCATATTTTTTCTTATACTTTTCAACTCTGAAAGCAAAAACAATAGTTACAACAAACAAAACTGCATACAACGCAACACCCAACCATTCTAAGAACATAATCAATGGTATAGGCACTACCAACAATACTATAAACATAACAGCGTAAATATTGCTTTCCCTTTGAAATTTTGCGTACTCCTGTGCATCAATTTCTTTTTTCATTCTTTCTATATCTCCTTTGATTAAGTTGTCCAGAGATACCTGAAAGACTTCACTCATAAGCACAAGACTTTTTATATCGGGATAGTTTTTATCATTTTCCCAGTTGGATATTGTTTGCCTTGAAACAAAAATTTTCTCCGCCAGTTCCTCCTGAGATAACTTTGCTTCTGTACGATATTTTCTTATCTGCTTACTAAGCTCCATCTCTGTCACCTCCTTGGTTACATACTTTAATACAAAAAGAGAAATTTTACTACCAAATTCCTTTTACATAGCCTGTTTTTACAATGTAAAAAGTGTTTGACATCCAGTATTCATCGGAATTTATACGTTTCAATTATCAAATTTAAAAAACATCAACAGTAGCACAGGGACAACAGATTGCACTGTTGTCCCTGTATTTTTTATAATATAAAATTACTTAATAAGGCTTGTGCCGTCCATTTCTGCAGGCTGCTCAAGGCCCATAATCTGGAGCATTGTAGGAGCGATATCAGCAAGTCTGCCGCCCTCACGGAGCTGGCAATCATAACCGATAACACAGAAAGGAACAGGGTTTGTTGTATGAGCTGTAAATGGTGAACCGTCTGTGTCAACCATCTTATCAGCGTTACCGTGGTCAGCAGTGATAAGAGCTACACCGCCCATCTCTGTGATAGCGTCAACTACTTTACCTACGCAATCATCAACAGCTTCAACAGCCTTTACAGCAGCATCGAACACACCTGTGTGACCTACCATATCACAGTTAGCAAAGTTGAGAATAATCATATCATACTTGCCACTCTTGATAGCAGGAACAAGCTTTTCTGTAACTTCGTATGCACTCATCTCAGGCTGTAAATCGTATGTTGCAACAGCAGGTGACTTAACAAGGATTCTGTCCTCACCCTCGTACTGCTTCTCAACACCACCATTGAAGAAGAATGTTACGTGAGCGTACTTCTCTGTTTCAGCAATTCTGAGCTGTGTAAGGCCCTTGTCAGAAACATACTCACCGAGTGTATTTGTAAGGCTCTGTGGCTTGAATGCAACATCAACATTTGGCATTGTTGCATCGTACTGAGTCATACATACAAAGTTAAGCGGGAAGAAACCGTTCTTTCTCTCAAAGCCATCAAAATCAGCATCAACGAATGTTCTTGTGATTTCTCTTGCTCTGTCAGGACGGAAGTTGAAGAAAATAACGCTGTCGTTTGGCTTGATTGTCTCGCCACCCTTAACAACTGATGGAATTACGAACTCGTCTGTTACGTCGTTTTCGTAAGAAGCCTTAACTGCACAAACTGCACATTCAGCCTCTGCACCCTCACCGTAAACCATAGCCGCATATGCTTTTTCAACACGGTCCCAACGGTTGTCACGGTCCATAGCGTAGTATCTGCCCATAACTGTAGCAATCTTACCTACGCCGATTTCTTCTGTCTTATCCATACAAGCTTTTACAAAATCAGCAGCACTTGAAGGAGGTACGTCACGACCATCAAGGAATGCGTGAATGTAAACTTTCTCAAGTCCCTTTTTCTTTGCAAGCTCTAAGATTCCATAGAGATGTGTGTTGTGGCTGTGCACACCACCGTCTGAAAGAAGACCCATAAGATGAAGTGCTGTACCATTCTCAAGAGCCTTGTCCATAGCGGCAACGATAGCCTCGTTATCCTTGAGCTTATCATCGTTGATTGTCTTTGTGATTCTTGTAAGCTCCTGATATACAATTCTGCCTGCACCGATGTTTGTATGTCCTACCTCAGAGTTACCCATCTGACCGTCAGGAAGACCTACGTCCATACCTGATGCACCGATTTCTGTAATCGGATTTGATGAAAAGAGCTTGTCTATATTAGGCTTATTTGCCGCATTGATAGCGTTGCCGTTATCGGAAGCGATACCGAAACCGTCTAAAATCATTAAAATTAAAGGCTTTTTCATAAAAATAATCCTTTCGTGCGATATAGTATTATACAACATCAGGGAACGAAGGTTTCTCCGTTCCCTAATCTAAAGTTCAAATTAATTACTTGCTTGCAGCCTTAACGATAGCAGCAAACTTCTCAGCAACGAGTGAAGCACCGCCGATGAGACCGCCGTCTACGTTTGTCTTTGAAAGAAGCTCATCAGCATTAGCGTCGTTCATTGAACCGCCGTACTGAATTGTAACTGCATCTGCATCAGCCTGTGAGTAGAGCTTAGCAAGTGTTTCACGGATGAAAGCACAAACTTCCTCAGCCTGCTCAGCAGTAGCTGTCTTACCTGTACCGATAGCCCATACAGGCTCGTAAGCGATAACAACGTTCTTAAGCTCCTCAGCAGTTACGTTGTAGAGGTCAAGCTTAATCTGTCTTGCAATAACTTCCTCTGTGATGTTGCACTCACGCTCCCAGAGAAGCTCGCCAACACATACGATTGGCTTTAAGCCTGAAGCTAAAGCAGCCTTTGTTCTCTTGTTTACAGTCTCGTCTGTCTCACCGAAATACTGTCTTCTCTCGCTGTGACCTAAAACTACGTACTCAACGCCCATTTCCTTGAGCATTGGAGCAGAAATCTCACCTGTGAAAGCACCACTCTCAGCCCAGTGGCAGTTTTCAGCACCAATCTTTACGTTTGTGCCCTTTGTTGTCTCAAGAGCAACATATAAATCTACGAAAGGTACGCAAGCGATAACCTCGCAGTCAGCGTCCTTAACAGCAGGGATAACTTCTTCAAGAAGAACCTTAGCCTCTGCAGGAGTTTTGTTCATTTTCCAGTTGCCGGCAATAATTGCCTTTCTCTTTGCCTTATCCATTATAAATCGTCCTTTCGTTTTGTATATATTAACCGTTATTAGGGTTATTTGAACCAAAACCAACATTAGGATTTTGGTTATTCTGATACGGATTTACGTTCATATTTGCCTGAGGCGGTACATTACCACCCACAGCAGTCCTCTGATTCGGGTACATCGGTGCTTGTCCGTTATTCATAGGCGGCACCTGAGTCTGATGCATCTGTGGTTGTCCGTTGTACATCGGAGGAACCTGAGGCTGACGCATCTGAGGCTGTCCGGTATTCACAGGCGGCATATGTTGCGGCATTGTTCCGTTAACGGGATAGCCGTTGTTCATATTCATCTGAGGAGGAATGTTAGCATTCGGAGTATATATATAAGCATGCAATGCTTTAAGCAGAGAATCAACCCTGTCCTTAAGCAAAGTCTTTGGGACAGCCGCAAAAAAACCATTGATTCCCATTTCACCCACATAAACACCCGGAAACAACGCAAACTTAAGCCACGCTTCGAGTACATAGCCACCGTTTGTCTGAGTAAGCTTTAAATACTGTGGAGCAAGCAATAATCCAACACCTTTTTTCCAGTAGCTTTCGCCATTCTTGGTTACATACTCAAAGCCTTCTCTCTGCACATACGAATTAAAGCAATTCATAACCTGCTGTGGATTATATGGGGATGTAAAGGGCTGTACAAATCTTGACATAATTTCTCCTGTTGATAAAGAATGACAAGGGCGGAAAGAATCCGCCCTTTATTAGAATGTTTAATTATTTATCTGCAATTACAGCGATACCTGGGAGAACTTTGCCCTCGAGATACTCAAGAGAAGCACCGCCACCTGTTGAGATGTGGCTCATCTTGTCAGCATAACCGAGCTGAATTACAGCAGCCGCAGAGTCACCGCCACCGATGATTGTTGTAGCATCTGTCTGAGCAAGAGCCTCAGCAACAGCCATTGTACCCTTTGCAAGTGTTGGGTTCTCGCAAACGCCCATAGGACCGTTCCAAACAACTGTCTTAGCGTCTCTTACAGCATTAGCGAAGAGGTCACGAGTCTTAACACCGATATCAAGACCCTCTCTGTCATCAGGAATCATACCTGAATCAACGATTTCAACCTCGATTGGAGCGTCGATTGGGTTAGGGAATTCCTTAACAACAGTTGTATCGATAGGAAGAACGAGCTTCTTGCCGAGCTTCTCAGCCTTCTCCATCATTTCCTTACAGTAGTCAATCTTAGTATCGTCAACGAGTGACATACCAACCTGCTTACCCTGAGCCTTTAAGAATGTGTAAGCCATACCGCCACCGATGATGAGTGTATCACACTTGTCGATGAGGTTAGAGATTACGTTGAGCTTGTCAGCAACCTTAGCACCGCCGAGGATTGCAACGAAAGGACGAACAGGGTTCTCAACAGCATTGCCGAGGTAGTCGATTTCCTTCTGCATAAGGTAACCAACAGCTGTGTCCTTGATGTGGTCTGTAACACCTGCAGTTGAGCAGTGTGCACGGTGAGCTGAACCGAAAGCGTCCATTACGAACACTTCTGCAAGAGAAGCAAGCTCAGATGAGAATGGCTCCTCGTTCTTTGTTTCTTCTTTTCTGAAACGTGTATTCTGAAGGAGAACAACATCACCGTCGTTCATTTCAGCAACAGCCTTCTTCGCATTCTCGCCTACAACCTCGTCGTCGTTTGCGAAAACAACTTCCTGACCGAGAAGCTCAGAAAGTCTTACAGCAACAGGAGCAAGTGAGAACTTCTCCTCTGGACCATTCTTTGGCTTACCGAGGTGTGAGCAAAGAATTACCTTACCGCCGTCAGCGATAAGCTTCTTGATTGTTGGAAGAGCAGCTGTGATTCTGTTGTCATTTGTGATAACGCCGTCCTTGAGTGGCACATTGAAGTCAACACGAACAAGAACTTTTTTACCTTTTACATTGATGTCATCAACAGTAACCTTATTAAGATTCATAATAATAACATTCCTTTCTGTAAATAGAAGAATATGTAAAAACGTGATATTTTTACTATCAAAAAATATTATATAACAAACTGCTTTTTTTATCAATAGAAAACTTAAAAATTATGAAAAACAATGCATTTTAAACCTTATTTTACCCATAATTATATTAAATTTTCAAGCTTCTGCCCATTTATGGTTATGAAGCTCGCCTTTGCTCTGCAACAGCGGATAGTCCCACTGTCTTAAAATCTCGTAAACCGCAATAGCTACTGAGTTTGAGAGATTAAGACTTCTTGCATCTTCAAGCATTGGAATACGCACCGTGGTTTCAGGATTTTTGAGCAAAAGCTCCTCAGGCAGACCTTTTGTTTCCTTGCCGAAAACTATGTAACAGTTGTCGGGATATTCAATGTCTGAGTGGCGGTGAGTGGCTTTTGTTGAAAAATAGAAATATTTTCCACCCTTTGTTTTTTCAAAAAAATCATTTAAGTCGTCGTAATATGTTATGTCGAGCATATGCCAGTAGTCAAGCCCTGC
The DNA here is from genome assembly GCA_036309445.1 of Ruminococcus sp. GTDB lineage: Bacteria > Bacillota > Clostridia > Oscillospirales > Acutalibacteraceae > Ruminococcoides. The sequence goes on along the minus strand of JAXJTT010000026.1, from coordinate 4,316 downwards.
ACGCTTCAAAGATTTGTCGCTTACCGAAAAACCGAGTGGTCGGACAAGATGCAGACTCGCACCCGTTGCCGCACAGGTTCTTGCAATATTTCCTGTGTTCTGGGGAATTTCAGGCTCAACTAAAACAATATTGAGTTTTGCCAAAAGTTATCACTCCGATATTTTTTATTCTTGTATTATCTATTGTAAATCGTAAAGAATAATATTGCAAGACAAATCTTGCTTTATATAGATATTGAACGATAAGGAAACGGAGGAAAAACAATGCAGTCAGGCTCAATGATGACAATGGTCAAGGGTGTAGCACTCGGTATGGCAGTCGGAGCCGCCGTTGGTGTTGCAGGCAAAAATATGATTGACAACAACCCAAAGCTCAAGAAAAAAGCCAATAAAGCTATGAAAACTATGGGTAGTATGCTCGACACAGCACAGTATATGCTAAGATAACAGTATTTCAGTTTATAAGCTAATTATACAAACGCTCCCCTGTAAGTTTTGACTTACAAGGGAGCGTTGGTTTTTATATTAAAACTTTAGAATTAAATATCATACCCAGCCAAAATCATTTGTAGGGTTGTTACGTCTGTAACGTCCACGTTATCATCATTGTTTACATCAAGAGCCTGTGCATTTACCTCTATGTCATAATTTGCAAGGTGCATTTGAAGAACAGTTACATCGTTTACATCTACATTTCCATCATTGTTGATGTCATCGTTTTTATCTTCTTCATCAAGTGCTATGAATGTAAAGCCGTTTTCGGTTGCGTATGCTTCTGCGGCAGTGTTTTTGTAGCCGTAGATGGTGAAGCCGTCTATTTTCATATACTCCCACTTAGTAGTGCCAAGACGATACCCTAAAGAAAAACTTTCTATATCTTTAACACTATCAGGTATTGTTATACTTTCAAGACTTGTGCAATCACCAAAGGCATAATCCCCAATGCTTGTAACGGTATCAGGTACAGTATAATTTGTTTCTGTTTTTGCGGCTGGATAATATTTTATAATGGTTTTATTTTTATCAAACAACACTCCGTCTTCAGAAGAAAAGTTTGCATTATCATCATCTACCACTATATCCTTTAGACTAGTACATCTATAAAATGCTTCTCCTCCAATTTGTGTTACACTTTCAGGAATAATTATTTTGGTTAGTTTTGTTCGTCCATAAAACTCAGAACGGTCTATTGATAAAACTCCATTAAAAATATTACATATACCACTTTTATTCATAGGGCAACAAATAAGCTCTGTTTTATCTTTATTATATAGCACTCCGTCAAAAGAGAAATACTGTTCATTATCCTCTGCCACATTAATTACTTCAAGATTTATACATCCATTTAAGTCTACATATGAATTAAACGCTGAATACGGTATATCTTTATGTAGTGTTAAGCTTGTAATATTTACCGCTTCATCAAATGCATAAGCCGTTAATGAAGTAACTGTTTCAGGAACTGCAAAATCTCCATATTTACCAGAAGAACAATAAATCAATTCTGTTTTATTGTTATTATACAACACATTATCAATAGTCGAATAATAATTATTATTTTCAGCAACCTTTAAAGTCTTTAGATTTGTACAATTTGTAAAAATATTATTATCATACCAGCCGCCATAATAACCTATAGTATTAACACTTTCAGGTATGCTTATGCTTGTAATTCCTGTGCAATTTTTAAAAGCATAACCATCAATTTGATAAACACTGTCGGGTATAATTATATTGGTAATATTTTTACAATTGCTAAAAGCAAACGCACAAATTCTACCTACTCCATCAGGTATTGTATAATCACCGCTCTTACCTTCAGGACAAAACAGTAGTTTAGTTTTTTCTTTATTAAATATAACTCCATCAATAGATGAATGTTTTGAATTTTCTTGAGCAATCTCTATATTTTTTAGATTTACACACCCTTCGAATTGAGGAAAAGCTCCATCAATTCCTTCATATAATAAATTTGCTTGTTCAGGTATTTTTATCATTTCTAAAGCTGTACAGTTTTGAAAAGCATAATGGTAAATGGATATTTCACTATTTGGCAAATATATACTCGCTAAATTTGAACAATCTGAAAAAGCGTAATAACCAATATAAGTTACACTATCAGGTATCGTTATGTTTTCAAGACTTGTGCATTCGTTAAAGGCATGAGCTCCAATGCTTGTAACATTATCATGTATTACTATATCTTTAAGTGTACAACAGCCAGAAAATGTATCATTCCCAATGCTTATTACACCATCGGGTATTATAACACTTGTTAACTTCAAACATTTAAAAAACGCATGATCTCCAATACTCGTAACGCTATCTGGCATTGTTATATTTTCCAGATTTGTGCATTCACCAAAGGCAAATCTTCCAATACTTGTAACACCATCGAAAACAGCATAAATTTCTGCATCTTTACCAGCAGGATATGTAAGTAGAGTTTTTTTATCATCACTAAACAAAACGCCATCAACAGAACAATAAAACTCATTACTATCTTCAACTTCTATACTCTCCAAATTACAACACCCTAGAAATGCATCATAAGACATTCTTATAACGCTATCTGGTATTGTTATGTTTTCAAGGCTCGTGCAATATCTGAATGCAGATTTTCCTATACTTGTAACTCCATCTGGTATTGCTACACTTTCAAGGCTTGTGCAATTGTAAAATGCACAATCATCAATATTTGTAATGCTATCAGGTATAGTTATATTTTTTAGGCTTGTGCAATTATCAAAGGTATATTTGTCAATTCTTGTTACGCTATCAGGTATCGTTATATTTTCAAGACTTGTGCAATCTCTAAATGTATACTCATCTATACTTGTAACGCTATCAGGAATTGTTATATTTTTAAGACTTGTGCAATTATCAAAGGTATATTTAAAAATTCTTGTAACGCTATCTGGTATTATTATATTTTCAAGACTTGTGCAATTGCTAAAGACAGCATAAAAAAACCATGTAACACTATCTGGTATAGTTGCACTTTTTAGACTCGAGCAATAGGCAAATGCAAAGTCTTCGATGCTTGTAACACTATCAGGTATTATTATATTTTCAAGACTTGTGCAATTATAAAATGCTGATGACCCAATACTTGTTACTTTTTTACCATCAATCTCGCTTGGAATTTCAAACTCTGTTGCAGAACCTGTGTATTTTGTAATTTCAACCGTACCATCATCTAAAACTTCATACTCAAAATCACCGCTGGTTTCAGAAACAGATGAAGCGGTATTTATTTCTGCCGCAGTTACAGAAATAGCAGTTGAACTTACCGACAAAAGCATAGTAGCCGATAGAATGACAGCTATTATCTTTTTAAACCTTGATTTTACTTTTTTCATAAAATTTCACTCCTTGTTGATTTCTGCTAAATTCAATAATAATTCAGCGAAATTATTATAACATATTGTATTTCAAAACGCAAGACATTTTGCAGCACAAATATCACAGCGTGAATAATATAAAATAAAATTGTATTAAAAAAAGCGGAGTGTAAAAAAATGAGAAAATTTAAAATCCCACAGATACCACAAACTACAAGCAAGAGCATAAGATTTCCTAATCAAATTATCGAAGAAGTTGAAAACGCACTTGTGGGGACTGATTGCACATTTTCGGCTTTTGTGGTCGAGGCTGTGCGTGTCGCTCTTGAAAATTTGAAAGAGGACGAGGAAGACTGATAGGACAAAGAAATTCCCGGCATTGTACAAAAACTCTTTCATATAAAACAAAAACACCTGCAAGCAAACCTTGCAAGTGCTGAAGTTATCTTTATTATTCCGTCTTATTTATTGACATCAAACAGATTTTGTGCTATTATAATTACAGTAAAGGAACAGTTTTGGCTGTTCCGCTCAAAGGTTTTTTATTTTAAAAATCGCCTTGTGTTGCAGCACAGGGCGGTTATTTTTTTGCATTATTTATGTATACTGTAGCAAAAATGAGTATGAGCACTATCATTGCCAAGTATTCCATAATAGCATACCCCCTTTCACAAGGGAGTCAGAACAACCGCCACCGTTCCTTTACCTATTTTATTATAACATTTTGTATTAAAATAGTTTATTGGAAATTTTAACAAATTATAAACAATACTTTTGTATAAACAGGACAAGCCCATTTTATCGGACTTGTCCTGTAATTTTTTATTATTTATACTAATACCTAATTAAAAAATAGATAAAATCCATTCTCTACCAGTAATGCTTTTAATAGTATCTTGAGAGATAGAACAGATAGTGCTACAAAGTCTATCAACAACTTTATCGAGGGTTTGGAAAATTTCGTTTCTAAAT
>JAXJTT010000025.1:0-5857 GCA_036309445.1 Ruminococcus sp. | reverse complement strand
TTACCGTGAACATCCTCACCAAGAGGTGTATTACGGCTTGTTTCACCCTTTACTCTAACAACATAATTTCTCTCAGTAGTATCAAAATAAAGCTCTAATTTAAAGCCACGATATTTACCAAGAGGAATAGCATCAGGATTACTCATAGACTTACAGGCTACAATAATTGCATTACCTGCATCAGCTTTTTCGCTATAAAAAACACCCGATACTGTCATACCAAAAAAGTGGTCAGAATCAGATTTCGGGTGTTGTTTTGCAGTTTCCACATCCTTTGTAAGACCCTCTAAACGAGTTTTCAAAGTAGCGATACGCTGTGGGTAATATTTAATTATCTTGTCCTCTAAGGCATACTTTTCAGATAGAAAGCTGGACTTTAACATTCTGAGTTTCTGCACCTGAATATCTAAATCCATCTTCTCCTTAATATGTGGATTACCTGTTGCAAGCATTTTAATCTCAGCATACGATAGTGCTGTTTCATCAATATCTTCGGCAGAACGTACAGGAGATTTACTCGTCATAATCTGACTTGCGAATTTCTGTTTACCCTCCACAAGCTGATACAGATATGCGTCAAAGGTTTGTTCTGTTACATAACGATAGATATTAACCTCCTTGTTCTGATTACCCTGACGGATAATTCTGCCCGAACGCTGTTCAAGGTCGCTGGGTCTCCAAGGACAATCAACATCGTGTAAAGCTATAAGCCTGTCCTGAACATTAGTACCTGCACCCATCTTTTGAGTAGAACCAAGAAGAACTCTGACTTCACCTTTACGGGTCTTTTGGAACAATTCTTTTTTCTTAACATCTGTGTCAGCTTCGTGGATAAATCGTATCTCGCTTTCAGGAATACCACGAGCAATGAGCTTTCTTCTTATGTCATCATAGACATTAAAAGAACCATCATTCTTTGGAGTAGAAAGGTCACAGAACACAAGCTGTGCGGATTTCTTATCTATGTTTTCTTCCCAGATGTTATAGATATTTTCAACACAGGCATTGATTTTACTACCCTCAAAGTCAGGTAACATATCATTGAGCATACGTTGGTCAAGTGCAAGTTTTCTGCCATCATTTGTGATTTTAAGCATATTATCTACACTTGAATCAACAGCACCTTTTCTTACTTTTTCAGCTCTTTCAGAAAGGGAAGCAACCATTTCTTTCTGCATTTCTGACGGCTTAACCGCCACATTATGATACTTAACATCAGGCACAGGAAGATTAAGCATATCCGAGGTTTTTATATCTGCAACCTCCTTAAACATAGCCATAAGCTCAGGAAGATTATAGAATTTTGCGAACCTTGTTTTAGCTCTATATCCTGTACCTTCGGGCTTAAGCTCTACCGCTGTAACTGTCTCACCGAAAGTAGAAGCCCAAGCATCAAAGTGCTGTAAGCCATTTTGCTGTAAGGTATCATACTGCAAATATCTCTGAATAGTGTAAAGCTCGACCATACTGTTAGAGATAGGTGTACCTGTTGCAAAGACAGCTCCACGTCCGCCTGTTATCTCATCAAGATAGCGACATTTCATAAAAAGGTCTGAACTTTTCTGTGCCTCTGTCTGAGCTATACCACCGACATTACGCATTTTTGTGTATAAAAATAAGTTCTTGTAGTAATGACTTTCATCAACGAAAAGGCGGTCAACACCAAGCTCTTCAAAAGTGACTACATCATCTTTTTGACTCTGGTCATTGAGTTTATCGAGCTTTTGTTTAATGGATTTCTTAGACCTTTCAAGCTGTTTGATAGAGAAGTTTTCACCTTTATTTTTCTTTAAGTCAGCGATACCTTCTGCTATATCATCAAGCTGTTGCTGTAAAATCGCTTTCTGTCTTTCAATAGACATTGGTATTTTCTCAAACTGAGAATGACCTATAATTACTGCATCATAATCTCCTGTCGCAATACGACCACAGAACCTTTTGCGGTTCTTGGTTTCAAAGTCTTTCTTTGTTGCAACAAGGATATTAGCCGCAGGATAGAGCTGTAAGTATTCAGCGGCCCACTGTTCGGTAAGATGATTTGGAACTACGAACAGCGATTTATTACATAAACCAAGTCGTTTGGACTCTTGTGCCGCCGCAACCATTTCAAAGGTCTTGCCGGCACCAACAGCGTGTGCAAGTAAGGTGTTACCGCCGTAAAGAATATGTGCAACAGCATTTCGCTGATGTTCTCTCAGTTCTATTTCAGGGTTCATACCGCTAAAAGTGATATGACTTCCATCATACTCACGAGGTCTGATACTGTTGAACTTTTCATTATACAACTTTGTAAGTTTTTCACGACGTTGTGGGTCTGCCCATATCCAATCCTGAAAACCCTGCTTGATAAGTTCCTGCTTTGCTTGTGCAATAGCAGTTTCTTTTTTATTAAGAACAGCTTTTCTCTTACCAAACTCGTCCTCAACATAATCAAAGATACGGACATCTTTAAGGTTTAAAGTTTCTTCAATAATCTTATAAGCATTGATACGATTAGTACCATAAGTGCTGTATGCTTTAACGTTGGTGTTGTCATAAGACTTATTCTCAATGTTCCATTCACTTGTGTATGGTGAGAAGTGAACTTTAATTTTCCACTGAGCATAACGAGGTGTATCAAGAAATTCATACATAAACCTCTCTACAATCTCAGGTGGTAACCAAGTAGCACCAAGTCTTACAGAAATCTCACTTGCGGTTAAATCTTTAGGCTGAACCTTAGTTAAAGCTTCAACATTAATTTTATAATCATCAGGATAAAGCTCTGCTGAATTTATAGCAACCTTTAACTTTTCTCTCACATTACCTGAGAGATATTCGTCAGCCATAAGATACTTTGGCTGTGAATGATTACCGAAATCATACAGAGGATTCATAAAGATTACACCTTTTAAATCGTCAAAGATTTCTGCTTCACTTTTACCTGTAAGGCTCATCATATATTCCATATCTATGGTGGCTTTTTCACCGATAGATACAGCTAATGCTTCACTTGAAGTATCAACTGTGGTTACAGGTGTGTGTGGCTTAATTGTCCTCTTAAAGAACATATCAGCTTTTCTTTCAAGCTGACCATCTTCATTAAGCACTTCAAGAGCAGATAACAAAGAGAACGAACTATCCTGTGAGAAAGCTGATATATTAGCCCTGCTGTTAATCAGTCCATACTTCTTAGTGTAAGTATCATAAAGATTATTGAGCTTTGTTTGCTCCTGCTTAATCATTTCATCAGGAAAATCATCTGTCTGCAAGTCAATAAGATTTCTTACAGAATCACGGATTGCAATCATACCCTTGATACGATTTTGAGCAGTAGCTGATACCTCTACGGGTGTCATTTTTGAATTTTCTCTAAAGTAGATTGTGTCATCAACAACTGTGTAAGAGAAGTTACGCACGGTAGGGTCAGCAGGGATTGAATTATCTTCTTCGGAAAGTTCTTCTTCAACCTCATAAGTTGTAATCTCTCCGTGAATGTTCGAAACAGCCTCCATAAGTTCATCTTCAAGATTTGAATTTTCATAAGGCTCACAAGTTGCTTCCATACCAAAGCGACCACTTACCATTTTCATCTCACCGAGTATCATCTCAGGGTGCTGGGCAAAATACGAGTTCATCTTAATACCATTTTCGTCAGTATCAAGATGAACCCAATCAGGTTCAATGTCTATAAGTCTGTCACGCTTTTGTAAAAACAGAATATCTGAGACAACCTCAGTTCCTGCATTACCCTTAAAGGTATTATTAGGAAGTCTTATAGCTCCCAACAGCTCGGCTCTTTGAGCAATATACTTTCGTACAGATGAGTTTTCTTTATCCATTGTACCTTTACTTGTAACTAGAGCCATAACACCACCGGGGCGAAGCTTATCTAATGACTTAGCAAAAAAGTAATCGTGGATAAGGAATTTATGCTTATCGTATCGCTTGTCTGTGACTTTGAAATCACCAAAAGGTACGTTACCGATAACACCATCAAAGAAACTGTCAGGTAAGTTTGTTTCTTCGTAACCTTGTGCTGCAATAGAAGATGTCTGATAAAGTTGCTGTGCAATCTTTGCAGAAACAGTATCAAGCTCAACACCATATATCTTGCTACCTTTCATAGAATCAGGTAACATACCGATAAAGTGACCGATACCACAAGAAGGTTCAAGGAGGTTGCCTTCTTTAAAGCCTACCTGTTCCATAACCTTATATATCGCTTTAATTACAGTAGGTGGTGTATAAAAGGCAGTTAATGTGCTTTCTCTTGCCTGAGCATATTCGTCAGGTGAGAGTGCAACATACAGCTCTTTGAACTCATTCTCCCAAGCTGTGTTATTTTCGTCGAAAGCTTCTGGAATACCACCCCAGCCAACATATTTAGATAAGATAATCTGTTCATCAGGAGTTGCAAATCTGTTATCAAACTCGCACTCTTTTAGCACTCTGATAGCCTCCATATTTCTACGGAAGCGTTCTTTTTTGCCAACAGTTTCAATTTCGTTTGATTTTAAATCAAAGTTATGTCGCTGTGCATAAGGCACATCAGGGTGGAGGTCAAACGATGTTACTTTGTTTGACTTTGGCTTTTCCCAAGTAGGAGTAAGTGTTTGTTTTTTCTGTTGAGTTTCTAACTCATTGCGTACAAACTCAACCTTTTCAACTCTCGAAAGAGGATAGCCGTTTTCTTTTTCAAAGGTAATATCTCGCAGTGACACATCACCGAGTTCGCTAACTTTTTCGACTTCAAAGTTACGGTCATCTAAAGTCAGATTCTTACCTATAAGGTCAGCATTATCTACAGAATCAGGTATATTTTCCTGTTCTGTGTCAGGCTGTACTTCTACTGATGGGATGTTTTCGGTCTCTTTTTCAACAACAACTCTAAGGTGGTCATTCATCGGGTTCTCTTTAACCTTAGTATCAAATTCTTCTCTTGGCATTTCTGTACCAAACAGAGGAAACTTACTGTCAAACAGAGTTACTCTGTTATCATCAAAAGAAGTAATTTCATACTCACTTGCACCGATATAGACCTTATCACCAAGATGATACTTATACTCATATTCTTTTGGTTCTTCGGGTTGACGAGAAAGAAATTCTTTAAGCTGACGCTCGGCGGCAATATCAGCTCTTTTGCGTTCCTGCTCTTCAATCCACTGAGGATAGTATGCTTGTTCTTTGGGATTAAGATATCTGTCAAGTTTTATCAGCTCACTAAGTCGTTTTTCGACTTGTGGCCATGATAAAACTATTTTAGGTGCATCACTCCCTAAACCTTTGGAAAGTCGTATACCTTTACCATCATGCATTTCGTCTATTCCTGTGCCTGTGATTATAGGATATGAACCACCCCAACCATATTCGTTTTTAAGAAAAGCTATATTCTCTTTTTTGGAAAGAGACTTTTGGAACTGTTCATATATTCTCAACTTACCCTCTGAAACACCACTTCCACGAGTAAGTACAGCATCAATAATATCCTGAGAAAAAGAAAAGACAGGAGTTTTTATATCTCCTGTCTCATTTAAGAAATTAAGCTGACCTTCCATTGACGGCAACGGCTTCATTGTATCAGTAAGCTCTTTAAGTAATCGCATACCCTCAAAGTAGCCAGCAATAACGCCCCAATCGTAGTAACCCTGCTTTGTTATATTGTCGTAAGTACCTTCCCATAAATGAAGAACATTCTGATATGTTTTATATCCCATTGTTCTGCCATCGGGGAGAGTAAGCTCTGTAATATCATTGTTAAAAATACTCTTGATAAATTCCGTTTGCTTACTTCTGTCACGAACAGTTTCATAATAATCAACTATCTCTGACTTTGAAGCTTTAAGATGAGGAGTGGTAAGCAGTATCGCTTTAATAT
>JAXJTT010000024.1:0-1540 GCA_036309445.1 Ruminococcus sp. | reverse complement strand
TATGAAAGCGGTGATGCTTTTCTCAGGAATTTCAATGTTTATATTTTTGAGTGCCTGAGAAGTTCCATACCAAAGGCACAAATCTTTAGCTTTAATTATACTGCTCATACTTTTCTCCTTTTTTCAAAATGTTTCTGAACCAGTGTTGCCGAGAAATTTATAATAAGTGTTAAAATCATCAAAATTGCCGCAATAGCAAAAGCTACTGAAAACTCACCCTGCTCTTTTGCATACACATAAAGTGCAACTGTAAGTGTAGCACCCGGACTTGAAAGTGCCTCAAGCACACCGCCCATTGCGTGTGCAAATCCTGCTGTAAAGAGAAGTGCCGCTGACTCACCCAATATTCTGCCAATTGAAAGAATACAACCTGTAATAACACCGTCTACACAACCGGGCAGTACAACTGTGCGAATCATTCGCCACTTGCCTGCACCAAGTCCGAAAGCACCCTCTCTGAAGCTTCGAGGAACAGTTTTAAGACTTTCCTGAGTAGTTCTCATAACATTTGGCAGATTCATAATAACAAGTGTAAGTGAACCTGCAATAAGTGAGGTTTTCATTCCCATAAACTGACAGAAGAAAAGCATACCGACAAGACCGTAAATAATTGACGGAATACCCGAAAGAGTTTCCGAAGCAAACTCTATAGCCGCTACGATTTTCTTATTCTTGGCGTATTCTGTAAGGTAAATCGCCGCACCTACACCCAATGGGATTACAATTATCAGCGTTGTAATTACAATGTAAAGTGTATTTAGAATGTCAGGCAAGATACCGATTCTGTCTGAGATATAGCTTGGCTTTGTTGATAAAAGCTCCCAGCTGATATTTGGTATACCTTTTATGAGAACATACGCAATCATAAATAGTGTCAGTAACGCTACTAATGCAGTACAAAAAAGCATACCGCATTTCATAAATGTTATGTAAAATTTGCGGCTCTTTTTCATTTCACCTTTAAGACTCGTATTCACAGTATCACTTCCTTTCCTTCTTCAAGAAGAAGTTGAGAGTTACATTTATAAGCATAATAAAGAGAAATAGCACCAACGCTATAGAGAAAAGTGCCTGTTGCTGAAGTCCGCTTGAATATGCCATTTCGCTTGAAACGGCTGTTGTAAGAAAACGCACACTCTCAAAAAGGGAAGGCATATTTGCCACATTACCCGACACCATCATAACCGCCATAGCTTCTCCAATTGCTCTGCCTACACCAAGCACTACTGCTGCAGCAATACCGCTTTTTGCGGCAGGTACAGACACCTTGAAATATGTTTCGGTAGGGGTTGCGCCAAGAGCGAGTGAAGCATCTTCATACTCCTTAGGCACTGCGTCAAGGGATGTTATGGATACCTTAATAATTGATGGAAGAATCATAACAGCAAGTACGATAATTGCCGCAAACAGGCTTGCTCCGTCAGGCACATCAAAAATCTTTTTAATACTCGGAACCAGAATCAGCATACCTACCAAACCATATACAACTGACGGAATACCTGCAAGCAGATTAACTGCGTTTTCTACAATTGCTCTGACC
>JAXJTT010000023.1:0-12544 GCA_036309445.1 Ruminococcus sp. | reverse complement strand
ACCGCACCCTGCATTACAACCTTTGTTTCTGCCGCCTTGCCTTCGAGGGTGTCATCAATAAGATTTGCGTTAATCTTGACAGTGAATCGTTCCTCCCTCATTACGTTAGGTGAAGCAATAATTCTGCTGACAAGCTCGCTGTTCATAAATGACTTCAGGGCATTTATGTCTATTGCGTCTGCTTGTTGCTGGGTGAGTCGCAATTCAGTTACAAGTCTTTCGATTTCTGCTTCTACGCTTTCCTTTGCAAGAGCAAAATTGCAGTATTGCAAAAATCTGTGATGTGCTGTGCCTCTTTCAACGGCTGTTGAAACTTCGGTATTCATAAATGATGGTTTCAAAAAGACCTTTGCAAATTCTTCGTTACCTGATTGATGCGAAATTTCTGAGGCACTCACCTTTTGCGGAATATCAAGCACTGATTGATTCGGATATTCAAAACCTATTCTTTTTTTCATCAGTTCAAGTATTTTTTCGCTGTAATCAGGGATTTTCACGCTGTCATCTGAATCGGCAACCCTTGTATTTTCTATCTCGGAATTAAAATCAGAGTTTTGCGGAAACAGTACATCCCATTCGGGCATTTCGGTTTCAGAAGTACAGCCCTCCGACGGCATACTGATTTTTGCTCTCAGAGGTGAAAGTGTAGGATAAATCAACGCACAGAGACAAATCCAGTCTGAAATTGACGAAGCTCGCATAACTGTGTACGGGTCAATCACTCCGCCTACGATTTTTGATGAAAGCTTTGTAAGGTACGAAACAGGATTTTTCTGCGATGATACCACAATAAGTTTCTCTTTTGCTCTTGTAAGAGCTACGTAAAGTACACGAAGCTCCTCTGCGATTTCATTGTCGGAAATCTCAACCGAAACCGCCAGTCTTGGTAAGGTATTATATCGGCAAAAGCCGTCTATATGCTTTATTCCCAAGCCAGCATTGCTGTCAATCAGCACATCTTCGTTAAGGTCGGTTTTATTGAAACGCTTTGATGTGTTTGCAATGAAGCACACAGGAAATTCAAGTCCTTTTGATGCGTGTATGCTCAGAACACGCACCATATTTATGTAATCTCCATCAGATTTTGAAGAAGAAACGAGGTCAGAGCCGTTTTCGATAAGCTTATCCATATAACTTACAAAGGCATTAAGCCCCTTATAACCGTTGGATTCATAGCCTCTTGCGTATTCTCTGAGGAGATTTAAGTTTTTAACAGCACTTGCACCGTTGCTTATTGCGGAGATTATCGGCATAAACGAGGTAAGCTCGTAGAGTCTTCCCAAAAGCTCATCAATGGTACAGGTGTATGAATATGTCCTGATTGCAGATAACTCTGTTAGAAAATCAGCAGATTTTTTATCTGTTTCGGCATATGCACTTACTGCTGAGTAGAGGTTTGTATATCTGTTTTTACTTCTTATTTTTGCAAGCTCGTCAACAGTAAAGCCGTAAACAGGACTGCACATAACCGATAACAAAGGAATGTCGAGGGACGGATTATCAATCACTCTGAGAAAGTTGAGCATAATTTTGATTTCGTCAGCATCAAAAAAGCTTTCTTTTATCTCGGAATATGCAGGCACACCGCAATTTATGAGGGTATTTACATACTCAGCCGCTGAGCCTTTTGTACTTCTGAGGATTACTGCAAAGTCACCATAGGTTGCGGGTCTTGTGCCGTTGCCGTCTCTGACTGTAAATCCTGATTTCATCATAGAATGAATTTTATGTGCAATAAATTTTGCTTCATTTACAACACTTTCTTCTTCAATATGTTCTTTATCAAGCAAATCAAGCTCAAAACGACAGCTTTCACTTGGCTCATAGCTTGCACCTGTGTTGAGGTATTCGTCTGTGTTGTACTCCATTTTTGCAGAGGTCAGGCTCATAAGATTTTTGAAGATAAAATTAACCGCTGAACATACGTCTTCTCGGCTTCTGAAATTCTTATCAAGAATTATAGTTGCAGGATAGTCAGCATTTTCTCTGTCAAAACGCTTGTAGCTTTTTCTGCGGTCAATGAAAATCTCGGGCTTTGCCTGACGGAATCCGTAGATACTCTGCTTTACGTCACCAACCACAAACATATTATTTTCCCCTATGCTGACGCATTTGAAAATCAAATCCTGCACATCGTTTACATCCTGAAATTCATCGACCATAACCCAGTCAAAACGCTGTAAAATTTCTTTTGCCTGTTCGGTTTTTTCGTAACCGTTTTCAGTTGGTGTTGCAAGAAGTTTTACTGTGAGCAACTCGACATCAGAGAAAGACAGAATATTTTTCTTCTGCTTTAATACCGTGAAATTTTCTATGTATTTTAATACTACGCTGAAAAGCTGTGAAACTATGACGTTAAGGTATGAAATCTCAGTTTTTGCATCTTCACTGCTCCACATAAAACAGGATGAAAGCGACTTGACGGCATCTTTTACTTCGTCACGACCTGCCGCAACGGAAAGCTTTACGGGGTCATCCTTATAACCTCTGGGTGCGGAGAGTCTTGCAGGAGAAAACTTCTCTACAAACTGACTTATCTCGTCCCAGCTTCCGTTTTCAACACGGTCAAGCATTTTTTCAAGAAAATAGAGGTCATCCGTAATTATAGGCAGCAACGCCTTGGAAAGTTTTTCGTCACATTCGTAGTCATTGAGCTTATCAATGGAATTTTTGGTAACAAGAATTGCGTGTTCAACCGAAGATTTTGCATAATCTATAATAATTTTGCCCCACACTGCTTGTTCAATCGGCGTTTCAGGGTCATAGTTTCTGAGCATATCATCAAGCCATTTTTCGCCAAACGGCTGAGTTGAAAGAAAGCTCTCTATTTTCAGCACGGCTTTACGTAAATTTTCGTCACCTTTTTTTGAAGCAAATGCATCTACAAGGCTGAGAAAATCCGCTGAGCCTTCGTTGTAAAATTCTTCGAGTGCTGTAGTGAGTGCTTCTTCACTGAGGATTTTAAGCTCGCCCTCGTCGGCAAGTCTGAAATCACCCGACACTCCGAGCGTGTGGAAATATTCCCTTACAACTGAACTGCAGAAGCTGTCGATTGTGCATATGCTTGTGTTATACATAAGCTGTTTTTGCCGTAACAGCAAGGGGTTGTATGGGTCGTCTTCAAGAAGCCTTGTGATTTCGGATGTAAGTCGCTGTTTCATCTCAGCGGCTGCGGCTCTTGTAAAGGTAACTATCAGAAGTCGGTCAACATCAACAGGCTTTTCGCTTCTTGTTATAAGTCTGATTACACGCTCTACAAGCACGGCTGTTTTGCCTGAGCCTGCCGCCGCAGAAACAAGCACCGAGCCACCTGTTGCGGTGATTGCATCCTGCTGTGCAGGTGTCCATTGTCTTGACATTACTCATTCTCCCCCTTTCTCTGTTCATCTGCAAGAATTTCGCAAACCTTATTATTTTTCACTGTAAATGTATTTACACAGCTGTTTCTGTGGAATGCACAAACGCTGTCATACGGGCAGTATTCGCAGGCATCGTGACCGCCTTTGAGTGGTGTTGCATTTACATCACCCGAATATAATTTTTTGCCCATTTCGGCAACAGTCATATCAAGTTTTTTGAATATCATTCCCAATTCCTCAAGGCTTGCAAGTGAGCCGCCTGCCGAGAGTGTGCTGTCCTTTATTTTGTAGGAAATATAGGCAGTATCGCAGTTATCAAGGACATCAGGAGAATTGAGAAGCATACCGTTCATCTTAAGTTGTTTGCCTATTTCTGTTTTAATTTTTTCTTCGCTCATATTGTTATCGGCGGTAACAAACGGAGTTGTCGCCGGCATATACAGAATACCTGCAGGGGTAATCTCACCATAGCGACCTTCACCTGAAAGCTTGATTGCATACATATATATGAGCATTTGCAGGTTAAGACCGTAAAGAATATCTGAGAGTTTGAACTGCTTTGAGCCTGTTTTATAGTCAACGATACGGATATACTTTACTCCGTTAAATTCAAGCATATCTACTCTGTCAACACTACCTCGGATATTGATTTTCTGCCCTGTTGAGAGAGTTAAAGTATAGCTTGGTATATCGGAGCCTATTCCAAGCTCGCAATCCACAGGAGTGAATCCGCTGTTTTTAAGCTCACTTACAATATGCAGAACAAGAAAATGCACGCTTTCTCTGATTTTTGTAAAACGATACATAAAGCTTGGGGTGTTATTTTCTTCACCGCCAAAGTGAGAGGTAACATATTCTTCCAATATTCTGTCGCACTCGGCTGTTATATCGCTTTCGCTCATATTATAAAATTCTTCTTTAGAATTATCTGTGAAGAATTTTTCCATAATATAATGCACAAAGGTTCCGTATTCCATCGGGTTTATCTCGGCTTTGCGAAGCTCTTTTACATTAAGCCCGTAATTGCAGAAATACGAAAAACGGCAAAGGCTGAATTTTTCAATCTGTGACGCTGAAATATTTAAATTATCACCAAAAAGTGCTGATGCATTTTTTGTATCGGCAAATTCAAAAGGTGAGCTTTCGCAAGCCCTTATTAGTGCATTATATTTATCTGAATATTTTTCGTTTTCAGAAAAATACTTCTTCAAAGCTTCGTTTTCACTGCTGAGATTTTTTATACCTGACGCAAGCTCCTCAAAAGCAGGAAGTAATGCCCATGTGGAGTTTTCAGGTGTTTTTACATCGGCATCATCAAGCACAACAGTATCAGGAAATATTTTTGTAATTTCATTTACGATTGATGAGGGCTGATAAGCGTTGCCGAGTAAATCTGATTTATAGTAAGATACAAAAAGCTTTTCTGACGGAGCTGTGAGAGATTTGTAAGCCATAAAAACTTCAAGGTCTGCAAGCTCGGAAATGTCATCACCGAAGGTCAGATTATTCAGTGCCAGAATTTTAAGCTCAAACGAGGAGAAAACTCCTGCAGTATGTGGCACAGCAGGAAAAATTCCGTCAATACAGCCAATCAGAAATACTACCTTACAATCGGTGAGTCGTACTCTCAGGGCTGTGCCGACAGTTACACTGTCAACCGTTCTCGGAATATCGGCAATTTCAAGGGAAGAAAGTCGCAGAGACAGAAGTTCAAAATAACGCTTTGGCGAGATTTTCATATCCCCTGCAACGGCTACGGTTTTGTCGAGTGCCTCCATAAGCAAATTCCAGAGTCGTATCTGCTCTTTTGCCTGTGCAAGATCTCCGTTTTCTTCCAAGGCATCGTACATATCTGAAATTGCTTTTGTAACCTTGTTTTCTTCCAAAAGCTTGTAGAGCAATACTGTTATTTCTTTGCAGGTTTTATCTTTTATATCTTCTCTGAATTTTTCAAGCGGAATGACAACGGATTTACGCACCTTTTCTGCATTTTGCAAGGCTTCTTCGTCGCTTTTTGAGAGCTTATCTGCAAAGCCTTTCGGATTATTTTTAAATTCATTTTTAAAAGACGAGCCGTTTATGTTCCAGACATAAACATAGTTTTCAAAATTCGATATTTCTTCTACAGAATTTTGAGTAAGTCCTGTTTTCAAAAGTGACAAAACATCGTCTTTTGCAAAACCTTTTAAAACAATATCAAAAACTGAGCATACGTATCGGATAATCGGTTTTATGTAAATATCACTGCTCATATCCATAAAGAACGGAATTTCATACTTTTCAAGGATTGTATTGAGTATTCCCGAATATGGCTTGATATCTCTGCAAACAACAGCTATATCTGAATACAGGTAGCCGTTTTCAACTATAAGTTCTTTTATTTTTGCGGCTACATACTCACATTCACTGTAAATATCTCCTGCCGAGTACAAGCTTATTGCGTTATTTTCTTCTTTGGAAATTTCGTGTTTTGTGCGATAAATATTCTTTTCGAGAATTTTAAGCTCATCTGTCTTTGCTCGGTAATTTTCACTTAGCTTTACAGGAGCTTTTATATCAACATCGGCAGATTTTGCAATAGTTTTCAATCTTTTGTATGTGTCGTTTGTAACAGAAAAAAGGCTGTCTTTATCATCTGCAATAGGGTCAAGTGTCAGGGAAACGTACACGCTTTCGCACTGCTCAAACAAGAGTTTGAGCACTTCCAGCTGCTGGACGGAAAAGCCGCTGAATGAATCTATTGCAAGTGTAAAACCCGAAAAAAGATTATTATTTAAAAGAATATCAGCAACCCTTGTAAGATTATCAAGAGGGTCAATATAGCTTTGCTCAACAAGAGCATCAAACGCATCTATAATCAAGGCTGTTTCAATAAGCTTTGATTTTAAAGTATGGTCTTTGACAAGTGACGCAGTATTTCTGAGCAGTTGAGTGGAAATTTTGCTTTTCTTACACTCTTTGAGTGCAGAAAGCATAGTATCTATCACGCTTTTTTTCTCATAGCCTCCTGCAAAAATCTCAAGGCTGTCGTTGAGTTGTTCAAGTGCAAGACTCATTATAACCGAGCGTGTGCTGTCATCAATCACGTTTTTGCTTACGGTTTTAGTCTGCTCAAGTACATATTGACAGAATCTTGCAAAACCGAAAACCGAAACATTTTTTGAAAGTTTCGGACCCAGAATTTCAAGAAAATCTTTTTCCGTTTCAAATGTACTCTGGTCAGGCACGAGCATAATAAGACGGTTATCGCCCTCTCTTGCCTGCTGTGACAATTTATCATAAAGGTATGCGGTTTTGCCTGTACCGCTTCTGCCTAAAACAAATCTAATCATAATTTCACCGACCGATTTTAAAATTATGATATTATAATAACACATACAATGAGTCAAAAAAAGGACTTTAAAAAATTTCCTTGTTATCTTCTGCAAAAAACGAGGTGATTTTTTCAAAAATCTCAACCACCTTAAAGCGATACTGATACTCGCCTGAGCTTACTATATCATACTGATTGTCTGTAAAGCTCTCTTTTGCTTTTTCGTCACTTTCGATTGAAGCCGAAAGGCAGATTGAGGGATACATCACGCACCACCAATTTTGCCCCTCTCCCTCACCTATTGTAACACGCAAAGCATCATACATTCCCGAGGGCATTGTAAACTGCTCATAGTACCTTGTTGTAAAGTACATATTTGTGATTTCGGCATCAACCTTATAATCATAACCCTCGTCGTACACTTTTTTCTGTGCAACGGCTATGATTTCAGCTAAATTTTCCTGCACGATTTTTTCTGCTTCTTCTTTGCTATTTGCTGAATTGAAAAGTTCTTCGGAATATGCAAGAATTTCATCACGCACTTTCAGTTTCAAATTCTGGTCAGCTTGCGAGTCTGAATTTGCAAGTATGTGTATTCTGAAAACCTCGTTTGAAATTTCGTTACATTCCGCTTCAAAAGGAATGAGCGAATAAAAAACAGTAAGTACGAATGCGATACAAAGAGCCTTTGAAAACAATTTCATATTTATAGATTTTTTCATAAAAAACAACCTGTCCTTTCTCAGAGTGAGTATGGACAGGTTGTGTATTGTTTAATCATTATTTAATTTTTTATTTGCATATTAGCTTAATCTATTCTGCAACCTTCTTTTATAGGCTTGCAGACAAAAACTTCGCTATAAGTTTCTCTGAGTTTTTCGGCACATTTTTCAGCCTTTTTATCAGACAAAAACAATCCGAATACAGCAGAGCCTGAGCCACTCATTCCTGCACCCTGAGCTTTGCAGTTATACATAGCTTTTTTAATTTCGTTGACCTGAGGAATCTGCAAAGCAAGCTCAAAATCATTGAAAAGGGTTGCTGAAATTCTGTAAATATCGTGGCTGTAGATAGCCTTTATCATTTCGTCTGTATATGGCGGATGCGGTGGCAGAGCATCAACCTTCTGATACGCTTCTGCTGTTGACACACTGACAGTATCAGGCTTGCAGATTACAATATTACACTTTGAAAATGCAGGCATTTTCTGAAAATCCGTGCCTGTGCCTGTTGCAAGCTTTGTGCCGCCTACAAGACAAAACGGTACATCAGAGCCTACTTTTGCGGCAAGTGCGTGCAACTCGTCAGGTGTGAGGTGCTTGTCAAACATTCTGTTCAGACCTAAAAGCACAGCCGCACCGTCACTGCTTCCGCCTGCAAGTCCCGCCTGAGTAGGAATTTTTTTGTCTATATCAATATGCAGACCTTTGTTTTCCTGCTTGGCTGCCTCAAAGAAAACCTCAGCCGCTTTGTAGCAAATATTTTTTTCGTTGCAAGGCACACCCTCATAGTTGCAGGAAATTGTGATTTCTCCGCTTTCGTTTTCAGTGAGGGTTACTGTATCATATAAATCAACAGCCTGCATAATTGTAGAAATATCGTGGTAGCCGTCGGCTCTTTTGCCTAGGACATCCAAAGTTAAATTAATTTTTGCAGGTGCAAGAACTTTAATTTCCATTTTTCAGTTCTCCCAGAAATTCTCTGATGCGTTCAAGTGCAATCTTGAGGTGCTTGAGTGAGTATGAATAAGAAACTCGCACATAGCCTTCGCCACTTTCGCCAAATGCATTACCCGGTACTACCGCAACGCTTTTTTCTTTGATAAGACGTGTGCAAAATTCTTCTGAAGTGAGTCCTGTGCTCTCAACACAAGGGAACACATAGAAAGCTCCGTTTGGCTCAAAGCAAGTAAGCCCCATATCGTTGAAGCTGTCCACAACAAGTCTGCGACGCATATCGTACTCATCACGCATATTTGCAACATCCATATCGCCGTTTCTCAGAGCCTCGATTGCGGCGTACTGTGCAGTTGTTGGTGCAGACATAATGCCGTACTGATGAAGCTTTGTCATCTGCTCGATTACAGGCTCGGGACCTAATGCATAGCCGAGTCGCCAGCCTGTCATTGCATACGATTTTGAAAAACCGTTGATTACAACTGTACGCTCATACATTCCGTCAATTTCAGCAATAGAAACGTGCTTTCTGTTGCCGTATGTAAGCTCACCGTAGATTTCATCAGAGAGAACAAATATATCGTGCTTTCTGATAACCTCGGCAATTTCTTCAAGGTCTTTTCTCTCCATAATCGCACCGGTGGGATTATTCGGGAAAGGAAGTATAAGAAGCTTTGTCTTATCTGTGATTGCTTTTTCAAGGTCATCAGCTCTGAGTCGGAACTCGTCCTCTGCCTTTGTCTGAATTATAACAGGTGTAGCACCTGCCATATAAGCCAATGGCTCATAGCACACAAAAGACGGCTGTGGCACGATTACTTCATCGCCCTTTTCAATCAAACATCTCAAGGCTGCGTCAATGGCCTCACTACCGCCTACGGTTACAAGCACCTGAGAGTCAGCATTGTACTCAACACAAAATCTTCTTTTGTAATATTTTGCAATTTCGTTCCTGAGCTCTGTAAAGCCACGGTTTGGAGAGTACCATGTTTTGCCCATTTTAAGGGAATTTATGCCCTCCTCACGGATATGCCACGGAGTCTGGAAATCAGGTTCGCCAACGCTGAGTGAAATTACATTTTCCATTTCACTTGCTATATCAAAAAATTTACGGATACCTGACGGTTTTATTTCTTTTATAGAATTATTTAAAAACTTATCGTAATCTATCACAGGACTAAGCTCCTCCCGTCTGACTCTTCAAAATCGGTAAGATTCATACCGCTGTCCTTATATCTTCTCATAATAAAGTGTGTACCTGTTGAAAGGACACCATCAATAGTCGAAAGCTTTTTAGCTACAAACATTGCAATATCCTGCATTGTCTGACCCTTAACAATAAGGGCAAAGTCATATCCTCCTGCCATAAGGTAAACAGAGTCAACCTCATCAAAAGCCATACAGCGTTGTGCCATTTCGTCAAAGCCAGTTTCCTTTTTAGGAGTAACCTTAAGCTCAATAAGTGCCTCAACGTATGTTTCGTTTGATTTTTCCCAATCAACTACCGCCTGATAGCCCTTGATAATGCCTTTTGACTCGTATTCTTTTATCTGAGCCTTGATATAATCCTCAGGCTCACCGAGCATTGCGGCAAGCTCTGCAGTAGTAAAGCTTGAATTTGTGCTTAATAGATTTAACAGCTTATTCATAGTCAACCTCCAATAGTAGGAAATGTATCTTAAAAAACAACTTTTTTATATGTTTATCTTATTATTATACAGTCTGTGCAATCGGGTTGTCAACCAAATCGAGCATATTTATACACACTGCCGTCAAAAGACTCAAAAGCTCCTTACTTTCTCTGAAAATCTCCAGCTCATAAGCATCGTGCTTAAGATACGCTTTGCTTTGTCGGGCTATAATGCTGTTGTCAACATCAGTGATTGCAAAAGTTTTTGCCGCTGCAACACCGCAAACCTTCCAGTTGTTTCCGTAGCAAATGCAACTTAGCTCACCTTTTGCGGTTGTCACAAACAGTTTGATTTTTTTATTTCCTGCATTTATGTTGTACGCAAGCAGGTTTGAAAAAGAAACACGTCTGATTTTACCAACGCAGATATTGTCAGTTGTTTTTAGATAAAACAAATTTGACTTTTCTGCACAGACTGTATATTTCTCTTTACCAAGCTCGTTGTATATCACAAAAACACAGTTACAGGCGGAAGAATCTCGTTTGATATAAAGTTTCATACTTACCGCCCTTTCCTGATAATGTTAAAAATTATAATAAACACTACTCTGTCGGACCGTCGGGGACGCCGGTCCCTACAATATTTGTAAAAAATGGTTATTCAGCGACATATGCTCAAAAAACAAAAATCATCTGTTACCGCACTGTTGCTCAAGCTCTGCAAGCCACAATTTAAAGGTAGCATCACTTGGCATTTTCCAGCTTGAACGTGGAGAAAGTGCGACTGAGCCAACCTTTACTCCGTCAGGCATACAGCTTCTCTTGAACTGCTGTGTGAAAAATCTTCTGAGGAAGGTTACAAGCCATTTTCTGATTGTTTCCTCGTCATATTTACCTGCAAATGCAATTTTTGCCATATAGAATATCTTTGATGGCTCAAACGCATAACGCATAAAGTAGTAGATAAAGAAATCGTGAAGCTCATAAGGGCCTACAAGATCCTCAGTTTTCTGTGCAATCTCACCACTCTGGTCAGGCGGTAAAAGCTCAGGGCTTACAGGGGTATCAAGTACATCAAGAAGCACACGCTTAAGCTCACCCTCTGAATTTTCCGCCTCGTAAGCTGTGAGGTAACGCACGAGTGTTTTTGGAACAGAAGCATTTACCGCATACATACTCATATGGTCACCGTTGTAGGTTGCCCAACCGAGTGCAAGCTCTGACAAATCTCCCGTACCTATTACAAGACCATTATATTTATTTGAAAGGTCCATAAGAACCTGCGTTCTCTCTCTTGCCTGAGAATTTTCATAGGTTACATCTGTCACGCTTTCATCGTGTCCGATGTCTTTAAAGTGCTGTCTTACGGCATCTTTGATGTTGATTTCTTCAAAAGAAACTCCGTAAGCCTGTGCAAGAAGCTCGGCATTTGACTTTGTACGCTTTGTTGTACCGAAGCAAGGCATTGTAGCTGTGTGGATATTTTTCATATCAAGACCAAGCATTCTGAATGCATGAACGCAAACAATGAGTGCAAGGGTACTGTCAAGTCCGCCTGAAAGTCCCAGAACTACATTTTTTATTCCTGTATGCTCAAGTCTTGTTACAAGTCCTGCCGCCTGCATACGGATAATCTGCTCACATCTTTTTGCAAGCTTTGTTTTATCTGCAGGGATAAACGGACTTTGCTCGATTTTTCTTGAAAGCTTTGTCTGCTTTAAAGGCAAGTCAAAGTAAATTGTGCTGTAATCTCCTGTTTTTCCTGACAAAACTTCCTCGGCAGGAGATGTATATGTGCTGAGTCTTCTGCGTTCAGCCATAATATTCTGAACGTCGATATCTGCAAATGTGAGCCCTGTTGTAAAGCTCTGACTTTCCGCAAGAAGGGTTGCGTTTTCACAAATAAGATTATGTCCTGAGTATACCGCATCTGTTGTGCTTTCTCCACAGCCCGCATTAGCGTAAATATATGCACAACAAAGCTTACCACTCTGCACTTTTACAAGGTCACGTCTGTAATCATCCTTGCCGACAACATCGTCGGAAGCTGAAAGATTACAGATAACAGCCGCACCGTTTTTTGCAAGCTTTATTGACGGTGAATCAGCAACCAGCAAATCTTCGCAGATTTCCACGCCAAAAGTAAAATCCGGAATATCAAGAGCTTCAAAGACAACATTTGAAGTCATTACGGTTTCTTGTCCTGCATAGCTTATATTTGCATAAAGATTAAGACCGCTTGCAAAATATCTTGACTCATAGTAATCGCTGTAATTCGGAATATTTATCTTTGGCACAAGTGCTAAAAGCTCGCCCTTGCAGATAACAGCCGCACAGTTATACAAAGCATTTTTATATGCAACGGGAACACCTACAACCGAAACAATATCTAAGTTTTTTGTTTCCTCCAAAATTCTGGCGATTTCACTTTCTGCTGCTCTGAGCAAGGTTTTCTGCAAAAACAAATCAAAGCAGGTATAGCCTGTAATACAAAGCTCAGGGGATGTCACAAGAGACGCACCCTCGTCACAAGCCTGTTTTATCTGTGCAATCACTGCATCTGTGT
>JAXJTT010000022.1:0-9611 GCA_036309445.1 Ruminococcus sp. | reverse complement strand
TGGGCTCTGTTGGAAGAAAAGCATAGTAAAACTTTAGGAGATTATAACACAAAAAATACCGCTCGCTGGATTTTTCACGAGGCTTGTATGAACCATAACGCTGACAGTAATACTTGGCTTGCTTGGGCTCAAATGGAAGAAAAATACACTGGTGCCGGAGATTATGATAATGATAAAAATTATACCGCTCGCTGGATTTTCAAAGAGGCTTGTATGAACCATAACGCTGACAGTAGTACTTGGCTTGCTTGGGCTCAAATGGAAGAAAAATACACCGGTGCAGGAGATTATGATAATGATAAAAATTATACCGCTCGCCGGATTTTCAAAGAGGCTTGTATAAACCATAACGCTGACAGTTATTGTTGGCGTGCTTGGGCTCAAATGGAAGAAAAGCATAGTAAGACTGCCGGAGATTATAATACCAAAAATACCGCTCGCTGGATTTTTCACGAAGCTTGTATAAACAGACATCTTACTGGCAACGTATGGCAATTATGGGCACAATTTGAACAAAAGTACAGCGGTGCAGGAGATTATAACAAGGATTATACCGCTCGTTGGATTCTGAGAAAAGCATGCGTTGAACACAATTTTCACAGTTTCGTTTGGCGAGACTGGGCAAATCTTGAATTTCAGGAAAATAATATCGGCAATTTACAGACAGAAAATTCCGCATTATGGATATCTGCAGAAGGCATCAAACGTTTTCCTGGGGATGAAGTGCTGTGTGCTTTAAATTCTGAAATGCAAAAAAGTTCTTCTTGACTCCGTATTAACAGCAGTTTTACAAGAACTTTAAAACGAATAGATTCTGCAAGTAATCATCTGCACGTATTCTGAAAGAAAAATCCAAAACACATATTGCCAACACCACTCTGAAATGTTAGTATATAGTTAATAAATTTCAGGAGGGGTATTATGAGTCTATTTAAAAATCTTTTTTCTTTATTTTCATCATCGGATGAAAATGCCTCTGCACATTCAGAAAATATTAATGCTGAAGCAAATTCTCAGGCAGCCCAGAAAGCTACACGCACAACCAATAAAAACAGTGACGGTATGATAACCGAATATGTTTTTGACGGAGAAGTTAAAGTCGGCACACCGATTAAGGTAGAGCCTTTAGAGTGGTTTTTTATCACCAAAGACGGTAATGTAGTCGATGTGCTTCAAGAGGGCGTATATATTGTAAATGAGGCAAGCTTGCCTAACTTTACAAACGGTATTTGCTATACTGTCAAATTATTGGAAAGCAACAGACTCAATTGGGGCATAAACGAACCAATCACCTTTACAGACAATAACTGTGGTGAATTATCATTAAGAGTATGCGGAGCGTATCGCTATAAAATATGTGATCCTGTAAGAGTCCTTACTGACTACATAAACGCAGACGACAACTTTTCTATTCCCGACTACACAAAAAATCTTGTAGTCAATGCTGTTGAAAAAGAAATCCAAAACTGTAACGGCTGTTCTTACTCACAACTGCCAACAGCAGATATTTGCAAAGCTGTAAATAACGTGCTTAGTGACACAGGACTTAAATTCACAGTGCAAATTCAGATGATTAAGCCTACAGAAGAATCCATTGCTGCAATCGAGCAAGCTATGCAAAATAAATTTTAAATAATCTGTAATAAAAATCCATCGGCTGATAGTCGGTGGATTTTTTATTAGATTATATATCCTGCCACCCATTCCCCCGATAAACATTGTAATTTTTTGCTGAGCGTGGTAGAATATGGGGAGAAAATGCAGATATAAGGAGAAGTGTTTATGAAGCTATATATTGACCCCGGTACGGGCAGTATGCTGTTTACTATTCTCATAGGAGTAATAGGTGCGGCGTTATATTCTTTGAGAATGCTTTTTATCAAGCTCAAATTCCGTATGAGTGGCGGCAAGGCTGAAATTGCCAACAAAAGTATTCCGTTTGTTATTTTTTCGGACAACAAAAGATACTGGTCTGTTTTTGAGCCGATTTGTCGGGAGATGAACAAAAGGGGCAAGGAGATTGTATACATCACCGCTTCGCCTGATGACCCTGCTTTGAGTTGCGAATATCCCAATGTAAAAGCTGAGTGTATCGAAAACGAAAACAAGCTTTTCACAAAGCTTAATTTCCTTAAAGCTGACATTGTTTTGTCAACTACCCCCGGCTTGGACGTGTATCAATGGAAGCGTTCAAAAGAGGTAAAGCATTATGTGCATCTGCCTCATGCCGCAACCGAAATTATACTTTACAGAATGTTCGGTATTGACTATTACGACTCTGTGCTTTTGTCGGGCGATTATCAGGCTGACGACATCAGAGCGTTGGAAAAATTGCGTGAGTTACCTGCCAAGGAGCTTATAAAAGTAGGCATACCTTATATGGACGAAATGGCTAAGCGACTTGAAAACAATCCCGAAGTAGCCGACCACCCACGCACTGTGCTTTTGGCACCGTCTTGGGGGCAGAGTGCAATTTTCTCAGTTTACGGCTCAAAGATTATTGATGTTTTATTAAACACAGGGTATCACATCATTATCCGCCCGCATCCGCAGTCTTTTTCATCTGAAAAGGATATGATGGACAAGCTTATGCGTGAGTATCCCGAAAGCGATCAGCTTGAATGGAACAGAGATAACGATAACTTTGAGGTTTTAAAACGTGCAGACATTATGGTATCTGACTTTTCGGGTGTTGCCTTTGATTTTTCACTTGTATATAACAAGCCTATCATCTACACAGACCCGAAAATTGACATAAGCGTATATGACGCATGGTGGCTTGACAAGCCTTTGTGGACCGCATCCGCCCTTCCAAGACTCGGCAGAGAACTCAACGATGAGAATATGGAAAATCTCAAGGAGCTTATCGACAGTTGTCTTGAAGACTCACACTACGCTCAGGGCAGAAACGAAGTCAAAGCCGAAACTTGGGGCTATGCAGGCGAAGGTGCCGTGCGTGTGGCTGACTACCTTATAAACAAATACAATGAGTTAAATTCTGATAAGAAGGAGGGTTAAGATGAGTATTGTAACAATTTTAGAAACTATATTTATAGGCCCTCTCAAGCTCATATTTGAGTTTATTTTCCATTACGCCTATTCTTTCCTCAATAATCCTGCCACCGCAATTATCGTGCTGAGCCTGATGATGAACATTCTGGTTCTTCCGCTATACAAACGTGCCGATGCGATGCAGGAAGAAGCAAGAGATATTGAAAACAAGCTTCATAAGGGTGTGGCACACATCAAAAAATCCTTCTCAGGTGATGAGAAGATGATGATATTGCAAACCTATTACAGACAGAACAACTACAAGCCGACCGATGCATTAAAGGGTTCGGTATCACTGTTGCTTGAAATACCTTTCTTTATGGCGGCTTATCAGTTCCTGTCACATTTATCTGTATTGGACGGTGCATCTTTCGGCCCTATCAGCGACTTAGGAAAACCCGACGGCCTTATTGTTATCGGTGACTTGTCTATAAACCTCCTGCCGATACTTATGACACTTATCAATGTCATTTCAAGTGCATTGTACTTAAAAGGCTTTCCTTTAAAAACCAAAATCCAGCTTTACGCAATGGCAGGTTTCTTCCTTGTGTTCCTTTACACATCTCCGTCAGGTCTTGTATTTTACTGGACACTCAACAACCTGTTCTCTTTGGTAAAGACTATCTTCTATAAATTAAAGAATCCTAAAAAGGTAATAAGCATTATCTTATCCATTGTCGGACTTGCTGTTCTGGGCTTTGGTGTGTATATATTCGGCTCTGTTGATTTAAAGAAAAAGGTACTTATATTTGCAGCAGGTATCTTATTACAGATTCCTTTACTGCTTCCTGTATTCAAATCAAAAATCAACTTCAAAGAGAAGTCAAAAACACCTGCACCTGACAAAAAGCTTTTCCTTGCAGGCTCTGTCTTTCTGACAGTTTTAGTAGGCTTGGTTATCCCCTCAGCCCTTGTTGCTTCCTCTCCGCAGGAGTTTGTTGACGTAACCTACTTCCACAACCCCTTGTGGTACATTGTCAGCACTGCTTGTATGGCGGCAGGCACATTTATGGTGTGGTTAAGAGTTTTCTATTGGCTTGCTACTCCAAAGGGCAAAGTTATATTCGACAGGCTAATCTGGATTTTGTCGGGCGTGATGGTTGTAAACTATATGTTTTTCGGAACAAACCTCGGCATTATTTCTTCAACCCTGCAGTATGAGAAAAACATTAAATTCACAAATGCAGAACAGCTTATAAATTTAGCCGTTCTCTTTGCAGTTGCGGCAGTTTTCTTCTTCATCGTTTCAAAATGGAGCAAGGTTGTCACAGGTGTTTTGCTTTCTGCAATAATCGCTCTTGGTGGTATGTCTGTTGTGAATATGGTAAAAATCAAATCATCTGTGGACAGCATTAAAGTAGCAGACACCGCAGAAATGCCGCATTTTAACCTGAGCAAAGACGGTAAGAATGTTGTTGTGCTGATGCTCGACAGAGCTATGGGCGAATATGTTCCTTATATGTTCAACGAAAATCCTGAGCTTGAAAAACAGTTTGACGGATTTACATATTATTCAAACACAATTTCTTACGGTGGTCACACAAACTTCGGTGTGCCGGCAGTAATGGGCGGTTACGAATACACCCCCGTTGAGCTTAACAAAAGAGATGATGAAAAACTTGTAGATAAGCACAACGAGGCTCTGCGACTTATGCCGACTTTATTTAATAAAAACAATTACGAAGTAACATTGTGCGACGTGCCGTATGCAAATTACAAGTGGATTCCTGACTTATCAATTTATGATGATATGCCCGAGATAAACACATACATCACAAAGGGCAGATTCAGTGATGAAAGTCTGAAAGCACAGACAATTGAGCAGAATTACAGAAACTTTTTCTGTTTCAGCGTTATGAAGTCAATGCCTGTATTTGCACAGACAACCTTGTATAACAACGGTGAGTATCGCAGAGTAACTGCGGCAACCGACACAAACGATACAAAAGAAAAAAACGAGTCAGAAAACACAGAAAAAACAGAGGACTCAGGCAAAACAACTCAGACAATGGAAAGCACTTCCAAGGCTACGGGATATAATCAGGAGTTTTT
Organism: Ruminococcus sp.; assembly: GCA_036309445.1. GTDB lineage: Bacteria > Bacillota > Clostridia > Oscillospirales > Acutalibacteraceae > Ruminococcoides. Next base: position 4,508 of record JAXJTT010000022.1, on the reverse strand, counting down.
AGATTCATACAATGTTCTGCAAAGTCTTGACAACATCACAACCGTAACAGACACAGACAAAAACACATTTTTATTCCTGTATAACGATGTGACACATACTCCTACAATGTTGCAGGCACCTGATTTTACTCCGCAAGCTTCTGTTGACAACACAGAGTATGACAAACAGCACCCCGACAGATTCAGTCTTGGTGATAAGGAAATAACCATTTCCGAGCCTGCACATATGTCTTCATATCACACAAATATGTCAGCATTGATGAGAGTCGGCGAGTGGTTTGATTATCTCAGGGAGCAGGGTGTGTACGACAACACAAAAATCATAATTGTAGCTGACCACGGTTACGGACTTTACTACCATAACAAAAGCCTTGATTTCAGCAACAAAGACGATTATCACAAAAATGTTGAGTTCTATTATCCTATGCTTATGGTAAAAGACTTTAACGCCACAGGCTTTACAACATCTGACGAGTTTATGACAAACGCAGATGTACCGACCTTAGTTACAAAGGATTTAATCAATAATCCTCTCAATCCTTTTACAGGTAAGGAGATTAACAGCAACGAGAAAACTGCCCACGAACAGCTTGTTATCACATCAGGCGACTGGGACGTTGCCGACAACAACGGCACAACCTATCTGCCGTCAGGCTGGGCAAGTGTTTCAGACAATCTCTGGGACAGAAGCAACTGGAATTTCTACGACAGAGAAGTTGTATTACAGGAACACAAGTTGCCGCAAGCGTGAAGCTTGACCCAATCAGGCAACAGAGTCGTTGTAGCCAATTCTGGTAGATAGCATTGATTAATCATCAATCTTTAATACCCGACAGCAAACATTTCTATTATAACGTAGGGCGGGGGCTTGCTCCCGCCGAAAAGTTTTCCGACAGAAGCATATATGTTCGCTTAATCGTAAACTATAAATCAGCATATAAAAAGGGAATATCCTTAGTAAGAGATTTCCTTGAAATAAACAACCGCAGACATTTACAGAATCAGGTGAGATTAATGTATAAAGTTGATAATGCCGTAATAATGGCGGCAGGAACTTCAAGCCGTTTTGCACCGCTTTCTTTTGAAAAGCCGAAAGCACTTATCGAAGTAAAAGGTGAAATTCTCATTGAAAGACAGATAAAACAGCTCCAAAATGCAGGGATATCCCAGATTTATATAGTTGTGGGATTTAAAGCCGAAATGTTTTACTATCTCGAAGAAAAATTCGGTGTTCACATAGTAAGAAACCCCGAATACAACACACGCAACAACAACTCAAGTATTTTTGCGGTGAGAGACATTCTTGCAAACACATATATCTGTTCGGCTGACAATTATTTTTCGGAAAATCCTTTTGAAAGTCAGGTAAGCGACAGTTACTACTCCGCAGTATATGCTGACGGTGAAACCAAAGAATGGTGTATGAAATACGCAGATGACGGCACTATAACCGACGTTACCGTAGGCGGCAACAATGCATGGTATATGCTCGGTCACGCTTTCTGGTCTGAAAAATTCAGCAGAAAATTTGTAAGTATTCTGAAAGAAGAATACGACCGCCCCGAAACAGCGGATTTGTTCTGGGAAAACATTTACATCAATCATATGGACAAGCTCAGTATGAAAATCCGCAAATATGAGGACGGAGTTATTTCTGAGTTTGACACCTTAGACGAGTTACGACTCTTTGACGCCTCATATATTTCAGACACCCGTTCTGAGATACTTAAAAATATTGCTACAGAGCTTTGTTGCGATGAATCGCAAATCACCGAAATCACTGCATACAAAGACAACTCAAACGAGGCGGCAGGCTTTACTTTTACCGTGGGTAAAAACAGATACAGCTATTCTTATGCAGACAAAATTATAAAGGAGAGTCAGAAGTGAGAGAAGTTTTAGCCATAGATATTCCAAAAATTAAAAAGCTGATTTTTGATGTTCTGGGAACTGAAAACTATACAGAAATCTGCCGTATGGGCGGACTTACAAACCATACATACAAAGTGACAATGCCTGACGGCAACGAGTATGTTGTCCGTATCCCCGGTGAGGGTACGGAAGAAATGATTGTACGCAGCGACGAGCTTATAAGCACCCGGCTTGCGTGTGACCTGAGGATAGATGCTGACCTTCTCTGCTTCAACGAGGACGGCTCTAAAATAGCAAAATATATTCCGAACGCAATCACAATGTCAGCAGAGCTTCTTCATCAGGACAAGCACATAAAGCAGGTTGCAGAGATTTTCAGAAAGCTTCACTCCTGCGGTGTTGACACCAAAGTGCCGTTTGAGGTTTTTGAAATTGCAAAGGGTTACGAAAAAATCATAGCTGACAACAATGTTGCTATGTTTGACGATTATGCTGACAGAAAATCAGAGGTAATGCAGATTAAGAGCGAAATCGACTCAACAATAGAGATTAAAAAAGTGCCTTGTCACAATGATGCCCTGTGTGAAAACTGGGTTGAGGGTGACGGCAAGATGTATCTTATCGACTGGGAATACGCAGGAATGAACGACGGTATGTGGGATATTGCCGACGTATCAATAGAAGCAGGCTTTGACGAAGCCTACGACGAAAAACTCCTTTCAGCATATTTAGGTCATGCCCCCACTGTCAGCGATAAAAAGCACTTCCTTGCTAACAAAATCTATGTAGATTACCTGTGGACACTCTGGGCAAAAACCAGAGTCCCCTACGACGGCAAGCCAATGGAAGACTGGGCTGAGGAAAGATATTCCCGACTCAAAGGCTTTATAGAGAGCTATAAAAAGCTGTGATTTAAGGGGGAACAGTATGTTTTCAGGTATTATAGCAGGTGTCACTTGGGCTATAGCTACGGTAGTTTTGGGTATAGCTTTGTCGATGGCTCCTTTCATTTCAACAGAACAGGCGATTTTCCTCGCACCGTTTGTAAGTACATTTCTGCACGATTCTTTTTCAGCGATTTTCTCTTTTATCTTCAACGCTGTCAAAGGAAATTTAAAGAATGTGTGGAAAGCCTTACGTTCAAAGAGTGGAAAATATGTAGTTTTAGCTGCTGTAATCGGTGGCCCTATCGGTATGACAGGCTATGTGCTGGCAGTTAATTATATGGGTGCGGCTATCGGTGCAGTTGCAAGTGCAATCTTCCCTGCAGTCGGTTCAATACTTGCCTGTATTTTTCTTAAAGAAAAAATGAAATGGTATCAATGGCTTTTCTTAATAATCACTCTGTTGGGTGTTTATGGTCTGAGCTACTCTCCGGAAATTCAGTTTGTGAACTTCTGGCTTGGAATTTTGGGTGCGGCTATGTGTGCATTCGGCTGGGGTATTGAAGCAGTCGTTCTTGCAAAGTGCCTTAAAGATGCCGAAATCAGCGATGAGTACGCACTGCAGATTCGTCAGACAACCTCTGCACTGACATACGGAATAGTAATTCTCCCGATTTTAAACGGCTGGGGATTTACAGCAAATCTTTTCACATCAGGCACAGGCTGGCTTATCCCGATAATTGCCGTTGCAGGATTATTCGCAACAGTTTCTTATCTGTTTTACTACAAAGCGATTTCAAAAATCGGTGCATCTAAAGCTATGGCTCTGAATGTTACATACTGTGCGTGGGCTATTGTCTTCACCGTAATTATCTTACAGGACACTTCTGTTCTTTCTCCGCTTACAATCGGCTGTGCAGTTGTCGTCCTCGTCTGCGGAATATTTGCCGCCGCTGATTTTAAGGAAATATTCAGAAAATCAAAGTAACCTTAAATCAAATTCGGTCAGAGAGTAAGATATGAAACTAAACTTCTATTTCCGAGCGGAAGAAATCAATTTCATATAAAGCAAAACAGCAGCGATTTAATTTCGCTGCTGTTTTTTGTATCTGTATAAATTTCAGACTCTATATATTTAAGGGTGTTCAATGATGTCAGCTACAATCCATTGACCAACATCATTCTTTTCAACTTTCCAAAGTGACGGGATTCTCCAACTGCCACAGGCTGGACTACCATTGTGATAAAAGGCTTCTGATGAATAAAACACCCAGATCCAGCCCTCATCTTCACCAAGATGTGCAGACCATAAATCTAACGTATATTCATTAAATGCTACATCTCCATAATAGTCGGTAGGGGTAGCATAACGATAAAGCAAACCATATTCTTCCTTATTTTCTTCACTTGTAGAGATTACATCTTGAAAGGCTTTATCAGCAAAACGCAACACGCTTTGTGCCTCTATGCGGTCAGCCGCCGTTCCGATGCAGAACGCTTTTGCAATTTGTTCTGTGCTGTAACAATCAGCCACACCAATAAGATGCATAATGCGATAAAAAAGGAAAATATAAATCAACACTCCGCAAGCAATAAAAATTGTTGCAATAACAGCACATACACGAAATATCTTTTTCTTAATTATTTTGCGGATTGACTTTCCTGACTTCAAAGTTGCTGATGATGACTGCTTCTGTAAAGATAATGACATAAATATTCCTCCGTAAAATTATAGTTTGCAAGCGTGACGCT
>JAXJTT010000021.1:0-35027 GCA_036309445.1 Ruminococcus sp. | reverse complement strand
GGGTAATACACTTATAACTTCCTCAATTGAAGAAATAAATAAACAGCAGGCTGAGGTTGCACAACAGCTTGCAAACGGTCAGGGTCAGGCACAAAGCGGATATACAGAAATCCTCAACGCAAAAATGCAGCTCTTAAACCAGCAGCAGAGCCTTACCGAGACAAAGCAGACACTTTCAATTGCACATACTGCACTTGTAGAAATCAAAGGTAAGCTTTCATTATTGTCAGAAGAAAAAGAAACTTTGATTAAGCAGATTGAAAGTTTCAGCAAGATGTATGAAAGCTACAAATCTTATCTTGAACAGCTTGCAAATCCAGATTTATCTGAGGAAGAGCTTGAAAAAGTAAGAGAAGCACTTGCAAAAATAGATAAAAACCTTGAAAAATTCGGTTTCCCTAAAGAGGAGCTTGCAGAGAGAATTGCGGCTGCTCAGCAGTCACTCATAAAGGTTGATACAGCAATAACTCAGACCATCTCAGTTCTTATGGAAATGGGTACATCAGACAGTATGCTTGATTCTGCAATCACTGAGCTTGCTGAAAAAATGGCACTTATTGATGAAGGTATTGCTCAGATATCAACAGCTTTAAGCGGTCTTGATGCAAATACAGTAACAGTAAATCAGGCTATGAGCGAGCTTGAAAAACAGCAGTCTGCCGCTGATTTCCAGCTTTCTTCTGCACTTATAACTCTTACTTCTAAGCAAACTCAGGCACAGAGTGCATTAACACAGCTTGAGGCTGCTGAAAAAGAAATTGACTCTTCTATAAAATCTCTTTCAGAACAGAAAGAAGAAGCTAAAAAACAGGCTAATATGACTAAGATGGTAACAATGGATAATATTTCAAACATCCTTGTTGCTCAGAACTTCTCAATGCCTGCTGGTTATGTAACTGATGACCAGAATATAAAGTACCTTGTGCGTGTAGGCGATAAGGTTGAAAATGAAGAGGATATGAGAAAACTTCCTCTCTTTGATACAGGTATCGACAGCGTCGGCACAGTAACCTTAGGTGATGTAGCTGATGTTTTCGTGATTGATAATTCAGAGGAAACATATACAAGAATCAACGGAAATGCCGGTGTGGTTTTAAGCTTCTCTAAGCAGAGTGATGCGGCTACTGCAACAGTTTCCGAAACTATTATCAAAGAGCTTGAGGCACTTTCTGAAGAATACAAAGGACTTGAATTTACTGCTCTTATGGATCAGGGTGATTACATAAATCTCATCATAAGCTCAGTATTGCAGAATCTGCTTTCAGGTGCTGTGCTTGCGATTATAATTCTTCTTTTATTCCTTAAGGATATCAAACCAACAATCATTGTTGCCTGCTCAATTCCTATAAGCGTTATCTTTGCAATAGTGCTTATGTATTTCAGCGGAATTTCACTTAATATGATTTCTATTTCAGGTCTTGCAATCGGTGTAGGTATGCTTGTAGATAACTCGGTTGTTGTTATCGAAAATATCTACCGTCTGCGTAATATGGGAGTATCTCCTATAAAAGCGGCTATGAATGGTGCAAGACAGGTTGGCGGAGCTATTGCCGCTTCAACACTTACAACAATCTGTGTATTTGTACCGATTGTTTTTGTTGAGGGTATTACACGTCAGCTCTTTGTTGATATGGCTCTCACAATTGCTTACTCACTTCTTGCCAGCCTTATCGTGGCTCTTACTCTTGTTCCTGCAATGAGCCAGAGAATGTTAAGAAACATCAGACCTGTTAAGCATGGCTTATTTGATAAGCTTCTCAAGGTTTATGAGAAGTCACTCCGATTCACTTTAAAGCATAAGGTAGTAGCTGTTGTTCTGGCTGTTGCTTTGCTTGTCGGCAGTGCACTTGGTGCACTTGCAAAAGGCTTCAGTTTTATGCCTGCTATGAGCAGTACAGAGCTTTCTGTTACAATCACACTTGATGATACAGCTACATTTGAAGATACTGTGGATACAGCAGAAAAGCTTTCAGAAGTCCTTTCCAAGTATGATGAATTTGATACAGTCGGTGTTATGACTGGTTCAACTGCCGGACTTATGGGTATGACAGGTGGTTCAGATTCTTCTGCTGATGTAGGTAGCGTAATGGCTTACGGTGTACTTAAATCTGAGTATGCAAAGCAGAGCCAGAGTGTTGCAGATAAAATTGAAAAAGACCTTGAGGTTATTGATGGCGAGGTTTTAGTCAGCGGAAGCTCATCTTCAAGTTCAATGTCAATGCTTCTCGGTGAAGAAGGCGTACAGATTAAGCTCTATGGTGATGACCTAGAACAAATGCAGGAAACTGCAAAGGATATCTCTTCAAAACTTGCTAAAGTTGAGGGTATCGAAACTACAGATGATGGTATCGGTGCTACTTCAGAAGAAATCAAAGTAACTGTTGATAAGAAAAAAGCTGCTGAAAAGTCACTCACAGTTGCTCAGGTATTCCAGCAGGTTGCAGCGGCAATATCTACAGAAAAGACTTCTACAACTCTTTCAAACGGTCAGGGTACAGATATGGATGTTGTTGTAATCAAGGATGAAACAACAACACCTGATGCTGATGATGTTAAGAATATCGACCTTACATATACGGATAAGGAAGGTAAGGAGCATACAACAAAGCTTTCTTCTGTTGCTGAAATCTCAAAGTCTCAGACAATGAATTCTATTGCACGAAGCGACCAGAAGAGATATCTTGTTATTACAGGTACTCTCAGAGAAGGTTATATTTTGACAAATGTAACAAATGAGGTTAAATCAACATTTGAAGATTACGAACTTCCAAAAGGACTTACAATCGAGTTTTCGGGTGCTAACGAAGTTACTATGGAAGCTGTGTATCAGATGCTTCTGATGCTTGCTTTGGGTGTAATTCTTATTTACCTCATAATGGTAGCTCAGTTCCAGAGTCTTAAGTCACCATTCATTATTATGTTTACAATTCCTCTTGCGTTTACAGGTGGCTTCCTTGGTCTTATTATTTCAGGCTTTGACGTAAGCGTAATCGCACTATTAGGCTTTGTAATGCTTTGCGGTATTATTGTAAACAACGGTATTGTACTTGTTGACTATATCAATATACTTAGACTCGATGGTGTATCCAAACAGGAAGCACTTGTTGAAGCCGGTGTAACAAGAATGAGACCAATCCTCATTACTGCAATAACAACTATTCTCGGTCTTTCTACAATGGCACTCGGAATAGGTACCGGTGCAGAGATTATGCAGCCTATTGCAATCGTTTGTATCGGTGGCTTGATTTATGCTACATTGATGACACTCTACATTGTTCCTGTAATTTATGATATTTTCAATAAGAAGGAACTCAAGAGAGTATCTGAAAGTGACCTTGAAGAAATTGATGACTAAAATATAATCACTTAAAGATAACACCGCAATCTGATTTCGGATTGCGGTGTTTGTTGTGTATGAAGAAAATAAAAAAACGATATCCTGACCGTAATCAGGATATCGCATCAGAGTTGTTTGATGATTATGTTAGATTAATTTAAAGATTTAAGTTTTTCGTCAAGAATTTCTTTAATCACATTAAGAGTGTCTTTACTTACATCTGAAATCAAAAAACTGAAAAGTGCGGGGATTTTTTCTTCTGAGTAATTGTTTTCGGATTTTATGCGTTTAATTGCATATTCTTCTTGCGACATAGATGGAGAGAATGTGCGTGCGTAATTCTTTGTGGTTTTTACAAAACCTTTTACTTCAATAAGCTCTTTTTTTATTAGTGAATTTATCAGTAGATGCACATAACTGTCTTTCCATGTTTTACCCTCTGACAAACCGATTATTTCTGTTGCCGTAAGTGGTTTTTTCTGCTGCCATAATAATTGCATCATCTGTTCTTCGCTATTTGTCAACATAAAATAATCCCCCTTTCTTAAATCGTTTAAAATAGTTATTATGGTTCATATTTATTATATTATACTTTTTTTATTCAGTCAATAAAGAATTAATAAATTGTGTTTGAAATTATGAAAAATTGTTTAAAACAACACAAGATAAGTATAAATAAACAAAATTGTATATCATAGTTACAGTTGAATTTTATCATTCTATTGTCAAATATTTGTTTATAATTAAAAAAATACCCACCTAAAACTTCGAATAGGTGGGCTTTTCTTAATTAACTATGATATTTTTTCGAAAAGTATTTAAATGAGCAATATTGTATAATTTGAATATTGATACAATATGTTGCAAAATACGAGGTGTACTATGTCAATCTGATTTATTATTCAATAGTACCGCCGCCAACAACTACATCGCCGTCATAAAGAACAACAGCCTGTCCTTTTGAAATAGCTCGTTGAGGTTTGTCAAAAACAATATGCAGACGATTATCGTCAATCTGCTCAACGACAGCGTCCTGCTCAGCCTGATTGTATCTAACTCTTGCCTTGATATGCAAAGGTTTTTCGATTTTATCATAGGTTATAAGGTTAATATCTTTTGCGAAAAGCTCTCTTGAGAAAAGTTCTTCGTTTTTGCAGAGGATAACCTTGTTGTTTGCAAGGTCTTTTTCTTTAACATACATAGGGCAGGGAAGAGCAAGACCAAGACCTTTACGTTGACCGACAGTATATTTGATAATCCCTTTGTGTGTACCCAGAATATTTCCCTGAGTGTCAACAAAATCTCCATGCTCATATTTTTTGCCTGTATATTGCTCAATAAAAGCGGCATAGTCGCCATCAGGCACAAAACAGATATCCTGACTGTCGTGCTTGTTTGCGTTAAGAAGACCTAAAGAACCTGCAATTTCCCTTACTTTGTCTTTGTTCATATTTCCAAGCGGCAAAAGAGTTCGTGAGAGCTGTTTCTGCGTAAGTGAATACAGAACATAACTCTGGTCCTTTGATGCATCAGGAGATTTTCTGAGTATATATCTTTGTAAACCTTCATCATATTCAATGATTGAATAATGTCCTGTTACAATACAATCAAAATCAAGCTCGTCAGCTCGTTGCATAAGCTTATTGAATTTTATGAACCGATTACAGTCAATGCAGGGATTTGGTGTTGTACCGTTTTCATATGCACTTACAAAACGCTCTATAACATTTTCTCTGAAGCTGTCCTTGAAATTATATACATAATAAGGGATACCAAGTTTCAGACAAACATTTCTTGCGTCTTCAATATCATCAAGTGAACAACAGGTTTTTTCTTTAGTTTCTCCGATATCCTCATTGTCAAAAAGCTTGAGAGTAATACCTGTTGCATCATATCCCATCTCTTTGATGAGATATGCCGCAACTGAGCTGTCAACTCCTCCACTCATAGCAACAAGTGCCTTCAAGAAAATCAACTCCTTATCAGCCGAGTCTTATCATTTCGTCGATGCATTTTTTTGCATCACAGATTGTTTTATCATCAAGAATAATTTCTTCTCCGCCTGTACCGTTAAGACAGTTGTATACATCCATAAGAGTAGTAGCCTTCATATCAGGGCAGATAAGTTTATTTGAAAGAATGTAGAATTTCTTATCGGGGCAATCATATTGCAGATGTTCAGCTATGCTGATTTCTGTACCGATAATAAATTCCTTTTTGTCGCTTTTCATAGCATAATCAATAATGCCAGATGTAGAGCCGGCGTAGTCTGCCATAGCAACAACCTCAGGCTTGCACTCAGGGTGCACCAGAAGCTCAGCATCTGGATAAAGAGCCTTTGCTTTTCTTACATCCTCAGCGTTGACACTAGCGTGAATAGGACAGCCACCATTTAAAAGTTTTATGTTTTTTTCAGGTAACTGTTTCTTAACATAATCGCCTAAGTTACAGTCAGGAATAAAAAGAATATCCTTTTGCTCCATATTGCTTACAATTTTAACTGCTGATGAACTTGTAACACATACATCACAGATAGTTTTAAGGTCAGCAGTGGTGTTGATGTAGGCTACAACAGCGTGATCAGGATAATCAGGCTTTAAGCTGTTGATATAATCTTTGTCCATCTGGTCAGCCATGGCACAACCTGCGTTGGCATAAGCAAGATATACATTCTTGTCAGGTGATAAGATTTTGCAGGTTTCAGCCATAAAGCGTACACCGCACATAAGGATATTTTTGTTTTTAACCTTGCTTGCATCTACGCTGAGCTTGTAGCTGTCGCCTGTGTAGTCAGCGATTTCAACAATCTCTCTTGCTACATAGCTGTGTGCGAGAATACAAAAATCTTTTTCTTTTTTTAATTCGAGTATTTTTTTCTGTACTTCAGTAATATTCATATGCACTTTCCTTTCGGATATTTATAAATATATTATACATTTTAAAGTTTTGTATTTCAATACTAAGCAAGAATTTGGTAGCAAAATGTATAGAGAATGTCGAAAATAATGATAATTTATTTATTTTGACGTAAATTTTTTTATAAAATATAGTTTACAAATGCAAAATAATATGTTATAATAAGTCAAAATTAATTTTTATACTGCCGTTATGCGGCAGAATATGGAGGTAATAATCATGAAAAAATTTGTAACATGTGCACTTGTTGGTATTCTTATGGCTTGTGCTGTAGTACCTGTTTCAGCAGCACCAGTAGTTAGCCCACAGGCAACAATTGTTGTTGAAGGTGATTCAAACAGCAACGCTGGTTCTTCAGGTTCAGGTTCTTCAAGCTCAGGTTCTTCTAACTCAGATACTTCAAACAAGTCACCACAGACTGGCGATTTTAATGCAGCTCCATTTGTTGTAGCTACATTATCAATGGCTGCAGCTGCTGTAGCTTGCAAGGTTGTAAAGACAAGCAAGGAGCAGTAATTCTTTAAAGATTACTGAATAACTTACTGTTTTTTCAATTTGTAAAATTTTACAGTTGCTTTAATCAAACAGAAGTACGACAGCTTTCGTTTTTTGCGGAAGCTGTTTTCGCTTGTTGTGAGTATTCTGTTTTCTACAATAATTCTAGATAAAGTTGGAGTTTTTTTATGAATAGAACTAGAAGTGAAAAGAAAATATGGATAATTACTTTAATAGTATTATTGTTACTGATTGTTCTGTGTGTCGGATATATGATTTTCAGATCTGCAAGTATAAAAAATGACGAAGAAGAATATAAGAATCTTGCAAGTTCAGTGGCACCGAATATTTCAAGCACTGAGATTACTTCACCTTCACATATTGATGTTGAGCTTGCTGATAATCCTATAGATTTTGACTCTCTTGTTGAGAAAAACAAGGATATCTATGCGTGGATTTATATTCCCGATACAAAGGTAAATTATCCCGTGTGTCAAAGTTCAACTGATGACAATTTCTATCTTGACCACGATATTTATGGAAATTACAGTTTTCCGGGTGCGATCTATTCACAGATGTGTAACAGTAAGACCTTTAATGACCGTGTAACTGTTCTTTACGGTCATAATATGGCTGATAACACTATGTTTGGTGATATTCATAAATTCGGCAGTGAAAAATTTATGAATGAGCATAGATACTTTTATATTTATACTCCCGGACATAAACTTAAATATGAAGCGGTTTCTGCTTATGTTTATGATGACAGACATATTATGAATTCTTTTGATTTTTCAAAGAATGAAGTCTTTCAGGAGTATATTAACTCAGTTCTCAATCCACGTTCCCTTACTAAATGCGTAAGGGAGGGTGCTAGTATAGATATTAACGATAATATTGTTACCTTGAGCACCTGCCTTGACGTCGGACAAGGAAGATTTTTATTGCAAGGAGTGTTAGTTGAGGATGAGCTTACCAAATGACGAGTCCAGAGATATATATTCAAGTAAAAATAAAATGCCTGCAAATATTACCGAAGGCATTACAAGCGGAGATGTCAGAAGTGAATTGAACTATGCTGACCGAAGCATTAAGGATGATGTCAACGACTACGTGTTCCTGAAATCTCGTAAAAGAAAAAGGAGAAGAAGAAGAAGGAAAAAAACCATAAAGAAAATTTTGATTACTGTAATTACGGTTTTGTTGTGTATTCTTCTTGCCAGTTTAATCACCGGAATAATTCTCATCAATCAAGGAAGTAAGGAGCTTCTTGAAACAGAGAATGTTATTTCAGCACCTGAAAATGTAACTGTGAAAAACGATGGTGAAGTTGTCGAGTACAAAGGTGTAACCTATGAGTACAACAAGAATATGACCAATATTTTGTGTATGGGTATAGATCGTTATGAGTTCGCAGATGCTGAGACCGAGGTTATCGGAGAAGGTGGTCAGTCAGATATGGTAATTCTTGCAGCGGTTGATACATCAACCGGCAAGACAACCCTTATAAATGTATCAAGAGATACAATGACTGATATAGAGATATATACAGATGCAGGTACATATGTTGAAACAATCAGAGCTCAGTTGTGTGTTGCTTATGGTTATGGTGACGGTAAAGAGTCAAGCTGTGAAAATACAAAAACAGCAGTACAAAGACTTTTCTACAATATCCCGATAAATTCATATTACGCAATTGATCTTGTAGGTATTGCGGCATTAAATGACTGCGTTGGCGGTATTGATGTTGTTTCTCCTGAAACAGTCGGTGACTTTGTAGAAGGCGAAAGCTATCATCTTGTAGGTAAAGAGGCAGAACAGTTTGTAAGAAAGCGTGTAATGTATACACCTGAAGCTAATAACAGAAGAATGAAGCGTCAGCAGCTTTATCTTAATACATTTATTAATAAAGTAATTGAACAGACTAAGGTAGATATTATGACTCCTTTAAATCTGTTTAATGTGGCTTCTCCGTATTCTTGCACAAACTTAAATCCGTCCAAGGTTTCTTATCTTGCAGAAACAATTTTTGCAAATGGCGGTATTACTATGGAGATGGTGACTGTTCCCGGTGAAGCCAAGCAAGGCGAGATTTTCGCAGAATATTACATAGATGAAGAAAAATTTTACGAAATGTTTCTTGATATTTATTATACTCCGATAGATTAAAGGAATAAAATTCATAATACGGCAATAATAGTATTGTGTCCTTGATTGAAATATACAGGATATAAAATTATTTTGGAAAGGAGCGTTTGTATGCAGTACAAATGTGACGTATGCGGCTGGATTTATGACGAAGAAAAAGGAGACCCCGAAAACGGTATTCCTGCAGGCACAAAGTTTGAGGATTTGCCGGATGATTTTGTGTGTCCTCTTTGCGGTGTGGGTAAAGACCAGTTTACAGAAGAGTAAGTAATGTGACGTTGCTTATGCCTCGAGCATATAGTCTGATGTAAACCAACCATTTATAAAGAGAAAAATAAAAGCAACACTTTTTACCGATTTGGTAGATAAGTGTTGCTTTTTTGTTATTATAGATTAATGCTCTTACCGCAAGATAAGTATTCTGTTTTGTCGCCCATAAGTTTTTTCAAAAATTCAAATTGTTCTGTTCCGGTACAATGACAGGTGTAATATTTTGTGTTAAATGAATTGAGTATTTCAGCGGATTTTTCAAGCACTTCTTTGCCACTGCCTTTCGGGTCAAGGTCTTTAAAGTGAAATCCACCTACAAGAATATCAGGTTTTGTCCATTGTGTGATGTTCAAAATGCCCTTGTGTGAACAACCGCTTATAAGGATGCGTTTTTCGTTTTCTTTAATAAGAAGATAATGCTCGTGTCTGAAATCATCGGGCATTATATTTTCGCCCTCTTTCACATTAAGTCCGTAAGTGTCGGTAGGGTAGGGTCTGCTTTCTTTATTGAATGAAAACACTTCCAGTTCATCATCAATCTTTAAATAATCTCCTGCAAATTTCAGCCTGTCGTTATCTTTCAGGTTTATATCCATACCGATATAGCGTTCAGTTCCGTTAAAATGAGGCTCAAAAGCAAACTCGTTGATATATATTGGAGCTGTAGAGTTGATTTCAAGGAATTTGCTTAAGCCGCCTGTGTGGTCGTAGTGACCGTGAGATATAAAGCAAAGGTCAACCTCAGACAAATCAACTCCGAGTTTTTCAGCATTTTCTGCAAAGAGCGATGTTTGTCCAGTATCAAATAAAATTTTATGATTTTCTGTTTCAATAAATAAACTCAATCCATGTTCGGTGTTTATATTTTCAAGAAACGTAATATTTTCAGTAAGTGCAGTGATTTTCAAAATAAGGACTCCTTAAAAATATGATATATGTAAGTATACCACTGTTGTATTTTTATTTCAATATATATAAATCAAATAAAAAACCGCCTCAAATAGAGACGGTTTTTTTACCACAAAATATACTACTTAAAAGAATTATAACTTAATTTACCTGATTACCCCATCATAATTTCGGAGATGAGATCCAGAACTTTCTGATGACAACCGCCACAACCTGTTGAGCAGTGTGTCTGATTCTGAACATCCTCGAATGCTGTCAAGACGTTATCAAACTTCTTGTTTGTGTCAAGAGCATTTGCAATATCTGCGTAGCTTACCTGCTTGCAGTTGCATACCATATAATTTTCTTTCATAAGAGTAATCCTCCGATTTCTGATGTGTATTTTTTGTCAGTGATTATTCACCGAAATATCTCTTTAAAAGACCTCTGAAGCCTGCACCGTGTCTAGCTTCGTCTTTAGCCATCTCATGAACTGTGTCGTGAATAGCGTCAAGGTCAGCAGCCTTAGCACGCTTAGCAAGGTCAAACTTACCTTCGCAAGCACCTGTCTCAGCGTCTACACGCATCTGGAGGTTCTTCTTTGTGCTGTCTGTGATAACTTCACCGAGAAGCTCTGCGAACTTAGCAGCATGCTCAGCCTCTTCAAAAGCGTACTTTGTGAAAGCAGCTGAAATCTCAGGATAACCTTCTCTGTCAGCAACTCTTGCCATTGCAAGATACATACCAACCTCGCTGCACTCGCCTTCAAAGTTAGCTCTTAAATCCATAATAATATCTTCACTAACACCCTGAGCTACGCCAACCTCGTGAACTGTAGCAAAAGCTGCCTCTTCATCCATCTTCTTGAATTTCTCAGCAGGCTGCTTGCAAACAGGGCAAGCCTCCGGAGCTGTTGGACCTTCATGTACATAACCGCAAACTGTGCAATACCATTTCATAATTTTTACTCCTTTATAATAAATATATAATATATGATTAACTGCATTGTGGACACTTACCGTAGTAAATTACAAGGCGGCTTTCAATTTCAAAGCCTTGATTGATAAGTGAACTGCTTTCGGCAGTTAATGAGCTGTTTTCTTTGATGTCTATTACTTTACCACAGCAGTTGCATACAAAATGCGGATGTGGGGAAGTATTGGCATCAACTCTTTCTTCTCCGTTTACATTACAAACAGAGATTATCGTGCCTTCGTTTTTGAACAAAGAAATGTTCCTGTAGACCGTGCCTAAGCTTAAATCAGGAAAATCAGGCTTTAGCTGGTCATAAACCCAACGGGCACTGGGGTGTGTGTCAGTATTTAGCAAAATGTCGTAAATTGCATTTCTTTTTGAGCTGAAATTGCGTTTCATTTTACATTTTCTCCAAAAAAACGATAATCATTACTAACTTGCCTATAGTTTAACATAGCTAAAACAATTTATAATTACATAAAAGAAATATAAATATTTTTTTAAAAAAATTCTTAGGGTGATATTTTGAGTAAGTATGAGTTGAGTTTTCTATTTAAAAAAATAAAGCTTACAGCAACTATGTTTCTTACTTTAGCACTTGCAGTATTATTCATAATTTCTTCATCAGGTGCATATGAGAAAAAAGCTGAAGAGGTTTTTCTTCCGATAATAATGTATCATTCTTTACTTAAAGAACCGTTTTTGCAAAATGATTATGTTGTTTCTCCTGATGTGCTGGAAAATGACCTTAAGTATTTTGACGATAACGGTTATACTACGATTGATGTTGATGATTTGATTAAATACGTATATAACGGAAAGTCCTTGCCGGAAAAATGCGTAATGCTTACCTTTGATGATGGATATTATAATAATTACGAATATGCATATCCTCTTTTAAAAAAGTACAATGCAAAAGCTGTTTTAGCTCCGATTGCAAGTCAGAGCGAAATTTATACAAATACAGATGAAGTATCGGTAACATATGGATATTGCAGTGCTGATGTACTGAAAGAAATGTCAGAGTCAGGTTTGGTAGAAATTCAGAATCATACATACGATATGCATAATCTGCAACCAAGAAAAGGAATACTTCGTAAAAATGATGAAAATACAGAAGAATATAAAAACGCTCTGACCGGTGATTTACAGAAATCTCAGGCTTTTTTTAAAGAAAAAGCAGGGGTAAGTCCTGTTTGCTTCGTGTATCCATATGGTTTTAACAGCTCTGAAAGCCTTGAAATAATAAAAGAAAATGGCTTTTTGTGTACTCTTACTGCTTCGGAAAAGCCAAATTATATAAACAGAAGTCCCGAATCGCTATATGAACTTGGCAGATATCGCAGAGATAATGATGAAACTGCAGCTGCTCTGATGGCTCGCATAAGTAAAGACGTATAACGCATATTATGTAACGAATATTCCTTATAAGAATATTATGTATGGTGTTGTCTACAAAAATAAAAAGGAGATTTTTATGCCGAAAGTTTATTTAAGCCCCTCGTTGCAGGAATTTAATCCTTATGTTGATGGCGGAAACGAAGAATACTATATGAATCTTATAGCAGATGCAATTGAGCCGTATCTGACAGCAAGCGGTATTCAGTTTGAAAGAAACCGCCCTGATATGACGCTTTCACAGGCAATTGCAGACTCTAACAGCACAAATAATGATTTACATCTTGCAATTCACAGTAATGCCGCCCCCGAAGGCTCGGCAGGAAGATACAGCGGTGCGGATATCTATTATTATCCTACCAGTGCAAACGGAAAGAGATTTGCTGAGATACTGAGAAATAATTATCGTAATGTATACCCGTATCCCGATGATGTCGATATTATTCCAACTACATCTCTTGCGGAGGTAAGACGTACAAAGGCACCATCTGCACTGATTGAGGTAGCTTACCACGATAATCCCGAGGAAGCACAATGGATAAGAGAAAACATTGATGAAATCGGCAGAAATCTGGCTATGTCAATAGCCGATTATTTTGGTGTACCTTTTGCAGAGCCTTGAAAAGAAAGTTATGTTGATGTATAATAGAAATATTAAAAAACCGAAAGGAAGTTAAAAGTTATGATAAATGCTGAAATGAAAGCAAAAATAGATAAAACTCTTGAAAATCTCAAGAGAAACAATATGGAAGCATACTACTGCGATACAAAAGAAGATGTCTGTGCTCTTGTAAAAACACTCATCAATAAGGGTGATGTTATTTCAAGCGGTGGTTCAATGACACTTAAAGAAACAGGTGTTTATGACATAATCACTTCATCTGATTATAATTATCTTGACCGTAGCAGAGAGGGAATCACAAGGGAAGAGGTTGAAGAAGTTTACAGAAAGACTTTTTCAGCAGATGCATATTTTGCAAGCAGTAACGCAATTACAGAAGACGGTCAGCTTTATAATGTTGACGGAAACTCAAACCGTGTAGCGGCTATTCTTTATGGTCCTAAGAGTGTTGTGCTTGTTTGCGGCTGTAATAAAATAGTAAAAAATCTTGATGAAGCAGTAAACAGAGTTAAGTGTATAGCTGCTCCGAAAAATACAATAAGACTAGGTATAGACACTTATTGCAGTAAAGAAGGAAAGTGTGTTTCATTAAACACTGAAAATCCAGAGCTTTGTTCAGGTTGTCACAGTGAGGGCAGAATCTGCTGTAACTATGTAGTTTGCTCACAACAGCGTCATAAAAACAGAATTAAAGTAATTATCGTCGGCGAGGAATACGGTTACTGATACAAGTTGTAGAGTCTGTTATTTATTTATAGTGTAATTAAAATAATGCAAGCCGTATTTACATACTTTGTAAACACGGCTTGCAGCTCAGCAAAAATAATTTCAGTTCAACAGATTATCGGTTGTTCTGATGGCTTCTGTTCTGGTTGCTGTTATGGTTGTTATTGTTGTTCTGATTATTGTTCTGCTGGTTTCTGTTCTGATTGTTGTTCTGCTGGTTTTTGTTCTGGCTGTTGTTGTTATTGTTCTGATTGAAGTTCATAATGACACCTCCCTCCGATATATCTATTATTATCTCATTTAAGGATTTTATACATGAATGATTTTTTATTAAGAATGAAATCTTTGCTTAAAGATGAATTTGACGAATTTTTAAAATTTTATAATGAAAACGAGGAGCATTACCGAGGTTTACGTGTAAATACCCTCAAATGCAGTGTAGACAAGCTCAGAAGTTTGCTTGATTTTGAGCTTGTAAATACTCCTTTTTGTAAACAAGGTTTTTATATTCCTAAAGATGTAAAGTCGCTTGGAAACAATCCGCTTCACCATAGCGGTGCGTTTTATATTCAGGAGCCTTCTGCTACTTCGGCTGTTACTATGCTTGATGTGCAGAAAGGTGACTTTGTTCTTGACTTGTGTGCCGCACCCGGAGGTAAAAGCACACAGATTGCAGCGGCACTTGACAACACAGGCTTTCTGTGGAGTAATGAAATTGTCAGAAACAGAGCTAATATTCTTTTATCGAATATTGAAAGAATGGGAATATCAAACTATGCTGTTTCAAATGCATATCCCGAAATACTTTGTGAACAGCTTTACGGCAAATTTGATAAAGTTCTTGTAGATGCACCTTGCAGCGGCGAAGGAATGTTCCGCAAAGACTCAGGTGCAGAGCTTGAATGGAGCGAGGAACACGTAAAAAGCTGTGCAGAACGTCAGCTTAAAATCCTAAACAGTGCAAAAAATGCATTGAAAAGCGGTGGTGTGCTTGTATATTCCACCTGCACATTCTCTCAGGAGGAAAACGAGGGTGTAATAACACAATTTCTCAGTGAAAATCCTGAATTCTCACTTGAAGACTCAGGCGTTGCTTTTGGCAGACCGACTCTTGAATATGCAAGAAGAATATTCCCTATGGATGGCGGAGAAGGTCATTTTGCGGCAAGACTCAGAAAATCGGGTGCTACAGTTGAAAATTATCCTGCTAAAACACCGAATAGAAAAATTGACCCGAAAATTTTTGAATTTTACGATTCAATATTTAAAAACAGACCTTTTGGCGAAAATATAGAGGTAATCAAGGATAAGGTTATGGTTCTTCCTGAGAATTATAATTATTTTGACAGAAAAATTCCTGTTTTAAGGTCAGGTGTAATTCTGGGACAGATTGTAAAAAACAGAATAGAGCCTCATCATAGTGCCTTTATGGCGGCAAAGCCTGAGGATTGTGTATCCTGTGTTGATTTTGATGTGAATTCACCGCAGATAAAAGCTTTTCTCCATGGTGAAGAAATTGATGTTCCGAAGGAAATAAAAGGTTATACCGCTGTCTGTGTCAACGCAGTTACCACAGGTTTTGGTAAAGCCTCAAACGGAAGATTAAAAAATAAATATCCGAAAGGAATAAGAATTTTATAATGAATAATTTATCAGATATAGGAAAAATAAAAGAAATACTTGGCAGACACGGATTTACGTTTTCAAAATCGCTCGGACAAAACTTCCTTATCAATCCTTCGGTATGCCCTCGTATGGCCGAGTACAGCGGAGCAGGAGAGGGAGTAGGTGTAATTGAGATAGGACCGGGAATCGGTGTTTTGACAAACGAGCTTTGTAAACTTGCCGATAAGGTAGTTGCCGTAGAGCTTGATAAAAGACTTTTGCCCGTGCTTGATGAAACACTAGGTGAATATGATAATTTAAAAGTTGTTAATTCAGATGTGTTAAAGCTTGATTTACACAAGCTTATTGAAGAAGAATTTCAGGGTATGAAAGTAGTAGTATGTGCAAATCTGCCTTACTACATAACCTCCCCTGTAATAATGAAGCTTCTCGAAGACAGACTTCCGATTGAAGCAATCACCGTAATGGTGCAGAAAGAAGCGGCACAGCGTATCTGTGCAGAGGTCGGCTCCCGGCAGAGTGGTGCGGTAACTGTATCAATTAACTACTATGCCGAGCCTCAGATGCTCTTCGGGGTCAGTGCAGGTTCGTTTATGCCTGCACCAAAGGTTGATTCAGCTGTTATAAGACTAGATGTTTTGAAAGAGCCGCCTGTAGAGGTTGAAAGCGATAAAAAATTCTTTGCAGTTGTCAAGGCGGCATTTTCTCAGCGTAGAAAGACACTTCTTAATTCCATTAGCTCAGGCTTATCCATTGACAAGGCAAAAGCAAAGGAGATAATCGAGCATGCTGGTATCAGTGCAGATGCAAGAGCCGAAAAATTAAAGCTTGAAGATTTTGCAAAAATTGCAAATCTTATTTGAGGTGCTTATGAACGATAACAGAAAAATGAATCTTCCGTATAAAATTGCTGTCGTTTTTCTAGGACTTTGTCTGCCTGTTTTTGGCGGTTCAATTATATTGGCTTATCTTGTTGAAAATATCTTTGCCTCCGTAATATGCTCAGCCGTTGGTGTGCTTTTAGCAACTGTTGGCATTATACTTGCGTGCGTAAGCAAAGAGAAAGAAGAACCACTACAAGATGATAACGATGAAATTGAATAATAATTATCGTTATTAAAAATCTGAGGTATTATTTTGAATATGGAAGAATTTAGTTTTGATGAATTTATAAATATAAGACGTAATAAGCTGTTTACAATAGAAAATGTTGAAAGCATTTTGAAGAATTTAGGTTACAAAACTTGTTGCGTGAACACGTACTATAAAGGCGAGGTAATATGGAGCGAGAAACAAAAATTTCGTGATGAACTTGCCAAATTGAATTTGACTTATTTTGCTTATATTAAATTCTATAAAAATATCGATAAAAACAATGATGAAAATATCTACGCGTTGGTTGCAGGAAAAACCAATTGTTGTAATAATGATATTCGTTTTTATGATACACAAGCTTATGAAAATTTGTTAAAAAAACCTGAAGATGTAGTTTTTGAAAGAGCTGATAAAGCTAAAAAGTGGCTGGCTGCTACAAATAATGACTGGTATTATGAAAAGGTGCTTATTGTTTGGCGACAAGAGTCAGAGTGTGAAATTACATATAATCAGGCGATTGATAAAGGTGAAATAGTAAAATCAGAAAATCTTGCATTGTCAATTGAAGCCGATATCGGAGGTTTGTTAGGATTGTTCAACAGCTAAAAACTTCAATTAATATCCGTCTTATTCTTTGTTTTTTTGAAAAATAAAATCACGGAAACTATTGACAAAAGATAATCAATCTGCTAAAATATTGCTTGTTAAAAGGGAGTAGTTCGCAGATAATCTGTGATACCAATCGTCAGTACATACCGCAGGACGGTATCGGTTGTATCTTAAAGAACAAGACTTTTATTGTGGAATACCTATGTTGGGTTTTGCAATAAAAGTCTTTTTTAATGCATTTTTATCTCATAGCTGCTCGCTAAAAACAAAATAATGGAGGAAAGACAATGGAAAACTGGTATCAGAAGTCCAAAGCCGAAGTCCTTGAAAAGCTCGGTGTCACCAAAGATGGTCTGACATCTGCAAAAGCAAAAGAGCTTCTTGAGAAAAACGGCGAAAACGTATTGCAGGAAGGCAAGAGAAAAACTGCTTTGCAGGTATTTTTCGGTCAGTTTGCAGATTTGCTCGTAATTATCCTTATTATTGCGGCTGTAATCTCAATGCTTTCAGGCAATATCGAAAGCACAATTGTAATTTTTGCGGTAATTATTCTCAACGCAATTTTAGGTACTGTTCAGCACCTAAATGCAGAAAAATCACTTGATAGCTTAAAATCACTTTCTTCACCTAATGCTAAGGTTATCCGTGATGGTCAGAAAATTGAAATTCCATCAAAGAATGTTGTAGAGGGCGATATCATCGTACTCGAAGCAGGTGACCTTGTAGTAGCAGACGGTCGTATTATCAATAACTACTCACTTCAGGTCAACGAAAGCTCACTTACAGGTGAGTCAACAAATGTTGACAAGAATGATGAAGATATCGCAGGCGAAGTTCCTCTTGCAGACCGTACAAATATGGTTTACTCAGGCAGCCTTGTAACTTATGGTCGTGCTATTGTTGCTGTAACAGGCACAGGTATGAACACTGAAATCGGTAAGATTGCATCACTTATGAACGCTGCAAAGGATAAGAAAACTCCTCTCCAGCAGAGTCTTGATAAGTTCTCAAGTCGTCTTGCAATCATCATTTTAATTATTTCTGCTCTTGTATTCGGTCTTAACCTTTTCCAGGCAGACGTAATTAACAAAGATACAATTCTTGACTCTCTTATGTTTGCGGTAGCACTCGCTGTTGCGGCTATTCCTGAGGCTCTCGGTTCAATCGTTACTATTGTACAGGCTATGGGTACTCAGAAAATGGCAAGAGAAAATGCTGTTATCAAAGACCTCAAGGCTGTTGAAAGCCTCGGTTGTGTGTCTGTAATCTGCTCAGATAAGACAGGTACACTTACTCAGAACAAAATGACTGTTCAGAAAATCTACATCAACGGCGAAAGCATTTTTGAAGAAGAGCTTGACCTCAATATCCAGAACCACCGTTATCTTCTCTATGATATGGTACTCAACAACGACTCAAGTATCGTAGACGGTAAGGGTATCGGTGACCCGACAGAGTATGCTCTCCTTGAAACAATGCGTAAGATTGGTTACAATGAAGAAGACCTCCGTTCAGGTCTCAAGCGTCTTGAAGAAGTTCCATTTGACTCAGACAGAAAGATGATGAGTACAAAGTACAGACTTCACGGTGTAAACCACGTGCTTACAAAGGGTGCTATTGACTCAATTCTCGGCAGATGCGAGAAGATTTCAACTAAGGATGGCGTTCGTCCTATTACTCAGCAGGATAAGGATGAAATCCTCAGACAGAATAACGAATATTCAGAAAATGGTCTTCGTGTACTTACTTTTGCTTATAAAGAGTCAGATGAAGAGCTTAATGTTGATACAGAGTACGGCTACACATTCTTAGGCCTTGTTTCTATGATTGACCCACCACGTGAGGAGTCAAAGCAGGCTGTAGCAGATGCAATCCGTGCAGGTATCAAGCCTGTTATGATTACAGGTGACCACAAGATTACTGCAACTGCAATTGCTAAGCAGATTGGTATTTTCCGTGATGGTGATATTTCTGTTACAGGTCTTGAGCTTGACGCTATGAGCGATAAAGAGCTTGACGAAAAGATTGCAAAAATCTCTGTATACGCTCGTGTATCACCTGAAAACAAAATCAGAATCGTTGAAGCTTGGCAGAGAAAGGGCAATATCGTTTCTATGACTGGTGACGGTGTAAACGATGCTCCTGCTCTTAAGAAAGCTGACATCGGTGTAGCTATGGGTATCACAGGTACTGAAGTTTCTAAGGATGCCGCTTCAATGGTATTACAGGACGATAACTTCGCTACAATCATCAAGGCTGTTGCAAACGGCAGAAATGTATACCGTAACATCAGAAATGCCATTTTATTCCTTCTCTCAGGTAATATGGCAGGTATTTTCTCAGTACTTTACGCTTCATTCCTCGGACTTCCTGCTCCGTTTGCGGCTGTACACCTTCTCTTTATCAACCTCCTTACAGACTCACTTCCTGCTATCGCAATCGGTATGGAAAAGCCTGAAAAGGACCTTCTTTCACAGAAACCACGTGACCCTAACAAGGGTATCCTTACAAAGGATTTCTCTGCTCTTATGCTTTCACAGGGTGCTTTGATTGCTGTTGTTACAATGATTGCATTCCACATTGGTTTACAGGTTGACGCAGGTGTGGCAAGCACAATGGCATTTGCAACATTAACACTTGCACGTCTTTTCCACGGCTTCAACTGCCGCAGCAAGCATTCAGTGTTCAAGGCTGGTTTTGCATCAAATCCATACAGCCTTCTCGCTTTTGCTGCTGGTGTAGTATTACTTGCATTCGTACTTTTCGTACCATTTATGCACGGCTTGTTCAGCGTTTCAGAGCTTACAGCTCCACAGGTTGGCTTTATCGGTCTCCTTGCTGTAATTCCAACAGTGATTATCCAGATAATCAAAGTTATTGCTGATGCTGTAAACAAAAATAAATAATTATACACAATAAAATCGGCAGATGTTGTCATTATGGCTGTTATGCTTCTTGACAACATCTGCCTCTTTATTTATAATTATAGTATTATAATTAACTTAAAGGTGGCATAATGCTATGAATAACATATGGCACGATATTTCTCCGAAAAGAATCACAGCAGACAAATTTTACGCTGTTATAGAAATATCAAAGGGCGGTAAAAATAAGTATGAGCTTGATAAGGAAACTGGTCTTTTAAAGCTTGACAGAGTATTGTTCACATCAACTCACTATCCTGCAAATTACGGCTTTATTCCGAGAACTTATGCAGACGACGGTGACCCGCTTGACGTTCTTGTGCTTTGCTCAGAGACTATTCAGCCTATGACATTGGTTGAGTGTAAGCCAATCGGTGTAATGAATATGGTTGATAATGACAGCCATGACGAAAAAATTATTGCAGTGCCGATAAATGACCCTAACTACTGCGGTTATAACGATATCAAGGACCTTCCGCACCACTATTTCAAAGAAATTCAGCATTTCTTTCAGGTGTATAAAGTGCTTGAAGACGATAAAGAAACCTCAGTTACTGAAATCAGTGGTGTAAAGAAAGCAAAAGAAGTTATCAAGAAGTCAATTGAAAGTTACATAAGAGACTTCCAGATGGCATAAAATACAGGTGTATTATGACTGAAAAAGAAAAAATGATAGCTGGTAAAGTCTATAATTCTATGGATGAAACCTTAGCTGACGACCGAAAAAGAGCAAAGACTCTTTGCAGAGACTATAATAATCTTGACCCTACAAACACATCAGCTCAGTCTGCAATAATTTCTGAGCTGATAAACACAAGCGGTGAAGGTTATTGCTGTATTACTGCACCATTCTGGTGTGACTATGGCTATAACATCATCACGGGCAAGAATTTTTATTCCAATCATAATCTGGTGATTTTAGATTGTGCAGAGGTTGTGTTTGGTGATAATGTTTTTGTAGGTCCTAATTGCGGTTTTTATACAGCTTGTCATCCTGTTAATGCTGAACAGAGAAATCTGGGTATCGAATTTGCTAAGCCTATAAAAGTTGGTAACGATGTATGGTTTGGCGGTGGTGTAACCGTAGTTCCGGGCGTTACTATTGGTGATAATGTTGTAATCGGGGCAGGTTCGGTCGTTGTAAAAGACATTCCTTCCGGTGTTGTAGCCGCAGGAAATCCTTGCAGAGTGATAAGACCGATTACTGATGCTGATAAACTGAATCTTGATTAATTTTTAATATTTAAGATTACAGAAACAAAACAGGCTTTCTTAAAAATAAATTTAAGAAAGCCTGTAATATTCTTGATTTATCAGTTGTTGGATTAAAGTCTGAAATCGTCAGCTTTAAAGTCTTTTTTCAGAGAAATAGACATAGGAACTCTCATAAGAGGGTCATATTTAAAACTTCTGCATTTGTCGTTTTTTATACTATGATCTTTATTACAGAAATAAATACCTTTTTCGTATCTTGAATTGCGACAGTAAGCACAGTTTGGTTTTATATTTGAACCGAAAAGCTTTTTCTTAAACATCGAATCACCTCATTATACAATGTAATTATATCATTTTCGCAAAAATTTTCAAGTGCATTATTAAGTAAAGTAGGTAAATTTATGAAATTCTTTTCAAATACTATGAAATTACACAATTCAGATAGTGTGCCGTATCTCACTTATAATTCATTATCGGAAATAACATTTATAAATCATGCGTTTTCAACTAAGCACGGCGGAGTTTCCGAGGGCGAGTTTGAGTCGATGAATTTTGCTTTTAATCGAGGAGATGACCCGGATAAGGTAACAGAAAACTATAAACGCTTTTGTCAGAGTGCGGGCTTTGATTACGAAACATTGACCGCTTCTGCACAAGACCATAATACAGTTGTGCGTGCGGTCACAAAAAAAGATTGCGGTGTGGGAATATATAAGCCCCGTGATATGGAAAGTGTTGATGCTCTTATCACAAACGAAAAAGAAGTAACCCTTGTGACCTATTATGCAGACTGTACTCCTCTGTTTTTTGTTGACACAAAAAATAAGGTTATAGGTCTTGCACATGCCGGTTGGAGGGGAACCGTCGGCAGAATAGGGGAGAAAGTTGTGCAAAAAATGACCGAGCTTTACGGCACCAATCCTGCTGATGTAAAAGCGGCAATCGGTCCTGCAATCTCGGTCTGTTGTTATGAGGTTGATTATCCCTGTGCTGAGAATTTTTTGAAGCTTGAGGGACTTGACTCTGAAAAATTCGTATTTCCGAAGAAAAACGGAAAATATATGCTCGACCTTTTGGAAACTAACAGACAGATACTGGTTTCCTGTGGAGTTAAGCCTGAAAATATAACCGTTTCAGATATATGCACAAACTGCAACAGCGACCTTTTGTGGAGTCATCGTGCAACAAAAGGTCACAGAGGTACAATGTGTGCATTTATGTGTCTTAAATAAAATTTGTTTTTATTTTTGCAGGCAGATTTTGTTGTTTTTTGCAAACCACACATCTTTAACGGTAAATTCTTTTCCGTTAAGATAGCTAAGAATACCTGCATCAGTTTCAAAACTGAATCTTAATTTATAGCTGTAAAGTGCCTGATACTTGAATGTTTCAGGTGCTTTTTTATTGCTGTATTTTGTATCGCCCAAAAGAGGATGCCCGATTGATGCCATATGTGCTCTTATCTGGTGAGTTCTTCCTGTGAGAAGCTCAACTTCTGCAAGGCTGTATATTCCTGTAGAATCAAGAATATTGTACTTTGTAATAACATCCTTTGAGTTTTCAACTTCTTTTGCAAAAATTTTTACTTTATTCTGAGCTTCATTTTTAACAAGATATCCGTACAGTGTATCTTCATCTTTTTTTGGTTTTCCGTGTATAAGACAAAGATAGAATTTTTCAAGCTCTCTTGTTTTCATTTTTGCATTCAAAATGCGTAAGCTGTCTGCATTTTTTGCAGCTATAACTATTCCGCCCGTATTTCTGTCAATTCTGTTTACAAGAGCAGGGGTGAAAGCCTTGTCAGCCTCAGGGTCGTATTCGCCTTTTTCATAAAGATAATGTAGCACTCTGGAAACCAAAGAATCAAAATGATAGCTTTTATCAGGGTGGACGATAACACCCGGCTTTTTGTCAATAAGAATAATATTTTCATCTTCATAAACTATATCAAATTTTGCAGGAGCCTTGAGAAAATCATAGCTTTTTTGCGGTGTGTTTTCAAAAAACTCATCCTTGATAAAGAAGGTAAGCACATCACCTTCTTTGAGCATAGTCTGTATATCACATTTTTTGCCATTGACCTTAATACATTTTTTTCTCAGATATTTATACATAAGTGACTTTGGCATAGTTTTAAATCTTTTTGACAGATATTTATCCAGACGCTGGTTAGAATCATTTTTGCCGATTTCAAGAGTTCTCATAAACATTCTCCTTTTCACAAACAATTATATAATATAGTAAACCGTCAAAAAATTCAATTACTTTTTCACACAATTTAAAATTGCGAGTAAACTGATACAGGGTGATACGGTGAATTGCTACACACACAGAATAAGGTCGGCAGTTTTCTTTGGTCTGGGATTGCTTGCGGCAACACTTTTGCCGTCTGATTGGGTGCTGATTGTAGCATCAGCGGCACTTGTGATTGTATGTTTAAGCTGTATGAGAAGATGATTTTTATCAAACAGAGGGGTGTCAGTTATGAAAGTTGTACTTATCGAAAGACCTAAATTTTTGTCAGTAATACTCAGAAAATTATACGGAATAAAGAAAATTAACACATAAAAAGTAATTTAAAAAACAAAATTCTATACAAGAATAATAGCAAGATTTTCTATTGGTAATTATTGATAACAAAAGCTATGACAAGATGTGCATATCGCCAAAAAGATATGTACATCTTATTTTTTAGTTGAGTTTTATTAAAAACGAGTTTATAATATTACTGTAATTTTATTTTGGAGGTTTAATTAACATGAAAAAGGCAAGAAAGATAGTAAGTGTATTGCTTTCTGCACTTATGCTTACTTCATCTGCAGCTACTGCGATTACTGCCAATGCTTCAACAGGCGGCACATTGTGTGACAAGTACGCAACAAACCCTGGTGGCAAAGTTGGTAAGCAGGGCTCAATCACAATCGATGGTAATATGAGCGACTGGTCATCAGATATGCTCATCGCTCAGGGTGCAGCGTGGGACGTTGCAAACCACTACAAGGGCGGTCACGAGAACTGTGTACTTGATACATACGCTCTCTTCGCTTCTTGGGACAACAGCAACCTTTACGTTGCTTGGCAGATGGTAAACACAACTGATACATGGGCAAGAGAAGGCGATGGTCCTCTTTCTGACGGCGGTCGTGTACTTGACGTTCCTCTTATCCTCGCTCTCAGTGTTGACCCATCTTCAACATCAATGTCTAACAAGAACACAAGCGGTAATCCTATCTGGGGTCAGAAAATGGGCCTCAAGTTTGATACTCACGTTGACCACCTCTTCTATATGAGTGGTAAGCCTGGTCTTGGTCAGCCTGCTATGTTTACAGCAGTTGACGCTCAGGGTAACACAAACTATGAAGAAGGCTGTCATCAGTACAAAGCAGCCGGCATCGAATATAAGATGGCAGAGGGCAATATCTGTGATTCAATCTGGGGTCTTAACTTCTCAGAAGATACAGCAGATGTATATGATTCATCAGCTGACTGGGTTGATTACAAGACTTTCAAGGGTTCATCAGCTACTCATAACACAAAGTATGACTCATTCTATGAGATGAAGATTCCTCTCTCATTACTTGGTATTGATGCTTCTTACCTCACAACAAACGGTATTGGTGCAATGCTCGTTGCAACAAGAGGTGAGTCAGCTCTTGACTGTATTCCTTTTGATGATACAATGCTTGATAACGTAACAGGCGACTACTCAAATGACCCAAGTACATCTGCTGAGAAAGATGATATCGATACAATCACATCATCATTTGCTATGATTGGTAAGGGCGGTCAGGTTATCCCAACACAGCCTACAACAAAGCCAACAGAGCCTACAACAAAACCAACTCAGCCTACAACACAGCCAGCAGTTGCTTATCCAATGGTAGTTGCTACATCTAACCTCTTCCCGGAGAAGAAGGTAGAGATGGACGATACATTCACAGTTACATATGACCTTAAGTCTGCTATGAAGCTTGCTAACGGTCAGTGGACACTTTCATACGACACTGAGTATCTCTCATTTGATCCTGACAAGAATGCAGACCTTATGCCTTTCATCAACAGCGGTGATATGGTTAATACAACAACAGGCAAGATTTATGGTGCATTCTCTGATTTAGATCTTTATGATTTCTCAGCTAGCCAGCCATTTGTTGAAGTTACATTCGATGTTAAGAAGACAATCGACAAGGCTGTATATGTTGACCTTCAGGTTGAAGAGCTTTCAGTAGGTTATGTTTCAAACGGTCAGACAACATTTAAGAACGCTGTTAAGAATTCTGCAGTAGTAAACCTTTCAAACGTATCAGGTTTCACAGGTTCTTCACTTTCTTACAACACTTCAATTGATTACTATCAGGTTTCTGATACTCTCACAGTAAAGGCTAAGTCAAACCTCGACTGCTTAACACCTGTTTCACAGGAGTTTGATAAGGATGCAGGCACAGTTACAGTTACATACAAGCTCAAGTCAACAATGAATCTTGTAAATGGTAACTGGTTCCTCACATACGATTCTTCAAAGCTTCAGTTTGATAAGAAAGATAACGTAAATGCTGCTGGCACTGGCTATACTATTATGCCTAATGTTAATGGTGCTATTATCAACCCATCAAATTCTACAAACACCATTGGCGGTATTTTCTCTAACCTCGCTACTTATGACTTTACAACTGAGAAGGATTTCGTAACAGTTACATTTAAGGCAATCGGCAAGGGTGTAGCTAACGTAAACCTTGAAGTTAAGGATATGTCAGTAGGTTACATTAACGCTTCCAATAACGAAACTGTTTCAGCTCCGATTGTAAAGGATGGTAATGAAGTAAACGTTACTTCTGTAAAGGGATTTGAGAAGCAGGCTCTTACTGGTAAGATCACATTCACAAAGTCAGATGCTCCTGTATTCCTCTTAGGTGATGTTGATGGTAATGGTTCAATCGATATCAGTGATGCTACAGCTATCCAGTTCCACCTTTCTAAGGCTACTACTCTTGATTCTGCTGCAATTAAGAGAGCTGATGTTGATGGTAACGGCAATGTTGACATTAACGATGTAACAAGAATTCAGTTCTACCTTGCTAAATCAATCACATCTTTCTAATGATTTGAAAATTAAATAAATCATAATTAAAAGCTGTATCGGTTTTTCCGATACAGCTTTTTTGTAATATTCTTTCCTGTAGCGTAATATATATAAAGTATAATCGTTAAAAGGAGAGATAAAATATGGAGTTCAATCAGGATAAACATTCGATAAAAACGACTGTTACTGTTCTGGATACAGTTGCAGAACAGCTTACAGACGTTGATTTGACTCTGCCGGATTATTGTCCGGATATCGAGAAAATTTTAAAATGCTCATTGACCCCAAAAATTCAGAGTAAAACTCTTTCAGGAGGACAACTGCAGGTGGAAGGTTTCTGTGTTGTCAATGTTTTGTATGTGGAGCGTGCAAAGAAAAGTATAAGGTGTTGCGAACAGACAGTTAATTTTTCTCAGAGTTTTTCACTTAAAGAAACGCCCGAAAATCCTGTGATTATCACTAAAACAAAATCCGAATACATAAATTGCAGAGCATTGAGTCCTCGCAGACTTGTGATGCATGGAGCTTTTTCTCTTTATGCAAAGGTGATTTGTTCTTCTGAAACAAAGATTTTCGCTCCTGAAACTGATAAAGTACTCGAAACAAATGTGCTGAATGTAAAATGCGTTAATCTTGTTTCTCTTTGTCAGGAGCAATTCAGTATCAGCGAAGAGGTAAGTGTAGGTGATAAGCCGCCTGTTGAAGCTGTTCTTCATTCTTCTGTAAGTGTGAATATTACAGACAACAAAGCTGTGACAGGTAAGCTGATGATAAACGGTGAAATAAACCTGAAGATGCTCTATATAACCGATGTCGAAAATGGTGAAACCGCAAAGCTGGATTATATTCTTCCGTTCAATCAGATAATAGATTGTGAAGGTATTGACGAAAATACAGTGAATTATCTGAACTGTGAAATTATGTCATATGAAATCCGTCTGAAAAACGATGTTATGTCCGAAAAACCTTCTGTTCTACTCGATTTAAAACTCTGCATTACTGAAGAAGGTTATGCCTTGAGGAATGAAAATATCATTGTTGATGCATATTCTGTAGAATATCAGACAAGGCCTCTGTTTGATAATCTTCCTGTTATAGGAGAGATTACCTGTATAAATGATAATCATATTGAAAAATCATCAGTAGGTATATCTGATGGCAAAATAAGTAAAATTATAAATATTTACAGTGACAATATCAATTCTGAAAGTTGTTTTGGAGAGGGTATGCTTAAAACAAGCGGTAAAATAAATGTTTGTATTCTTGCACTTAATGAAGATAATCTTCCTGTGTTTATCGAACGAACTATAGATTACTCAAATAAAACAACCGCTGAGTCTGATTGCAATAATATTTTGTCAGTTCAGCCCCGAGTTGCCAGCATAAGTTATCGATTGGCAGATGATAATAATATTGAACTCAGATGTGAAATCAAAACTCAGATACTTGCAGTAAATAAGATGATTGTCAGGTCTGTGCAAGAGGTGGAAGTATATGAGGATAAGCCGATAAAACCTGATAATTGTGCATTGACTCTTTATTTTGCTGAAAAAGGCGAGACTTTGTGGGACATAGCAAAAGCTCATAATACAAAACTTGATATGCTGTTGGAAGAAAATAGTGTGGAAAAGCAGATTGTGGAAGCCCCCTGTATGCTTTTGATACCGAGAGTCTGAGGAGGTAAGAGAATGGAAGAAAGAAATGTATACAAGGATATTTCCAGACGTACACAGGGAGATGTGTATATAGGTGTTGTCGGTCCGGTAAGAACAGGTAAATCTACTTTTATCAAACGTTTTATGGATTCTCTAGTTCTTCCTAATATTTCTGATGAAGAATTATACAGACGCACCCTTGATGAGTTGCCTCAATCGTCAGCCGGCAGAACTATTATGACCACTGAGCCGAAATTTATTCCCGAAGAATCAATCGAGATCAACTTGGGCAATAATGCTTCTTTTAAGGTCAGAATGATTGACTGTGTAGGATATATCGTTAAAAGTGCTTTAGGCTACAGCGAAGATGAACAACCCAGAATGGTGAAAACTCCTTGGTTTGATGAGGAAATCTCATTTGATGATGCTGCAGAGATTGGCACAAAAAAGGTTATAACTGACCATTCTACCATAGGACTTGTAATTACCACTGATGGTACAATCAGTGATATTCCCAGAGAAGATTACGTAGAAAGCGAAATCAGAGTAATTAAAGAGCTTAAAAATATAAATAAGCCATTTATAGTTCTGCTCAATAGTATATCACCTGAATCAGCTGAAACTAAAAGTATGGCAGCTAACCTTTCTGCTGATTATGGGGTACCGGTTATACCTGTTAGTTGTATGGAGCTTGATGAGCTTGAGATAAAGAAAATTCTTGCACAGTTGCTTTTTGAATTTCCTATAAGAGAAATTAAGATTGATATACCTAAGTGGCTGGTTTCTCTGGATAAAGATCATTGGTTAAAATCTGCTGTTTTTGACTACATCAAGGAAAGTGCTGAAAAAACTGAAAAAATCAGACAAATTCAGGATGTTCTTGATGTGCTTTCACAATGCGAATATATAAATTCAACAAGTATACAGAATCTCGATCTTGGAAGAGGATTTGCTACTATAGGCATAGATATAGATACAAGTCTTTTCTATAAAGTTTTGTCTGAACAAACGGGCATTGAAATTCAGGATGAATGCGAGTTATTTAACTGCATAAAAAAGCTTTCTCAGAAGCAGAAAGAGTTTGATAAGATAGCTCAGGCTTATGATCAGGTGCAGGAGAGTGGCTATGGAATAGTTATGCCAACTATTGAAGAGCTTTCGCTTGAAGAACCTGAGATCATAAAACAAAGCGGAAAGTACGGAATAAGACTTAAGGCAAGTGCTCCAAGTATTCATATGATGAAGATATATACGAAAACAGAAGTTACTCCGATAGTAGGCTCTGAACAACAGTCTGAGGAGCTTGTTTCTTATCTGTTGAAAGAATTTGAAGAAAGTCCCGAAAAAATCTGGGAGAGTAATATTTTCGGTAAATCGGTACACGAACTTGTCAACGAGGGATTGCATAATAAGTTGTATCGTATGCCGTCCGATGCGAGAGCAAAAGTAGCAGAGACTATTCAGAAAATTATTAATGATGGATGTAATGGTCTGATTTGTATAATCTTATAAAATTTCGAACTTATTAGTCGAAATATACAATAAATAATACAAAAAACTGGTTACAACACTGAAAAAATATTCCCCTCGTATTTGTCATTGAAATAATTTTGAAAATAAAGTATAATCTATGTATATATAAAGACAAATATGGGGGTCGTTTTATGAATCTGACTACTCTTGCGGCTGCACAGACGGCTGTTGAAGAAGGACTGTCCTTTGTTGAAAAGTTGACTACATCAGCAATGGTGATTCTTACTGGATTTGTAATTGTATTTGCTGTTTTGATTTTGCTTATTATAATTATAAAAATTTACAGCACAATAGTTTACAATGCTCAGAATCGCAGTAAAGAGAAAAAACAAAAGGCACAAGAGGTCGCTGTTGTTGAACCTGAGGTAACTCAGCCGATTGCTGAACCTGTTACAAATGATGGCATACCGGAAGAGGTTATCGCTGTTATTTCTGCGGCTGTAGCTACTATGTACGGTTCTAAAGAAAAGGTAAGAATTAAGAGTATCAAAAAGTCTTCCGGCGGACGTTCAGCCTGGGCTAATGCAGGTATTCTTGACAATACACGCCCGTTCTAGGCTAAGTTTTTTCGGAAAGGATGTTTTAAATGGAAATATTACAAGGCTTTATTGATGCCGTTGTAGGTATATTCAACAGCTCAGGTTTTGCTGTTTTAAACTGGCAAAATTATGTTATGATTGTTATATCAATCGCACTGTTCTATCTTGCAATCAAAAAACAGTATGAGCCACTTTTGCTTTTACCGATTGCGTTTGGTATGTTGCTTGTAAACCTTTATCCGAGCATTATGGCGGCTCCGTCAACTGATATGATTCCTTTGGAGGAATATGTCAAGACTCACACCGGTAATATACAGTATCCGATTACTATGCTTAATGGTGTTCAGTATGTAAACGAGCCTGTAAATGCCGGACTTTTCTGGTATCTCTATCAGGGCGTTAAACTCGGTATATATCCGCCGCTTATCTTCCTTGGTATTGGTTGTATGACTGACTTCGGTCCGCTTATTGCTAATCCAAAGAGCTTTATCTTAGGTGCTGCAGCACAGATTGGTATTTTTGTTACTTTTGTAGGTGCTATATTCTTAGGCTTTACACCTGCCGAGGCTGGTGCCATCGGTATCATCGGTGGTGCTGACGGACCTACAGCTATCTATGTTACAACAATGCTTGCTCCTCATCTTCTTGGATCTATTGCTATTGCTGCATATTCGTATATGGCACTTGTTCCTATTATCCAGCCTCCGATTATGAAGGCACTCACAACAAAGAAGGAACGTTCAGTAGTTATGGAACAGCTTCGTCCTGTTTCAAAGCTCGAGAAAATAATTTTCCCGATTATCGTAGTAATTATTATTTCGATTCTTCTTCCAGATGCCGCACCATTGGTTGGTATGCTTATGCTCGGTAATCTATTTAAGGAATCAGGTGTGTGTGAACGTCTTTCTAAAACAGCACAGAACGAGCTTATGAATATCATCACAATATTCCTTGGTGTTACTGTAGGTGCTACCGCTTCAGGTCAGTCATTCTTACAGCCTTCAACACTTTTGATTATTGTATTAGGTCTTGTTGCTTTCTGTATGGGTACTGCTTTCGGCACACTCTTTGGTAAGATTATGTATAAGGTAACAGGCGGAAAGGTTAATCCTCTTATCGGTTCTGCAGGTGTATCTGCGGTTCCGATGGCTGCAAGAGTTGCACAGAAAGTCGGCCAGCAGGAAAACCCTGCAAACTTCCTCCTTATGCACGCTATGGGCCCTAATGTTGCAGGTGTAATCGGTTCAGCTGTTGCAGCAGGTGTTCTTCTTAACGTAGTAGGATAAATGTTTTAACGCTAATTTTTAATGTGATTACTGAATTTCAGGTTAAAATATCAAAAAATTACTAAAAGGAAGCTCATTATGAGCTTCCTTCATTTTTTATTTAAATTTCGACAAAAGAATTATTATACACGTGATATAGACTATAATATAACTGTACTATGAAATTTTGCGTTCATTGGAGGTTATCAGGATGCCTAAAAATATTACAATTCAAAGATTGGTGTCTATTTTGCTGCAGAGGATCAAGTTTATTGTCTTGATTACGCTTATTGCGACACTTTCTTTTTTTCTTTATTCTAAATTATTTGTAACACCTATGTATAGCACTTCTGCTATGATTTTTGTACAGAACTATAACGCAAAGGGTGGTGCGAATGATGAATATCAGAAAATTTACGGTTCAGATATTGCAGGTTCGTCTTCGATGGCTGCTATTTGTGTAACACTCTTTCAGAACTCTGATGAAATGACTTCCCTTTATAATGGATGCAGTGTTGATATATCTGTTTCTGAAGAAACATTTTTTATTACATTTAATGTTAATGGTGCAGATCCTCAGAAATGTGCAGATGTTGCAAATCAGGTTTCTAAAAAGGCAGAAGAAGTATTTAAGAAATATTTTGCATATGGCCAGATCGGTACAATCAGAGAAGCTCATGTGCCTTCCAGCCCGTATGAACCTAATAATATAAAGAACGCGACTGTAGGCTTTGCAGTAGGTCTTGTTGCAGCAATCGGTTTTTCTATTTTACTTGAGCTTATTGATTCAACAGTTAAACCAGGTGATGATTTACAGTCATTATACGATATTCCTGTATTTGCTGAAATCCCTGATTTTGCTAATTTGAACTAGGAGTTTAACTATGAAATTTAAATTTAATATAGGTAAAAAAATAATAAATAAAGATAATGACAAAAATAATAAAAGTCATAGAAATAGCAAAAATGGCGTAGTTACAGTATTGAGCGATAAGAGTAAATTTGCGATTGTTGAGTCTTATAAAGCGGCAAGAACAAATATTATGTTTACGCTTTCTGCTGCCGATAGAAAGAGTTTTGCTGTAACCAGTTATTCAAAGGGTGAAGGTAAGAGTACAGTATCTGCAAATCTGGCTATTTCCTTTTCAAAAATGGAAAAAAGAGTTCTTCTTGTAGATACTGACCTTAGACGACCTAATATACATAACATATTTAAGCTTGAAAATGTTAGAGGTATTTCTGACATAGCCGGTAAAATGGCTGATTTTGAGGATTGTGTCCATAGAAATGTTCTTCCTAACTTAGATTGTCTTGTGTCAGGTACAGTACCTCCTAACCCTTCTGAGCTTATTTGTTCATCAACTTTTGTCGCTCTTATCAATCGACTTTATGATGAGTATGATTATATTATCTTTGATACTCCGCCAATCGGTGTAGTAGCTGATGCGTTGCTTCTCAAGGATTTGATAGCTGGTTATGTTATGGTTGTTCATGAGCGTTCAACAACACATGGTGATGTTCAAAAAATAATTGAAAGCGTAAAGCTTGCCGACTCAAAAGTGCTCGGAATGGTTAAAGTTGGTTGTACATATACAGACAAGCTCAACAGAAGAAGTTACTATTATCAGTATTATTAATATAAAAGTTACAAGACTTACTTACTTTATACAAAATAAAGCAAGTAAGTCTTTTGTTTTTTCGTCAATTTGCGGAAAATAAAGAAAAAATGCAAGATATAGAAAAAAGACTTGCATTTTTAACTTCAATGAATTACAATAAGTATAGATTTTTTAATAAATTTTGCAATTGAATTTTAAGGAGACGGCAAAAATGAATTATTTAAATTGCGGTAAAGAAACACTTGAGAAAGAATTTCTCGAACTTGTAAATCAGTATGAGGATGTAAAGGGTAAGGGTCTTAAGCTCAATATGGCAAGAGGAAAGCCGAGTAATGAGCAGATAGAGCTTTCACTTTCAATGCTCGATACATTAAACAGCAACAGTTGCTGCATTAACGAAAACGGTGTTGACTGCAGAAACTATGGTGAGCTTGAGGGTATTGAGGAATGCAAAAAGATTTTTGCTGACATTATGGAAGTTTCTCCATCAAATGTTATGATTGGCGGCAACTCAAGCCTTAATATGATGTTTGACACAATTTCACAGTTTATGACAAAGTCACCTGTAGAGGGTTGCAAGCCATGGCTTGAAGTAAAGGACAGAAAGTTCCTTTGTCCTGCTCCGGGTTATGACAGACATTTTGGTATTACAGAATATTTTGGTTTTGAACTTATAACTGTACCTATGACTGAGAACGGACCTGATATGGACGTTGTAGAAAAGCTCGTATCATCAGATGAGTCAATCAA
This sequence comes from Ruminococcus sp., assembly GCA_036309445.1. Classification (GTDB taxonomy): domain Bacteria; phylum Bacillota; class Clostridia; order Oscillospirales; family Acutalibacteraceae; genus Ruminococcoides. The sequence goes on along the minus strand of JAXJTT010000021.1, from coordinate 1,342 downwards.
AGGTATCTGGTGTGTACCTAAGTATTCAAACCCACAGGGTTATACATACAGCGACGAAACAGTAAAGCGTTTTGCTGCTTTAAAGCCTGCTGCAAAAGACTTCAGAATTATGTGGGATAATGCATATTGCGTACACGATGTTAAGGATACAACAGACACACTTCTTAACATTACAGAAGAGTGCAAGAAGTGCGGTAATGAAGATTTACCAATCATTTTTGCTTCAACTTCTAAAATTACTTTCCCTGGCTCCGGTGTAGCTGCTATGGCTTCTTCTGATGCTAATATGAAGGCTATTCTTAACAGATATCAGTATCAGGTAATCAGCTATGACAAGATCAATATGCTCCGTCACGTTCGTTTCTTTAAGGATTCAAAGGGTCTTATCGACCATATGCAGCTCCATAAGAACGTACTTGCACCAAAGTTTGAAATCGTTGTAAAGACACTTAACGATAATCTTTCTGAAGCAGGTATCGCAAGCTGGACTGATCCAAACGGTGGTTACTTTGTAAGCGTAGATGTATTTGAAGGTACAGCTAAGGAAGTTGTAAGACTTTGTAAAGAAGCAGGCGTAGTACTTACAGGTGCCGGTGCAACATACCCATATGGTAAGGATCCTGCTGATACAAATATCAGAATTGCTCCATCATTCCCACCAAATGACGAACTTGAAGTAGCTATGCAGGTTTTCTGCATCTGTGCAAAGCTTGCCGCTTGTGCAAAACTTCTTGGTAAAACACTTTAATTTTACAAAAAGAGTTTTTATTGTAAATACTGATAAAAGTAAATGTAAAATTTGATATAAAAAAGAAAATTTTTATCAAAAAGTCCCGTATCCATTGACTTTTTTGCAAAAAAATCTTATAATAACTCTGTTACGTTTGTATTTGCGTCTTGCGTAGCAGAGTTTATTGCATTTTGTAATTTTTTCTGCAATTATGTGACATTAAATTAACAATTATTCAAGTTATACCATGTTACATTTTGCAAGCAATACAAGCAATTATTAAATGGAGGTTCCAAAGGCATGAAAAGAGTTCCAAAGCCAATGTTCTTCGTTGTAGCTTTGCTGATACTTGCCTTCTCATTTACTGCGATTTTCGGAGTGTCCTACTATACAGGTGACATCAAAAACACAGTAGTAAAAGGCATCGGCGATATACGATGGGGAATTGACATCAGGGGCGGTGTAGAGGCAACATTTAAGCCTGCCGGAGATTACGACGCAACTGATGAACAGTTAGAATCCGCAAAAGCAATTATCGAAACACGTATGATTTCAGACGGTATTACTGATTATGAATTATACGCTGACTCAGCAAACGACAGAATTATTGTT
>JAXJTT010000020.1:0-26946 GCA_036309445.1 Ruminococcus sp. | reverse complement strand
TTATTTATTATAACTTTACGATGCATAAAAGAATTTATATCTGCATAAAGACTGTCTTTATCAGACGAAACCTTTCTTCTTGCTATTACAGCTCTGAAAAAGTATTCTGCGACAACGAAAGATATAATAATATAAATAATAACAGCAATAAAAATTAAAATAAATAAGATACGCATTCCCTCACCTCAAAGTAAAACACAAAATTATATCTTATATATTATACCCTGAAGCAACGTATGGTTGCATACAATATGAACGGATATTCGTATATAAATCTTCACTTATATATCAGACCGTAAGTATTAATTCACCATAAAGCAAAAAACGCTCCCACATTGATATGGAAGCGTTAATTACACAATTTTTATTATATTATTTTACAAAGCAGCTTTAAAAATCTCTTCAGCATTTGACATCATTTTTTCAACAACATCTTGTCCTGCTTTCTGAGAAATGTACTCAATAGCCTCAGTATACGCTTCAGGCGTATTACGTCTCAAAGAATGAACATCTGTTCCTATTATATCAACAAGACCTTCTTTGACAAGCTTTATTCTTTTACGCTTTGCAAAGAAAGATGTATCCTTTGAATAGCTTGATGCATTTGTCTGGATTATAACACCCATATCCTTCAACTCGTAAATAATAGACGGGTCATCCATAAGAGTAATATAACGCTCAAAATGCGGTAAAATAGGAATCATATTGTATTCTTCAATGAGTCGCTGAAAATATCTCATTGTATGTTCAGTAAAACGTGCCTCGTATGAATGTTCTGTCATAATATATCTTGATTTACCAAGACAAGCACCTGAAAAATCATCGCCGTTGAACATAAATCTGGTTGCATACACTTCAGCACCGACCAACACTCTCATTCCATCCGGAATATGCGGCTTAAGGATTTCAAAAGCCTCATCACGTTTCTTAAGAAAATCCGTTGCACTTAAATGATGAGTATAAAAATGCGGAGTAAAACAAACATTATTTATGCCTTGTTTTTTTAGAGCATTAAGAACTTCAACACTTTTTTCTACAGTCTGGCAACCATCATCTATACCTGGCAAAATGTGTGAGTGCATATCATATAATTGCATTACAAATACACCTCTGTCGTTATTACAAGATTATTTATCAGAGAGCTTCGCACACAAGGTTACCCATTTCTTCACAGCTTACCTTATTCTTGCCATCTTCATAAATATCAGGTGTACGATTATCTTCAAGAACCTTAGCTACAGCAGCTTCGATAGCATCAGCCGCATCTGCTCTGTCGAGTGAGTAACGGAGCATCATTGCTACAGAAAGAATTGTAGCAAGCGGGTTTGCAATGCCAAGCCCTGCAATATCAGGAGCACTGCCGTGAATTGGCTCATAAAGTCCACTCTTCTTCTCTGAAAGAGATGCAGAAGCAAGCATACCGATTGAACCGCTTATCATTGAAGCTTCGTCAGAAAGAATGTCGCCGAAAATGTTAGAAGTTACAATTACATCAAACTGACCGGGATTTCTTACAAGCTGCATTGCACAGTTGTCAACATACATATGGCTGAGTTCAACCTCAGGATATTCATCAGAAATTCTGTTTACTGTTTCTCTCCAAAGTCTTGAAGACTCTAAGACATTAGCCTTATCAACGCTTGTGAGCTTCTTGTTTCTCTTCATAGCAAGGTCAAATGCAACTCTTGCAATTCTCTCAACCTCGGGTACAGAATACATCTCTGTATCCCAAGCGGCAGGATTACCGTCAACTTCTTTTCTGCCTCTTTCACCAAAGTAGATACCGCCTGTAAGCTCACGAACAATCATAATATCAAGTGAACCGCCGATGATTTCATCTTTAATCGGGGAAGCACCCTTTAAAGGCTCGAAAATCACAGCCGGACGAAGGTTTGCAAAAAGACCGAGAGCACCTCTGATACCTAAAAGACCTGCTTCAGGACGTACATTACCTGCAAGTGAATCCCACTTTGGACCACCAACTGCACCAAGTAATACACTGTCAGCGTTTTTACATTTTTCAACTGTTTCATCAGGAAGCGGAACACCTGTTGCATCTATTGCACAGCCACCGAGAAGTGCCTCATCGTATTCTACAGTAAAGTCGAATTTCTCTGCAGCTTTATCAAGAACCTTTACAGCCTGATTTACGATTTCAGGACCGATTCCGTCGCCTTTGAGTAAAACTATTTTATAATCTGCCATATCAAAAAGTCTCCTTTTATTTACTTATTATTATATTATTGCATATGTAGCCGCAAAAGATTGTAAACTACGCTACAATTACAAATTTTATTAAAAATAAAGTATCAGAATAAACAACCATAAAAAGCTTATTCTTCCTCTTTCTTTTTAGGAATTACATCAAACACCTCAGAAACCTTGTCTCTTTGCCAGAGCATAGGTGTAATTCTTACGGAATATCCAAAACCGTTATCCATAACCCATTCAAATGGTTTTGCCTGAGGGAAGCCGTAAACTGCAAGCAGGGTCATAATTACACCACCGTGAGTAACAATTATACTCTCGGTATTTCCTGTCTTTATAAGACCCTCAACAATGCTTTCAAACATCTTGCAGACTCTTCTTGTAAAATCGGCATTACTCTCTCCTCTTGGTGGCTTTACCGAAGCATCACCTGCAAGCCATTTCTGAAAATCAGGCTCATCTTTAAGCTCATCTGCGGTTTTGCCTTCCCACTCACCGAAATTACATTCTGAAAGATTTGCAATTACAAGCGGAGTAAGCTCAGGGTAAAGAATTTTGCAGGTTTCAGTGCAACGCTTGAGAGGGCTTGTAAAAAGCACGGTTGCACCCGGATATTTATACTCATAATCAAGCTTTCTGAGCTGCATTTTTCCTTTGTCAGAAAGGCTGACATCAGTTGTGCCTATATATTTTCCCGAGAGGGTTTCCTCTATGGCTCCATGTCGGATAAAGTGAATAACATATGACTTCATAAAATTTTCTCCTGATAAAGAAATAATTTTTATTTACAATTTGTCCTTTGTATATTATACTATCAGTATAAAAGGGGTGTCAATAGTGAATAATGATTTTCCGATGATAATTACAATGCTAAGAAAAGAAAGAAAACTCAGTCAAAAACAAGTATCGACAGATTTAGGGATTTCTCAGGCTTTGCTATCTCATTACGAAAAAGGAATACGTGAATGTGGGCTTGATTTTCTTTTAAAAACAGCAGAATACTATGATGTTTCCTGCGATTTTTTACTTGGCAGAACAGTACACCGTAACGGCGGCACTGTAAAACCGGCAGATATTCCTGATGCCGATGATAATGTTGACGAAAAAAGCGGAAATATGCTTGGTATGATTAACAAAAAGGTTATTACCAACACCAACACTGTGATTTTTGATATTCTGTCTCAGATTGATAACAAGAAACTTACAAATGCAGTCAGCAATTATATGATGAATTCACAGTATCAGATATTCAGAACAATTTATTCAGCAGAAAAGAGCAATCCGCAAAATATTTTTACACTTTCTCAAAACAGATACAGAAGTCTTTGTCAGGCTTCACAAACACTTGACCTTGCTGTTATTGACACCATAGTAGAAAACGAAAAAGAAAAAGCTACAATCACGCTTTCGCCTGATTTGATTTCAAGAGCTTATGAAAAAGGTGCTTCGTCTGTTTTTAATGTACTCAAAAGTTGCGAAAAAAGCGTTAAATCAAAATTCAGATAAGCAGTATACTTTAATACCCGAATGTAACAATAAAATTTATTTTTCACAAAACAAAAGGCTGTATCGGATTTTTCTGACACAGCCTTTATTGATTTAAGTAGAATTTGCTTAATAAATTAACGCATTTGTGGTAGGAATTACCTCTGGTCCCTGACTTACTATGATAATAACATTTGTACCATATTCAATACTATCGCCCTCAAGGTGATTTTTATATCCGATTACTCTACCTTCCTGAACTGAATCTGAATACTGATATTCTGCAGTAGCAAGGATACCTGTATTGGCAAGCATTAAAGCAGCTTCATCAAGTCTTTTAGTCTTAATAACCGGAAGCTTTCTCATCTGAGAACCGAGGCTGACTGTAACAGTAACGCTGATGCCATCATTCTGGTCAACCTTTGAGCCTGCAGGTGGATACTGTGCCATAACAAGACCCTCAGTATACTGGTCACTGTAATTATCGCTGTAATCACGATATACGGTTATATTTTCATCAGATTCATCTGTTTGCACAACTTCCTCATATTTCATACCTAAGAAATTAGGAACTGTCGGTCCTGTCCACTCTGTTGCCTGTGTTGTTTCAACAGTAGCACCTGTGTTGTCCTCAAACATACCTGCAAGAGGATTCTGCATAAGCCAGAACACACCTGCAATACCTAAAACAAGAACAGTTACTGCAACAGAAATAATTGTAACAGAAGCGTGTGACATACCATTTTTACGTGGTGAGTGTTCCTTAGGTAAATTCATACTTGCTGTTCTTGAAATTTCATCCTGAATAGCTTTTGCAGTATGAGCAACTGAAAGCTGAGCACGAAGCTCGTCAAAATCTGTGATTCTGTTCTCTCTCTGCATCTGCAAGCCATTTGCAAGTGCAGAAACAACGTGAGGCGGTAAACGCTTAACAGTTGATGTACTCATAAGAAGTCTGCTGTCTTTCATACGCTCTACAGCACTCTTCGGAAGATGACCTGTAAGTGCGTAGAAAAGAGTTGAGGAGAAGCCGTAGATATCTGTAATTTCATCAAGCGGGAAGTTGTCTTCATACTGCTCAGGAGCTGCCGCACCAGAGAAAAGCTGTGACTTTAATGCTGTGCCACGCTTTCTTTCGTTTTCAGTAGCATAACCGATAATACGAATTTTGCCTGATGTTGTAATAAACATATTCTTAGGAGCTACAGCGTAATGTCCTACACCACGCTTATGAAGAGCCTCAAGTGCAGAAATTACAGGCATAAACAAAGGTCTGGCTATATCCCAATCAAGATGACCGTTGCTTCTCTCGATATACTCCTCGAAAGGAATGAGGTCTTCGTTGTCCTCGATAACATATGCAGTATTATTTTCTTCAAAAATATTTCTGATTTTTGTAATTGCAGAAAGCTCTTTAAGCTCAGCAATTGTCTTGAAATATGAACCAAACTTATCAAGAAGTTTTTTATAAACGAGTCTATCCTCGTAGTTTACCTTGATTTCAGTCTGTGATTCTTCTCTTGTAAAAAGACCAACAGGCAAGAACTCAGTTACAATAACAACATCGCCTGTTTCTTTATCAAAAGCTATGTAGCGAGTGCTCTCGCCGTTTGTATCAATACCTGCTCCTGTAATATATCTGCCCGCAAGTACTGTTCTGTATGGCAAAAATGGTGCCGGTTGTTTCTCTGAATTATCAAACTGACAATCAGGGCATACTCTGTTATGACCTATTTCCTGCATACAACCCATACATAATGACATATTATTTTCAACTCCAAATTGAATTACACTATATTAATTGACATATTAGAATTATAGCATATTATTATTATTCTTTTCAAGATTTATAGGTGTCATTATAATTACAGTTTTGTTATAGTACAACCGTAATTATAATAACAATCTGATTTATTTTAGTTTGAACCGTTTGCCGAGACTCCTCAGCAAGTAAAACTGACTTATTAAACCCAAGATTTCATTCGGGAAATTATTTTTTTAAAAAAATTCTGTTGCGAATTGGTTGCCGAGACTCCTCGGCTGGTGGAGATAACGGGGCTCGAACCCGTGACCTTCTGACTGCCAGTCAGACACTCTCCCAGCTGAGCTATACCCCCATTTTTAAAGAAATTTACTTCTGTTTGATTTTGAAAATCAAACAGAAATAAATCAAACTTCACCTAAATTGATAATTATAATTGCGTTTCCGTCACTGATTTTTATTTTACTTTCATCTGATGTGAAAACATTTGAAATACCTAACGGTGTTTCGGCTGTCAGACAAAAGTTATCTAGCGGATATTCAGCACCTGAAATGGATACATATACGTTTTTACAGCCAAAAGGAAAAACCGAAAATGTCAGTCCGTGCAAGCCATGGAACATATAATCTCCATCGGGCAAAAATCGTATATATTCATCATGCGACAAAATATCTCCTCTGCCGCCTTTGTTGTTTATATACATCAACGCAGAAATATTAGCAATAGTGTGGTCTATTCTGCCTCCGGTTGCTCCGAGAAGCAGGAAATTCTTATGCCCTCTTTCAAAAGCAATATCTATGGCATGCATTGTGTCAGTGTCATCTTTTTTACGGTTAAGCGATACTATCTCGCAATCTGTCGGAAGTTTACCTTTGTATGAGTCAAAATCACCAACTACAAGATTCGGCTTAAGACCTGCTTTATTGGCAAAAGACAAGCCTTTGTCAGCACATATGAGATAATCGTCTTCGCCTACAGTTTTTCTTATAAAATCAGTATTTGTGTCGGGTGAACCCGCAATAATTACACAACGCATTTTAACCTCTTAGTTCTTGCCTTTTAACTGCCATTCCTTGATGTCTTTAACCTCGTCATACATATTAACATAGCTTGCATGACGTGTTTTCTCAATTTTCCCCTCACTGAGTGCATTAAGAACACTGCAACCTTTTTCGCAGATATGTGAGCAAGAAGAAAACATACATTCACCGAGATATTCTTCAAATTCAGGGAAACAATATTGCAGGCGGTTTTTATCAATCAGTTCATATCTTTGCAGGTCAACTGTAGAAAAGCCCGGTGTGTCTGCAATATAACAACCATCAAGGTTGAACAGTTCAACAGCTCTAGTAGTGTGTCTGCCTCGTCCGAGTTTACGGCTTATTCCGCCTGTTTCAAGCTCAAGCTGAGGAAAAATCTGATTAAGTAATGTAGATTTTCCGACTCCGCTGTTACCTGTAAATGCGGCAGTTTTCCCCTTAAGAAAACCTTTCAGCTCATTTGCAGCATCAGGATTTTCGGGCGATGTGCAAAAAACAGGAAACTTAGCATTTCTGTATATACGGGCAATTTCTTCACCATCAGCAATATCGTTCTTAGATATTACGATAATCGGCTGAATATCATTATTGATAGCTGTTGCGGTCATTTTATCTATAATTGTAAAATTCGGACTTGGATCAACTGTGGAACAGACGATAACAAGTACATCCAGATTTGCAACCGGCGGTCGCCTGAGCTGGTTTTTTCTGGGAAGAATCTCTTCGATTGAAGAAAAGCCTTCCTTCTGAACTGCTATTCTGACCCTGTCACCGACAAGCGGGGAGCTTCCGCTTTTGCGGAAGCTTCCTCTTGCCTTACATTCAAAAATTTCATTATCTGACTCAACGTAATAAAATCCGCCGAGCACCTTAAGCAAAATTCCTTCGTTATTACTCATATCACCAATACTGTTCCGGTTCAGTTTCAAACGGTACTTCTTCTGTAGGATACTGCTCATATGTTGGCTCTTCATAAGGAATTGTTGTTTCCTCTGAAGGATAAATATAAGGAACCGTAGTTTCCGTATAATAGTTATGAGAAATTGTTGAAGTTACCGCTGATACCGAGAAGTCGATTGTGTATTCTCTGTAAACCTGACCGTCAAGCTGTACTATTACAGTTGAAACGCCCGAGCCTGTAAACTCAAGTGTGCAGGTTCTGTTATACTGAGGAACAAGTGTCTTTGTATATCTGTCGTCTACCACTCCGTCAGCAATAACAGTCATATTAACTGTTGCAGGAGCATCAAGCGGAAGATCTACATAAACTGTTACTGTACTCTTGATACCCTTGCCTGAGCTAGCTGTGAGTGTTACAACAGAGTCCGGATCTACCTTACCATACTGGAGAGGTGACTGTGTTACTACTGTATCTTTTGGAAGTTTACTGTTATCATCGTAAATGGTTTCAACTGTAAGACCGAGAGTTTCAATCTGTGCCTTTGCCTCAGCTAAACTTAAGCCTGAAACAGAAGGAAGCTCTATTTTTTCTCTTCTTTCACCATTTGCAACATACACATAAACTTCTGAGCCGATAGGAGTCTGCACACCAGCCTTAGGGAAAATTTCAGCAACATAACCCTTAGGAGTCTTCACATTCTCAATATAGATAACCTTAGGAAGCAAGCTCTTTTCTTCAATAATCTTTGAAGCATCCTTCTCGGAATAATTGAGAACATACGGAACTGCAACATTAGTATCTTTGCCGTTGACTGTAAGTGTAATCTGAGAACCTGTTTTTACAAGCTTAGAACCTGCCTCTGGCTCCTGCTCAAGAACTACACCCATTTCCTTTGATTCATCGTATTTACTTTCTACAACGAAAATAAATTCATTTGGATTGTCCTTGTTTGCCTCAGCAATTGTCTTGCCGACATAATCAGGAACATCTACATCTTTTGCCTGAGATGAATTGCAACCCTTCATAAACGCAAGTCCGAAGAACACGGCACAGATTAGAATTGCAGAAATGATAATAGCTTTTATTGCGTAATACGCAGGTCTGTGATAAATCTTTTCGTCATCATCAGCCTCTTCAACATCATCACTGTTATAGTCATCTTCGTAGCTGTCTTTTCTGTCATACTTATCTGCTTTGACAGAATTTTTTGCTTCCTTGATGGAACCTACAAATTTAGTCGGCTGATTATCAACAAATTTACCGTACTCAAATACAATTGAAGGATTGAGTCTGAATCTTTCCATATCACTGAGCATTTCGGCTGCTGAGCTGTAACGGTCAGCAGGAAGCTTCTGCATAGCCTTCATTGTAATCTGCTCGAGTCCAATAGGTATGCCAGCGTTTATTTCACGAGGACGCTTTGCAGTTGACTGAAGCTGCATAAGTGCAACTGACACAGCACTGTCAGCATCAAACGGAAGCTTGCCTGTGAGCATTTCATAAAGCATAACACCGAGTGAGTAGATGTCAGTTTTGCCGTCTGTTGCCTCGCCTCTTGCCTGTTCAGGTGAAATATAGTGAACAGAACCGATTGCCTGTTCTGTCATAGTTCTTGTAGCTTTGTCTGAAAAACGTGCAATACCAAAGTCTGTTACCTTGATCGTGCCGTCCTGTAAAAGCATTATATTCTGAGGCTTTATGTCACGGTGAACTATACCACGTTCATGAGCGTGCTGTAATGCCTTGAGCACCTGAGTTGTAAGAAACAACGCCTCTTTCCACTCAATTATACCCTGCTGTTCAAAATATTCCTTGAGTGTGATACCATCTATATATTCCATTACAATGTACTGAATCATATCACCAAAGCTTACGTCGTAAACTCTGACAATATTCTGGTGTGAGAGCATTGCAATAGCCTTTGATTCATTTTTAAAACGACGGATAAATTCCTCGTTGTTTAAGTATTCATCCTTAAGTATCTTTATAGCAACTTCACGGTCATCGAGTGTATCGTTGCAACGGTACACATTAGCCATACCGCCTACGCCGATAAGCTCGTGAATTTCATAACGACCGTCCAGTCTTTTACCGATATATTTATCCAAGGATTTCACTCTCCCTTTCTCAATAAATTACCGTAGCGGTGATGTTGTCTGTGCCTCCGCCGTCTTTTGCTTTGTCTACAAGCTTCTGTATAAGTCCTTCTCCACGATTCTCGTGACAAATCTTTACCATATCACCTGTTGTGATACAGTTTGAAAGACCATCTGTGCAAATAAGGAGAACATCTCCGTAAATAAAATTAGCTTCTATATAGTCAAGTCTTACAGACGGCTTTATACCCAAAGCTCTTGTAATAAAGTTCTTGTTCGGGTGATTCTGAGCCTGTTCATATGTAAGCTCACCTCTGCGTACCATTTCCTGCACAACAGAATGATCCTCGGTAAGCTGTTTGATCTTACCGCCTCTGATTGCATAGGTACGGCTGTCACCAACATGAACTATGTGAACAGTTGTATCCTTTACAAACACAAATTCACAAGTGGTACCCATTCCGGCAAGCTCAGGGTCCTGAGTGGATAATTCAAACACCCTCATATTTGCGTTTACAACTATTTCAGCCATAAGCTCACCGATTTGCTCTTTTGTCATATCCTCTTTATAAAGGTCGGTGATTTTTGTGCTGATGTATTCTACTGCTGTTGCACTTGCAATATTGCCGCCATTGGCACCTCCCATTCCGTCACAGACTACCGCCCAAGCACAGCTGGGAGAAATAACTCCGAAGCGACAATCATCCTGATTTTGTGAACGTACAAGTCCTATATCACTTTTACTGAATACTTCCAAGTTATTTACCTCCTTCATTAGTATGTTTTCGTCGAAGCTGACCGCAGGATGCGTCTATATCGCTTCCAAGCGTTCTTCTGACTGTTGCCGCAATTTTCTTACGGCCGAGTATATTTACAAAGGCTTGTTGCCTTTCTGTATTGCTTTTCAGGTAACCCGTTCCCTCTACGGTGTTGACGGGAATCAAATTGACGTGGCAGTTCATACCACTTAGTCTGTCTGCAAGTTCGTATGCATCTTTGTCTGAATCATTTACTCCGCTTATCATTGAGTATTCAAAAGTAACACGTCTGCCTGTGGTATCAAAATAATCACGACAAGCCTTTAAAAGCTGTTGCATAGAATATTTTTTTGCTACAGGCATTGTTCTCTGCCTTACTTCGTCATTAGGTGCGTGTAAGGATACCGATAAGGTAATTCCGAGATGCAAGTCTGCAAGTTCATATATTTTCGGAACAAGTCCGCAGGTAGAGAGCGTGATATGTCTCATACCGATATTCAGTCCGTTATCATCGGACACAAGGCGAAGAAATTTTATAACATTATCAAAATTATCCAGAGGCTCGCCCATACCCATAAGGACAATATTGGAAATTTTTATATTTAAATCCTGCTGTGCGGCTTCTATCTGATTGAGCATTTCTGATGGCGTAAGGTTTCTTGAAAAACCGCTTTTGCCCGTAGCACAGAAGGTACAGCCCATTTTGCAACCAACTTGTGTTGAAATGCAAATTGAATAGCCGTGCTTATATTTCATTACAACCGACTCTACACATTCACCGTCGGGAAAAGAAAACAAATATTTAACTGTATTATCATATCTCGAAATTTGCTTTTTTTCAATATTTGCAACAGAAATGTAACAACTTATTTTCAAAAAATTTCTGATTTCATTAGAAATGTTTGCCATAGAGTCAAAATCCGACACACCTTTTGCAAGCCATTGTTGAATTTGCTTTGCACGGAATTTCTGAAAACCGTTGTCAGTCATTAAAGTCTGTAATTCCTCAAGATTCATTGATTTGATATCTATAAGACTCATAGTGACCTCCTTCTGAACGCAGAAACATAGAAACCGTCACAGCCTGCACTATGCGGCATAAGTGTAATTTCATAGTTTTCTTCATCTATAGCTCGGTTAATTCCGTCAGGCAAATTGAGCTTGAGAGGCTCAAACTGCGGATTTTCTGCAAGAAAACGCTTTGTATTATTATTGTTTTCTGCAGGGTTAAGAGTACAGGTGGAGTACACAAGCACACCGCCTGCTTTAACATAGCGTGAACTCTCACAAAGAATATTATATTGAATTTGCGGCAAAGTGTTATCAATCAAATCTGACTTATATCTGATTTCGGGTTTTCTTGAAAGAACACCCAGACCACCGCAAGGAACATCACAAAGCACTCTGTCAGCCACAGGCAATACACTTTCACTGTCACAGGCATCTCTGAGTTTTGTTGTAATGTTTGAAACTGACAGTCTCTTTGCACCGTTTGCAATAAGCCTGAGCTTATGTTCGTACATATCGCAGGAAATAAGATTTCCGCTGTTTTTCATATATTGGCTTACCGTAAATGACTTTCCGCCCGGTGCTGAACAAACATCTATAACTGTGTTGTTTTCTTCTGCACCAAGAAAATAAACACATAACTGTGATGAAAGGTCCTGAACGTGGAACAGACCGTTTTTATACGCATCAAGTTTTTCAATTGAACCTGTGTTTGATACCATTACGGCATTTTCGAGAATCTGAGATTTCTCTGCTCTTACTCCCTCTTTTTCAAGAATTTCAACAAGCTCATCTGCGTTGGTTTTAAGAGTATTTACTCTGATGAATATTTCAGGTCTGCCACCCAGATTTTCTAAGAGCCTGACCGTATTATTTTCTCCATAAGAATTATACCATAAGCGTACAAGTTCTTGCGGACAAGAGTATTTTATTGAATAATACAGAACCTTATCTTTTTTATCAGGCAAATTATATTTTTTATCTGCCCTTGCAAGGTTTCTTAGAATTGCATTGATAAAGCCTGATGATTTCTGTAACTTTAGTTTTTTGGCAAGGTTTACACTTTCATTAACTGCGGCACTGTCAGGAATTTTATCCATAAAGACCATCTGCAGAATACCGAGCCTGAGAATGAGCTTGGTCTTCAGTTCAATTTTCCTTAAAGGAATTTTTGAATACTGTCTGATAATATAATCAAGCGTAAGCTTACGCTCAAGCACACCATAAACAAGAGCTGACACAAAGGAAGCATCAAGCGAATTTAACTGATGCTCCTTTACAGCATTGTTTATAGTTATGTTAGAGTAGGCTGAATCATTTTCTATTTTATAAAGTATATCAAATGCTATTCTGCGTGGCTGAGTCATTTTATGAATGTTCCTTTATTATAAATTATCTTCTTCGTCTTGCAAGAACAAAAAGTCTTACAAGCTGTAAAACTGCTGTTAAAGCTGCCGCAACATATGTCATTGCAGCCGCCTGTAATGTGCTTTTTGCACCTTGATATTCCTCGCCAACAAGAAGATTTCCTTCTTTTATTACCTTTAATGCTCTGGAAGAAGCATTAAATTCAACAGGCAGGGTAACAATTGTAAAGAGCACTGAAAGTGAAAAAAGTATTATTCCTATATACAGGAAAGTAAATCCTACTTTTGCAGAAAAAAAGCAACCAAGTAAAATGAATATCCAACTTAGTTTTGAACCTATGTTTGCAAGCGGCACAACTGCACCTCTGATTTTGTTAGGCAAGTAACCCTCTGCGTGTTGCACAGCGTGACCTGCCTCATGTGCAGCAATACCAACTGCGGCAATAGAGGTTGAATTGAAAACACCATCAGACAATCTGATTGTGTTTGTTCTCGGGTCAAAATGGTCGGTCATATGACCTGCAATCTGTTCAATTCTGACACCTGTAACTCCGTTTGTTCTTAAAACGTATTCAGCAGCCTGTGCACCCGTCATATAACGTGAATTTTGTATCTGAGAATATCTGGAGTATGCAGAGGATATTCTCAATTGACAAATCAGCGTAATTATTACGCAAGGCAGGATAAATACAAAGTAAGTCCAATCAAATCCATAAAAAAAATACGGCATAGTTTACCTCCTGATTATAAGGCAAGGTAACAAAAATTCTGATACACTTGCTTATGTAAGCATATCACCGACGCTGAGTTTATGACCTGCAAGAAAAGCTTCTGCTGTCATTCGCTTTTTGCCTTCAAGCTGAACTTCTATAATTTCAATAGAATTTTCTCCGCAAGCAACAATCAAAGGTTTAGTGCTGAGTATTGTCTGCGGTTTACCACTCTGTGGACAAACTCTTGTTGAAAAGACTTTCATTTTCTTTCCGCTAAATTCTGTAGTTGCAACAGGCCATGGATTAAGACCACGCACCTGATTATGAATCTCCTGTGCTGTCTTTGTAAAATCAATAGGACAGAAAGATTTATCAATCTTACAGGTATGAGTAGCTTTGTTTTCGTCCTGCTTTTCAGGAGTGATTTCGCCTTTTTCGAGCATTTCAAGTGTCTGCTCAATCAAATCACCGCCGAGAATCGCAAGTCTGTCGAAAAGCTCACCTGCAGTTTCGTTTTCACCTATTTCTGTTTCAATGATATTTAAAATATCGCCCGTATCCATTCCCTCTGCCATCTGCATTGCGGTAACACCTGTTATTTTGTCACCGTTTAACACAGATTGCTGAATAGGTGCAGCTCCTCTGTATTTCGGTAAAATTGAGCCGTGAATATTTACACAGCCGTATTTAGGAGCGTCAAGCACTGCTTTTGGTAAAAGCTTGCCGTATGCGGCTACAACAATTACATCAGGATTATACTCCTTAATAATTTCAAGTGCTGTGCCGTCTTTGAAAGTTTCAGGCTGATACACTTTGATACCGAGCTTTTCTGCACACACCTTTACATCAGGTGGTGTAAGCACCATTTTTCTGCCCTGTGGCTTGTCGGGCTGGGTAAAAACAGCTTCTACAGTATGTTTGCCTGATGCAAGTCTTTCAAGAGCAGGAACAGCAAAATCGGGTGTTCCCATATAAATTATTCTCATAGGAAAGCTCCTTTTATTTCTGATTTGGAATTATATCAGTTTTCCTCAAGTTCTTCAGGTAAAACCATACGTATAACTTTTTCTTTATACAGAATACCATCAAGGTGATCAAGTTCATGACAAAAAGCTTTTGCCAGAAGCTCTTCACCGTCAACAGTAAATTCATTGCCGTTACGGTCAAACGCTTTTACTTTTACGTAGTTTGGTCGGATTGTAATACCCCATTCACCAGGGCAGGAAAGACAGCCTTCAAGACCCTCCTGCTCTCCGCTTGTTTCTACGATTACAGGGTTCACAAGTTCAATAACACCCTCGCCTACATCAATTACAACTACTCTTCTTAAAATGCCAACCTGTGGTGCGGCAAGACCTACACCGCCTGACTCTTTGAGAGTATCAATCATATCATCAAGAAGCTGAGAAAGTCTGTCATCAAATTTTACTACCTCACGGCATTTTTTTGTCAGTACGTCGTCGCCTTCTTTAACAATCTGTCTGATAGCCATAGTTTACACTTCCTTTATCAACATACAAGGGCATTCATATCTGCATAGACAGAAACACCCGAAAATTCCTTTTTGTTTCCGAAATCAGCAAGGATTGATGACAACAGCTTGCGAAATTCGGAATTGTTTTTGCATTTTACAATGATTTTAAATCTATATTTATTGCTCACCTTAACAACAAGTGCAGGTGAGGGTCCTAGTAGTCTCAGGGGCAGGTCTGGATATTCCTTCTTTGCTTTTGACACGAACATATCAAGAAAAGCTTTTGCACCTTTCATTGTAAGTTCCCTGTTTACACCTGAAAATCCTACAAGACATATATCGGCAAAAGGCGGATAAAGCATCGCCTTACGCACGTTTATTTCTGTTTCAAAAAATCTGTCATAATCCTGATTTGCCGCCATGGAAATTATCATGTTATCCGGTGTATAGGTCTGTATAACCGCCATACCCTTTTCATTTCCTCTGCCGCTTCTGCCAACAACCTGTGTCAGAAGTGAAAACGAGCGTTCGTAGCTTCTGTAATCATCAGCATAAAGCATCTGGTCAGTATTCAGCACACCTACAAGCGTAACATTCGGGAAATTCAGTCCCTTTGCAACCATCTGTGTTCCGACGAGAATATCATAATCACCGTTTGAAAAGGCTGAAATCATTTTTTCGTATGATGATTTTGATGATGTCGCATCAGTATCCATTCTCAAAATTCTTGCATCAGGAAAAATTTCAGAAATATCCTTTTCAGCACGCTGTGTTCCTGTTCCGCCAAAAGTAAGTGAGTTACTGTTGCAGGAAGGACATTTATCTGAATAAGGCACTGAATAGCCGCAATAGTGGCACATCAATCTACCGTTTGCATTATGGTAGGTGAGCGAAATTGAACAGTTAGGGCAAGTTACGGCTTCTCCACAGGTTCGGCAGGTTACAAAGGTGTTGTAGCCTCGTCTGTTGAGCAGTAAAA
The DNA here is from genome assembly GCA_036309445.1 of Ruminococcus sp. GTDB lineage: Bacteria > Bacillota > Clostridia > Oscillospirales > Acutalibacteraceae > Ruminococcoides. Next base: position 11,154 of record JAXJTT010000020.1, on the reverse strand, counting down.
TTGACTGCTTGCCGTGTTCAAGATTATATTCAAGATTCTGCAAAAGTGGCTCGGAAAAACCAGTAGGATTTCCACGCTGTATTTCCTCGCTCATATCAGCGATAATAACCTCGGGAAGTGTTGCGTTTCCGTATCTCTCTGAAAGAGTATTCAGAGAATATCTGCCGCTTTTTGCATAGTAATATGTTTCTACGCTCGGAGTAGCCGAGCTTAAAATCAGTAATGCGTTGTTTTGCATACAACGGAACTTTGCAATTTCTCTTGCGTGATACCTCGGTGAGCTTTCGGATTTATAGCTGTATTCCTGCTCTTCGTCCATAATTATCAGACCGAGATTTTCAAACGGAGCAAAGATTGCACTTCTTGTACCGATGACAATTTTTGCAAGCCCCTGCTTTACTCTTTTGTATTCATCAAGGCGTTCTCCCAGCGACAAAGCACTGTGAAACACAGCAATCTTATCACCAAAACGACTTGAAAACTGCGAAACAAACTGTGGTGTAAGAGAAATTTCAGGTACCATTACTATGATACCCTTTGAGTCGTTTATTACTCTTTCGATAAGCTTGAGGAAAACACTTGTTTTTCCTGAGCCTGTAATTCCGTACAAAAGACTTACGTGCGGCTTATCGTCAGCATATTCTCTGTAAAGCGAATCACAGGCAATCTGCTGTTGCTTTGAAAGGTTGATTGCAGGCAGGTTTTCCTGCTTTGCACGTTCTTCAATACGAAAAACCTCTTCATCATAAAGATAGATAAGACCTTTTTTCAGAAGTGCATCAATGACCGCTGAGGTAACACCCGTAAAATAGCAAACTTCTTTTACAGATATTCCGCCTGCCATTTCGATAAGCTCATACACGCTTTTTTGCTTGTCGGTAAGCTTACGTGAAGAAACATCAACATCAGGCACCACTGACGCCATCTTCATTACCGCATCAGAAACTTTCCTGAAAACCTCATCAGATTTGTAAAGCACATTACGTCTTACAAGGTCTTCAAGGATTTCTGCATTACTGTAACCGAAGGCTTCAAGAATTGTGTCGCTCTTTACAGCTTTACGCTTTGAGAAGAGATAATTATAAAGTCTTTGTTCTTCATTCGTTAATTCTTCAGAAGAAAATTCACTTTCATCTCTTGCACCATAAAGCGTGGTGAGTTTATAGTTAATTCCTGCAGGAAGCATAGTTTTAACTGCTTCGTAGAGGGTGCAGAAATAGTGTTCTTTCATATACGCAGCCGTTTTAAGCATCTCTTCGCTTAAAACAGGCTCGGCATCAAGCAGTGAGATAACTTGCTTAAGTTTTTCCCCACTGCCTGTATGAAGAGACATTATTATCCCCTGACGTTTTCTGTTACCGTTACCAAAAGGCACAAGAACACGTTTGCCTGCTTTCGCTTTTGCTTCAAGCTCTTTCGGTATCAGATAGTCAAAGGCTTTATCAAACGAATATACCGTTTTTTCAACGGCAATCTCAGCTATTACCCTTAAGCTCATTGTCGTCCGGCTCTAAAATACCGATTTCGTGGTTTTTAATTTCATCAATTGCAAGAAGAACAGGCTTTGTTTCTACGATTTCTCCACTTTCCTCAAGCTCTGATGTAATCTCTCTTGCTCTCTTTGCTACACCTACTACAAGAGCGTACTTGCTCTGCTTACCTGCAAATAAATCATCAACATTAACCTTGTGCATAATAATTCTCCTTAATATTTTTAAATTTATAATTTAATCATATATGTATTAAGCTTCAAAAGAAGCCTTATATGTATTTAATCAGCAATATTCCTTTTTAAGAATATCAAGAATTTCTACAACTGCTGTTTCAAGATTATCATTTACGACATTGTATTTATATCTGTCTTTGAATGAAATCTCGTTTTTAGCCTCAGTCAGTCTTTTCTGAATTGTCTCTTCGTCTTCTGTACCCCTGCCGTGGAGTCTTTCTGAAAGAACTTCCATTGAAGGAGGAAGAATGAAGATACTTAAAACATCAGGATATTTCTCAAGAATCTGAAGTCCGCCCTGAACCTCAATTTCAAGAAATACGCACTTACCGTCCGCAAGCATATCTTCAACCTGCTTTTTAGGAGTGCCGTAATAATTTTCGCAATACTGTGCATATTCAAGAAAACCATCTTTTGATATTAAATCCTCAAACTGCTCTTTTGTTACGAAATTATAATGAACTCCGTCAATTTCGCCATCACGTGGAGCACGTGTTGTATTGGAAACAGAAAGTCTGATATTGTCATCACGCTTCAGAAGCTCTGACATTATAGTACCCTTTCCTACTCCTGATGAGCCTGTATAAAGTACAAGCCTGCCCTTTTTACTGTTCATCTTTTTGCTCCTCACTTTCTGTTGTTCTGTTAAGAATTGCTTCTGATGAAATTGCTGACAGCACTACGTGGTCATTTTCCATAACAAGTACCGCCTTGCATTTTCTGCCGCAGGTTGCATCTATAAGCATACCTTTTGTTTTAGCGTCCTGAACTATTCTTTTGACAGGAGCTGCCTCAGGTGATACAACCGCTACAAGCTTCTCAAAACTGACAAGATTTCCGAAACCTATGTTTATCAGCTTCATTTTATCACCTTATTCGATATTCTGAATCTGCTCACGGATTTTTTCAATCTCGCTCTTGATTCTTACAACCTTATGTGCAATTACAGAATCCTGAACCTTTGAGCCGATTGTGTTGGCTTCTCTGTTCATCTCCTGAATTATAAAGTCTATCTGTCTGCCGACAGGTACTTCGGATTCAAGCATATTTCTAAACTGCTCAAAGTGGCTGCGAAGTCTTACTGTTTCTTCTGCCACTGCAACTTTATCGGCAAATACAGCAACCTCTGTAAGCACTCTCTGTTCGTCTATGTTTATGTGGTAATCCTGCAAAGTCTGAGAAATTCTCTCAAGAAGTCTTTGCTCGTATTCTTTGACTGTTACAGGTGAGCGTTCTTCGATTTCTTCAACAATTGAAAGTATTGTTTCGGTGCGACCCAGAATATCTGCTTTCATCTTGTTACCCTCAGTTACTCGCATTTCAATAAAGGAATCCAAAGCCTGAGAAGCTACCTCTAAAACATCTGCTGTGAGCTGCTCTTCATCATCAGCGGCTTTCTGAACAGTGTAAACATCAGGGAAACGTGAAATTGAAGTTACTGTAACGTCATTAGGTATTCCGTAAGTTTCTGAAATCTCCTTCATAGCGTTGAGGTAGCCCGAAACAATTGAATGATTTACTATTACATTTGCCGGAACATCCTCAGCGGCTGTAATGGTAACAAACATATCAATCTTACCTCTTGAAACTCTTGAGTTTACAAGTGTTTTGAGCTTATCATCAAGAAATGAATATCCTCTTGGAGTGCGGCAGGAAAACTCAAAAAAACGATGATTTACACTTTTCATTTCAATAGTGATTTCTCTGCCGTTAAGCACAGTACAGCTTCTGCCGAAGCCTGTCATTGACTTAATCATTTTTTAACATCCTTTCTTTATTTTGTTTTAAATTCATTTTATATGTTTCTATCATATAAGTATATCACGCAAGGTTATTTCTGACAATGGAGTTATTACAAAACTGTAATAACTTTTTGTGTTTACAGGCTTTTTACCTTATGATATACTAAATAAGATGTATTATATTATGTAAAAAGGAATGATATTATGTCAGGACATAACAAATGGAGTACAATTAAGCAGAAAAAAGGCAAAAACGATGCCGCAAGAGCTAAGATTTTCACAAAAATCGGCAGAGAGCTTATCGTTGCTATCCGTGACGGTGGCAGTGCTGACCCAAGCGTAAACTCAAAGCTCAAGGATTGTATTGCTAAAGCTAAGGCTAACAATGTACCTAATGACAATATTGATCGTATTATCAAAAAAGCTGCAAGTGACGGTGATACAGCAAACTACGAGGCTGTTACATACGAAGGTTACGGTCCTAACGGTGTTGCAGTAATAGTTGAAGCACTTACAGATAACAGAAACAGAACAGCAGGTGAAGTAAGACACTACTTTGACAAGTTCGGCGGCAATATGGGCACACCAGGTTGCGTAGGCTTTATGTTCTCAAAGAAAGGTGTTCTCATTATTGAGCGTGAAGAGCTTGAAAAGGACGAAGATACTGTTATGAGCGATGCTCTTGAGTGCGGTGCTGCTGACTTTGAAGCTGACGAAGATGTGTTCACAATCTATACAGAGCCTGATGATTTTGGTGCTGTAAGAGACGAACTCGAAAAGCTCGGCTATACATTTGCTTCTGCTGAAATTGAAATGGTGCCGAGCACATACACAGCTATTGATGACGAGGACACTAAGGTTAAGATGCAGAAAATGCTTGATATGTTCGAGGATAATGATGATATCCAGAACGTATGGCATAACTGGGAAATGGACTGATAATTTTTTAAAATCATCAATCCATCTCTCTTGAAATAAGTAATAAATCTTTGTTATCAACACAGCCGTCGAGGTTATAATCGGCGGCTTTTTTATATGCTCCGAAAAGCTCGGCTTCACCTGTAAAGCTATCCATAAGCAAATAAACATCACTGCTGTCAATTACTCCTGTGCCTGTAACATCACCTGTTACCGCAACAGGATATTTTTTGTCTGAAATTTCTGCTATATAGCCGGTTCTTATAAATCCGTCTGTTACTTGAGTTTCATCTCTATCATAAATTATTACATTCAGATTTGTTTTCTTTTTGAAATCTTCAATCGTATATGAAAGCGGTATATCGTAAATAATGCCATTATCCAAATTATACGAAATATCAAAATCTTCTTTAGCAACTCTGACATTTTTATTGTTGTTATTATCTGATTTATGAGGAGCAAATTCATTAAAATCAACTACAATTATACTGCTATAATATTCTGAATAGATATACACTTTATTATCAGCAACAACAAAAGAATCTATCCAGAAATCTGCATTATAGACTCTCTCAATTTCACCTGATAAATCACACAGATATAATGTGTTAGGCTTTGAGTAGCAGACATTATCTCCGCTGATATACAAATAATCAACCTTGTAAGAAAAACTATCTATTGCAATATTTTCTTTAAGTGGATATATTCTGTAATTTTTATCTGCAACATAACCGTCTCCCACATTGAAGAAAGAAATATCCGTATAAAATTTTGTTGAACAAACCGAAGTTCCGTCTTTTATGCTGTGAATCTCACCATTAGAAAGCCTGACGTAAACTTCTCCGCCATTCATAAAAATATTATCAACATTCTGATAGTCATACTTATATTCATATATCAACTCGCCATCAAAATTATATTCAGACGCATAAACAAAAGACGATATCGTAGGGATAAAATAACTATTGTCTGATACAACCAACTCTGAATATCGGTATTTATTCGAATTACCTAAAAGAATTGTTTTAATTGCAGTGCCATTAACATCAAATATTCCGAGATTATAATTAAAATTATCATCCTTATATACACAATAAACTCTGCTGTTTTTCAACACAGGATAATGAGCAATTTTACCTGCTACCGATATGTTGCAATGTTTTTTTGAAGTGATGTTGTAAATAACAATATTGTTGTCCTTTATACCATAAGCGTATACGTTATCAGACTCCGTTTCAAGAAAAAATTTCTCACAACCATTAAGCCCTGAAATTTCGCAGGAATCTAAAGCTCCTGCAGAAATACTCAGCGGCGAGATTACAGTTATCAGCAATATCAAAACAGTAAGAATTATCTTTTTCATAGTTATAACATCAGGTGAATTTAATTCACTATCCCTATAAAATGTGAAAGGCAACGGTGGAAAATCCCATCGTTGCCTTTAGTAGTTATTTGATTTTAATTATTTTAGTATTGCACAAGCTGGTCAGGTGTTGAAATAAATGAACAATCATCATTTACACGGTAGAAGCCAAGACCATTCATAACAAAAACATCATTAGTTTCGTCATATGCAAACGGATACTCGTCAATTATATCCTTAAGCTCATTGTTTTCATCAACCATTTTATAAGTAACTTTCATCTGGTTATCAACAATAGCATATGTTGCATTGATTTTGATTGGTGTGATTGCACCTGTATAGTAATCATACTGAGCTGAGTCGATAAGACATGTACCATCAGCCATAAACTCATATACATTGTAGTGGTGGTCTTCTGTTACACCTGAACCGTCATACCACTTGCCAAGTAATTTCTCGTTAGCTTCAAAATCCTTCGGAGTTTCAATCTTAACTTCAGCAATTCTGGCACTCTTGAAAGTAAACACATCTTCACCATTGTAGCTGATTATAAGCTTACGGCCAGTAATTTCGTTACCTTCAATTCTATAATCAACTGTAAGACCGCTGAAAAGACCTGCTGTTACAGAATTTGTTCCGTCTTCATTTTCCTGAGTAGTGTATGTAGCATAGCTCTTTGCTGTACCGGAAGTTGTAATAACTTCACCCTCAGAATTGAAAGTGTAATAAATATTGTGTTTTTCTTTCTCGCCTAAAGTAGCTTCGTCAGATGTTGCTACGTCTTCCATTTCAAGCACCCATGTACCTACGATGCTTGTGTTGAAAAAGCATCTTACAATCAAAAAGCTTGCAAGAAAAGCAAGTAAAATTACAATTGAAATAACAATTGTAGTATGTAATACAGGCTGTTTCTTAGTTTCATTTTCAGAACAAACACTTTCAATTACAGATTCTGAATTTTCTTCATTTTCAACAGTTTCAGCATTATTTTCAGAAGTTTCAGCTTCTGTATTTTCATCAAATGTGTTTAAATCGTATCCTTTGTCTTCAGCATTTTCCTCACTGCTGTTAGTGAGTATTTCCTTATTCTCGTCCAAAGTAATACCTCCTATAATTCATAATTATTTCTATGATACTATATTTCACAAAATAAATCAACCATTTTATTTGAAATACATATACAACTGGCATTTAAGTGTACCATTATACAGCTTTCTTCTCTTGTCAGCCTTGCGTCCGAATATTTTTTCGAAATCATCGTCAGGAGTAATAATTGTATAACTTTTACCCTGCTCTCTGATAAATTTCTCGCCCATAATCTTATACAACTCCTCGGCTGTTTTTACGTCGAGCAGTCGCTCACCGTAAGGAGGATTTGTGATAAGGGTCATAAAGCCCTCGGGACGACGGAAATCTTTTATATCACGTCTTTCAAAGCTGATTCTATCCCCTACACCTGCTTTAATCGCATTCTGTTTTGCTGTTTCAAGAGCAACAGAGTCAATATCATAACCCTGTGCGTGAAATTCACAATCAGTGATTTCAAGTGACTTTGCATAGTCACGTTCTTCTTTCCAGACAGACGAAGGTACACAACCCCAGTTTTCAGCAGCAAAATATCTTTTGGAACCGGGAGCAATTTTCAGTGCTTTCATAGCCGCTTCTATCAGTATTGTACCACTGCCGCACATAGGGTCAACTACATAATGATTTGCTCTGACTCTGGAAAGGTCTACCATAGCAGCTGCAAGAGTTTCTTTAATAGGTGCATCGTTTGATTCTGCACGATAACCTCTTTTATGAAGGCCTGCACCTGAGGTATCAAGCATAATGCTCACCTGATCATTCATTATAAGGAACTGAATCTGATGTACGGGACCGCTTTCCTCAAGCCAAGGCACCATATATTTTTCAGAAAGTCTTGTTACTGTCGCTTTCTTGATAATTTTCTGGCAATCAGGAATACTTACAAGCTTTGAATTTATGCTTCTTCCTTTGACAGGAAAAGAATCAGTAAGACCGATAAAATCTTCCCAGTTTATGGCACGTACACCTTCAAAAAGCTCATCGAAAGTTCTTGCTTCAAATTCAGCAAGCAAAATCTGGATTCTCTCAGCATAACGAGAATGAATGTTTGCCTTTGCCATCAAAGAAAAATCGCCCTCAAAGGTTACTTTACCGTTATGTGCTTGCACATTCTGAAGTCCCAGAAACTTAAACTCATTAGCACACAAACCTTCAAGTCCGAAAATACACGGAGCAGAGAATTTCAGCACCGCTTGATCACTCCTTTTTCTCAAAAAAAGGGTATCGGTAAACCGATACCCTCATCGTCATTTAAAAATTTATTATATCAAAAATCCCGAAGCACATCAGTCAACAGTTGGCTCGAGAAGACCGTAATCGCCGTTTTCTCTCTTGTATACAACATTCATCTCATCTGTATCAGCATTTCTGAAAATAAAGAAGCTATGATTTATCATATTCATCTCAAGGATTGCTTCTTCAACAGTTATTGGCTTGATGAGAACCTGTTTTTTACGCACAACTTTGTATTCTTCGTCCTCAACCTCATCAATTTCAGCTGTCTCATTTACAAAGTCATCAATAGTACCTGACTTGATTTTCTTTTCAAGTCTTGTCTTGTTTTTGCGAATCTGACGTGCAAGGATATCCACAACCTTGTCGAGTGCGTCATTCATTTCGCTCATTGTGCTTTCGGCACGGAGAACAAGACCATTGTCCCTGATTGTAACTTCAACAGTCTGACGGTTCTTTTCGAGGGTGACAACAATGCTTACGGCAGCGTCCTCTGTAAACAATCTCTCAAATTTTGAGAACTTCTTTTCTGCTCTCTCCTTGAAATTATCTCTGAGATTAACCTTTCTTGCCGTGTAAGTAAATTTCATAAACGTGCCTCCCTTTTCAGGATTTTATTTTCTGCCGTTGCCGTTACCTCTGCGGCTATAGCCACGGCTTTCACCACCACGCTTAAGATCTGACATCTTATCTTCACTTGTCTGCTTAAACTTTGACATCATATCTTCAAAGCTTGTGGGTGTGTTCTTTTTAGCACCCTGCCACTCGTAATCTCCCGGTGACTTTACAGGAGGAGCCGGCTTGTAGGGCTGTCTTGGAGACGAGCCTCTGCGATTAAAATTACGCTCAGACTTGTCAAACTTTTTTGGCTCCTGAGGCACAGCCTGCTTCATTGAAAGACTTATCTTGCCGTTGTTGATTGCAAGAACCTTAACTTTTACAGTCTGTCCCACTTTTACGTGGTCAGCAATTTCATTGATATAGGTATGGGCTACCTCAGAAATATGTACCATACCTGTTTTTGAATCGGGCAAATCTACGAATGCACCGAATTTTGTTATACCTGATACTTTACCTTCTAAAATCATTCCGACTTCAATTGACATAAAAAAATATTACCCCTTAAAATTATTTATACCCTTATAAATTTATAAACTCAGTCTCCTGCGACGTTAATAAAAATACGCTCGCCCTCACTGACATAGCCCATTTCTTCTTTGGCTATTTTTTCCATATACTCTTCAAGTTCTTTTCCCTCATAGCCCTTTACTTTTTCAAGGTACTTGGTCTGAACTTCTACGATATTAATTTGCTTGTTAAGCTCATTAAGCTCTGCTTTTTTATCAGCAATCTGCATATTCTGATTTATGATTGTTATTACTGCGTAGAACGCAAAACCGATTATCGCAAGGTAAAGTAAGATGTATTTACTTTTCTTTGCCTTTTCCGGTGTGATTTCTTTTATAGCCGAAACATCGTCGTTAATTTCAGGCGATGTGCTTTCTTTCTTCTTTGTGTTTTCTTTTTTCATTATTCGCCTTTTCTTTCTTATTTACTACCACGTCACGCTGTCTTTTCTTTCTAAATCTTCTTATCTTTATATTGCTATTATACAATATCTTGTAAGGAATTTTCAATAGCTTTTTTGAATAATTTTTAATTTTTGTTCTAATTTTCCTAAGTAATTTTTCAATAAAACCGATTAGTGGTGCATAAATGCGAAACAACAAGCTTCCTAGGGTAACTCTGTATAGAATAAAACCTCCTATTACACCTGCTAACACGTAAATTCTTATAAATCCGTACAGCATAGCAAGCGAATAAAAAAACAGTGAAAAGCTTGCAATAAGCATAAATAAAATATCGCATAACACAACAGAGATTTTTCCGGACAGAAAAGTAATTCTTAACGCTTTAAATGGTCCGTACAATGCACCAAGTCCTGCTCCAAGCAAGAATGAATATAAGAAAGCGTTTGTTTGTGTATAAAAATCAATTTCCATATAATCTTACCTGAACAGCTTTGATAAGCGTGATTGTGAGTTATCACTGCCGAGATACTGCATTGCATTTATTTTTCCGTCTATGCAAACTTCTCCTGAATCCAGATTAAGCTTATCAATATGAAGTTTCTCCCCTTTGATTATCAGCTTTCCGCTTGCGGTTACTGCTGAAACGGTTTCTTCGTTAAATCCGTTTACATCTTCAACTCCTGTCAGAAACAGCTTGCTTCTGTTATCAAGCATCATTGTGTGGTTTTTGCCTTTTGGCATATCGCTCATAAAAAAACCTCCGCATAAATTATAATAATTTATACGGAGATATATTTTAAAATATTCATTCAAAGCAACAGGTTTTATATCATCAAAGCACAGCTTCATACATTGTGTCTGCCTCTTCCTTGCGTACAACATCTTTTACTGTAAGAACTCTTATTTTGATGCTTTTGGCACCCATTGTAATTCCAATTACATCGCCTACCTTTACATCATATGAAGCTCTGGCGATTTTATCATTTACAGTTACTTTTCCTGCATCACAGGCTTCATTTGCAACCGTTCTTCTTTTGATTATTCTTGAAACCTTAAGATATTTATCAAGACGCATTATTTCACCTCCGTCAAACACATTGGATTTATTTTAAAACAAAAGAGCCGACACAACCACGTTGCAATCGGCTCACGCTTTATAAAATTACTTGTTTACAGCATCCTTAAAGCCCTTACCAGCCTTGAATGCAGGAACCTTTGAAGCAGGGATTTCGATGCGGTTACCTGTTCTTGGATCGCAACCTGTTCTTGCATCTCTCTGACGCTGCTCGAATGTACCAAAGCCTGCAATCTGAATCTTTTCGTTGTTTGCAACTGAATTGATGATTGTATCGATAGTTGCAGAAACTGCCTTCTCTGCATCCTTCTTTGTGAGACCGCTCTGCTCAGCAACAGCGGCAATAAGTTCTGTTTTGTTCATAACAAGTATCCTCCAAATTATTCTTATATTTTAACTTTATCCCAGAGGGAATCGAGTTCTGATAATGATGCGTTTTTCATATCAATGCCTCTCTCCTCAGCGAGAGCCTCAACCTT